>CAYULH010000056.1:14617-32815 GCA_964445645.1 uncultured Aureispira sp. | reverse complement strand
CCCCTTCGGGGTTTACAATTTGCATCATCAATAATTAGAACTTAACAGCCCTGCCTGAAAGGGGGCCATTATTGCCATACAAGATAAATATAGCACCCTTTCAGGGTTCAAAAATACGCTTTGTTTACAAAGCTATAACAATATTACTAATTGATACACTGTATCAATTAGCAATATTGCCCTTCGGGATTCACAAACTTAGCGTTAACAATAATCTAAACTTAGAACTTAACAGCCTTACCTTTCGAGGTTCCCACCTGTTGTTGGTACTGCTCCCAAATAGCTCGCCAAGGATAAAAAAGCAGCACAAAGATACAAAATTCGGCAAAGCAAAGCCCCATGAGCCAGTAGTCCATTACAAAAAATAACAACCAAAGTACTGCTAAGTATTTATCCCATTGGCGTGTAAAAAATCCTATTCCAAAACTCAATTCTACCATCCAACCTACATACCACAAATAAGCACTGTACTGGGGGTGTTCCAACAACCAGTATATACATTGGCTATACCAATCATTGGGTTCTAATAACAAGATAGAAAGATGCTGTTGTTTGAGAATGTGATCCAAATGCAAGGGATCATTCCAACTGCCCAATGCAATTTTCCAGAGGGCTGCACTAAACAAGACCCAAAGGGCATAATATCGGAGTGCCACAAAGCACCACACAAAACGTGAAAGGGAGTGTATACACAGCAATAAAAAACAAAATAAACCTGCCACTAGAATGTGCTCATGGTGGGTGGCGACACTGTTGTAAATAATAAAATAATTGGTGTACAAGCAGCAGAATATCAGTCCTGCCCATATTTTTGGCACTTTATAAGCTCCATAAAGTGCCATGCCCAACCAAGCCATATCCAACAGCAAGGCTAAATAATAATGGCTAATAATGGTTTGTGGTATTTGCAAGGCATGATATAACCAAAAGGTGTTATCCGCTCCCACAAAAATAAAAGGTGCTTCATATAATTGATGCAATAATAAACCTTGGTAAGCTCTCCAACACCAAATTAGTACAGCACCAATCCACAATAATTGCTGCAATTGTTTTTGTTCTTGTTGGGCTTTTTCTTGCATTAGAAAACTAAATCTTTAGTTAATAAGACGAAATTATTTTTTACCCAGACATAATTTTCTTTCCAAAGAGATAATTCATTCTGCTCGGTTTTTTTCTTTAACCACTGTTGACCATGCAAGAGTGCTGTAGAATCATTGCACAACTGCTCTTGCAAATAGTTGGTTAGGGTAGGGAAGTAGCCAAAACGATTTTGAATAGTTTGATGGAGCGGAGCATCAATAGGTTTTTGTTGATGTAGTAGGGTATAATGAGCAAGTTGGTATTCTAAGAAAGCTGCATCAACATATTGATGCAACTTGATGGGCTGTTGCTTACTATTATAGAGTTGATATTGTGTATAAATTGGGTTTTGTAGAGCTTTGGGACGGGCGTACATGCCATAATTAAAGAAGGGCAAGGTTTCAATTTGTTTGTAAGAGAAAAAGCATTGCCCCAAAATAAAAAACAAGATCAAAAATGCGAGCTTTTTGTCTTGTCTGTATACTTGTATAAAATAGTTGTTTTGCATGTATTTTGAGAGGGTTTTGTATTGGAATACCTCTCAAAATACGCAAAACAACAAGAAATAAGAGCTTTTGTAGCCACTTACTACGCTTTGACTTTAGAAAGCGATATGAAATTGGCTTTGATACCATATTTTTCCATAATACCTCTGGTAAAACTTTTGTTGCCATGTGGTGCAAATAGATAGAGCTGCCCACCTTTGCGCTCGGCCAAGAAACTGAGCAGTTTCCACTTAGAAATTAGACGTTGGCGAATGCTCTTGTCTTTGGGTTTCATAGCAATTTCAAAGTAATATTTTGTGCCATGATTGATGGCTGTGGCATCTGGAACCACTTCATCATCTTCAGGAGTGTTTGTTTTTCGGGTAAAACTTTTGGGGGTTTCAAAGCCTTCCGTGTTCGCTTTGATGTTTTCAAATCCTTTTTTATTGGCCCATTTTGTGATTTTTTGATAGAAATCTTCTTTTTTCTTTCTCATTGTGAATGTTATTTTTTGTTGAAATAGTTTTGTGATGAAGGCAAATTGTAAGACTACTTTATTAAGCCGCTATAGCAAATTTCAATTGCTGCAGGGTTTCTAATCGACTGCTTAAGCATTGGTGTAGGCTGCTGGCCAATTGGTAAATCGAAACTTGTTTATGTTCTTTTGCGAGCTGGTAAATGTTCTTAGCACATTCATCCAATTGTACCGTATCTTCAATAATCTTGTTTAGAATGTTGTCTGCGCCTCTGGCTGGAATTTTGAACTGGATAGAAGCCCATTTTTGCCACTTGGACCAATTGCCTATAGGAATAGTATCTAGCTGCTCAATTTGCCCTACAATAGCTTCCATCTGTTCTTCAGATTCTTCTGCAAACAAATGCAAATCCTTATTCAGTTCTGGTGTTGCAGATGCCTGAATAAGCCATTGATAATTAAGCAATTTGTGATAGTAAATTTTGTAATTTGCCAATAACTGATTTAAAGCAATTGCCATGTTGGTAGTAGTTAAATGAACTTCTTTGGTCATAATTTTTTATAATTTTAGTAGTTATACAAATAAATGAAAACTAGCTACTACAAGTAATCTGGTAGCAGAATGAGGAATAGATAAATACTTAATCTATTGCTAATGGATTAACAATAGGTTGCATACTTACTCTGTAGAGGTAGATGGTTGGATCACATTTCTAGACTATAAATGTGTGTAAACGGGAGACTAAAGACTTAGAACAGTCAGGTATTGACATCATTGGGGTACTGTTGGGAGCAAACAGTAGATATAAAGATGTTAGGATAGAAGTCAATACGAGAAAATAACAAAATGATCTAAGTTTATAAGTGTGTGTAGAATGTTAGACAAGCAAATTAGGCACATTTTTGCAACCTAATCCACATATACTAACCACTATTATCAGCAAAAAGTTTAAAAAACAGTTACTTTTTTTAAAATAGTTGAATAGTGCAGATTTTAATTGCTTATAAATGCTAGATAAAACAATTTTATTAACTTATTGATTTTCAGCATTATGGCGTTTGAGAATGCTATCTAAATCACCTTTGGGGATGGCTGCAATTAATTGTCGAGTATAAGCTTTTTGTGGATTGTTATGAATGACATCAGCAGTGTCAATTTCTTCTATTTTTCCGTTGTTCATCACCATCATTCTATCGCTCATAAACTTAACCACGGACAAATCATGAGAGATAAAAATGTAGGTAAAGTTGTATTTTTTGCGTAAGCGTAATAATAAGTTTAAGACCTGAGCTTGAACAGAAACATCCAAAGCCGAGACCGATTCATCACAAATGATAAATCGAGGTTTGAGGGCCAAGGCTCGTGCTATACATATTCGTTGGCGTTGCCCCCCAGAGAATTCGTGTGGATAACGATCAAAATGTTTGGCTTCTAAGCTTACTGTTTCTAATAATTCGATAACAGTTTCTTTGCGTTTTTTGTCATTCTCAAACAAATTATGCACCTTCATTGGCTCCATAATGGCGTTGCCAATGGTCATTCTGGGATTGAGCGAAGAGTAGGGGTCTTGAAAGATGATTTGGACATCTTTACGCAAGGCTTTGAGTTCTTTGGAATTCATTTTCAGAATATCTTTTCCCTCAAAAAAAACTTCCCCTGCTGTTGCTTTGGTCAATCTCAAAATTGTTCGGCCAAGAGTGGTTTTGCCACAGCCCGATTCACCCACTAGGCCAAGTGTTTCACCGGGATAAACCTCAAAACTTACATCATCTACAGCATTCGTCCAAGCAGTGGTTTTGCCCCAAAAATTGGTCTTGGCCGAAAAGCGTGTTTTTAGATTTTTGACTTGCAAGATAGGGGCTTGTTGCTTCAAATCTGCCAAGCGTTGTTGAGTTACCTCGGGCTTTATCTTAAATTCCTCAATAATGGCAGTTGTTTTGGTGTCTTTTGCACTGATTTGATATTCCCCATTGGCATCTACACGCACGTTCATGAAGTCACTCACCACAGGCAACCGAGACATTCTATAATTGAGCGGTGGGCGACAAGCCAACAGGCTTTTGGTATAAGGATGTTGGGGGTTTTCAAAAATATCTAATACAGTACCTTGCTCTACAATATGCCCTTTGTACATCACAATTACCCGATCGGCAATCTCGGCCACCACACCCAAATCATGTGTAATGAATATGATAGAAGCTTCTATTTCTTTTCTCAATTCATCCATCAGCCCCAAAATGCGTTTTTGTACAGTCACATCCAAGGCTGTAGTGGGTTCATCAGCCACCAATATTTGAGGACTGCAAGACAAAGCCATAGCAATCATAACTCGTTGCTTTTGTCCGCCAGAGAGTTGATGTGGGTAGGAATCAAAGATGCGTTCAGGTTCGGGCAATTGAACTTGTTTAAATAGCTTTAAGGTGTGTTGCTTGGCCGCTCGTTTGTTCATGTTTCTATGCAGCAGAATGGCTTCTAACACTTGATCGCCACAGGTGTATACAGGATTGAGGGAGGTCATAGGTTCTTGAAAAATCATAGCAATTTCATTGCCTCTGTATTGGCGCATCATCTTGGAATCTGCTTTTACCAAATCTACTACTGTTCCATCTGGCCGATAATACAGAATTTCGCCCGACTCAATATACCCCGGAGGGCTTGCTATCAAACGCAAAATAGAAAGGCAAGTTACAGATTTGCCCGAACCAGATTCGCCAACAATACCTATGGTTTCTCCTCTGTACAAGGTAAAACTAATGCCATCCACCGCTTTGGCGATTCCATCTTCTGTTTTAAAATAGGTTTTTAACTCCCGAATTTCTAAGAGTTTTTTGCGCTGGTTTTGCATAGTTATGTTCCTTGATTTTTGTCTGCATTCATGGGCGTTAAAGGTAAAAGTATTTTCTAATAAACCCAAATAGCCCAAGAACACATTCTATTAGTTTTACATTTTCTATTGTAAGTCAATTTCTTGTAATAAAGAGGCAATTTTATTCAAAAAATAAATCCCCAAAAGGAACCTTTTATCCCTATTTTTAATTATCATAGAGTTGGCATCTTTGTTATAACAAAACAAGGAAAGCTTGATAGAGCAATAAAGCATCTATCACTTATTTTAATTAACAAGAAAATAAATTACCATATTATCATGGCAAATAATCGTTTTATGAAATCTTCTAACCCCTTTATTGGCGAAGAGCAATTTGCAGAAACCGCTCATAGAAGCTCAAGCCTAGGCGTAACTCACAGCAGTGATGTAATGACCATCCAAGGTACTGTTAATAAAACACTGATTTTAGCAGCGATTTTGGTCGTTTCTGCTGTTTTTTCGGCAACATTTATTCCTTATTCAAGAGGTATCTTTTTGGTGAGTATTTTTGCTGCAATGGGGGTAGCCTTTTACACCTACAGCAGACCCAATAATGCACACATTACAGCACCTATTTATGCTGTTTTGGAAGGTATAGCTATGGGAACGGCTACTTCTGTTTTTGTAGCTATTGCAGGTGATTCGGGTATTGTTACCAATGCGCTTTTGCTCACTGCCCTGTGCTTGATTTCTATGCTTGGAGCCTATAAGTTTGGCCTAATCAGAGCCACCCAAAAATTCCGCTCTATGATTGTAACAGCCACCGGTGCTATTATGATGATGTACTTGGTTTCTATTGGATTGAGTTTCTTTAGCGTGAACATTCCTTATTTGCACACCGCTTCTCCTATAGGCATTGGAATCAGCTTGTTTATTATTGGTATTGCAGTATTGAATCTAATCTTGGATTTTGATACCATTGAGCGTGGTGTTCAAATGCAAGCTCCCAAAATGATGGAGTGGGTTTCTAGCATGGGGCTGCTCATTACACTAGTTTGGATTTACTTCGAAATCCTAAAACTATTGGCTATTCTAAGTGGTAGAGATTAATACCCAAAAGCAGTTTCATATTTTTACAATTTTAATAAACCTGCTAAGATTTGAACAATCTAGCAGGTTTATTTTTTGTATTATTTTGTGAAGATTCTCACAAGCAGTTTTTTTAAACAATTTTTATTTTTTTCTGTCATTCATGAACAATTCATTAGAAAGAGTACGAGTAGATAAATGGCTTTGGGCTGTACGTATTTTTAAGAGTCGTACCATGGCTACCAATGCCTGCAAAAGCAAGAAAGTATTGTTGGATGGGAAACCACTAAAACCCTCTAATAGTGTGGAACGTGGAATGATCTTGCAGGTGAAGAAGGAAGGATACAATATGCAGTACAAGATTGTGGATTTATTAGAAAAACGGGTATCGGCAAAATTGGCAGAGCCTTGTTATGAAAATCTAACACCAGAAGATGAAATAAACAAGTTCAAGGATTGGTATTTACGCAACAAGGCCATAACAGAAACCCGAAGCAAAGGACTAGGCAGGCCCACCAAACGGGATAGACGTGATATTGATAAATTCAAAGATTGGTAAAAGATTTTGTTTTTGGGTTGGTTTTTGTGGTTTTTGAGCAAACAGTACACCTTCAATATTCTAAAACATACCCTAGAATGTTGTTATCAATTTTCTTTACTTCGCAATTTTTGTTTTTCTTAGCCAAATGTATTCGACCCATTCATATTTAGTTGTTTAAAGCAACTTTTATTCTGTGAAGTAGTGTAATTTATTAATTGCAGGTTGTTGGAGTTAAATCATCTTCAAACAGCTTGTTTAAAGGGATTTATGATGAAACAACTGCTTTCTCTAGTTATCTTTTTAGTTGGTTTGCCGCTTGCAGCTTGGGCAACCCACAACCGTTCGGGCGAAATGACTTACCGCCAAATTGGCCCCAATGAAATTGAGCTAACCATTACTACTTATACCAAGATTAGTCCACCAAGTGACCAAGCAGATCGAAATGAACTAACGGTAGATTGGGGGGATGGTACTCCTGCACAACAATTGTCTCGCCTTAGTGCTACATTGGTATTCAATGATATTCAAGAGAATATTTATAAGGGTACACACTCTTATCCGGGGGCGACAACGACTACACCTTATGTTGTTTCTATGCAAGATCCCAATAGAAACGATAGAATTCTCAATATTAACAATGGCAATTCTATTGGCGTAGCATTTTATTTGCAAACAGAAGTATTTATTTTCAATTCTGCCTTTTTTGGCTACAATAGCTCCCCCATTCTACTAGAAAAACCTGTAGATTTTGGTGTTGTCAATCAAGTATTTCAGCATACCCCCAATGGTTTTGACCCAGATGGGGATAGTGTAGCTTATGAGTTGATTACCCCCATGCAAGACCGAAACAATAATGTTCCCGGTTATGTGCCTGTTTCAGATGTACCTGTTGACCCCAACAATCAGTACTTCTTTAATGATACCACAGGTTTATTCACTTGGAATAGCCCCAAAAGAGCAGGAGAGTACAATATCGCCATTTTGGTCAAATCTTATAGAAATGGCCAGTATCTGGGAGGAATTATCAGAGATATTCAAATTAAAATAGAAAACGCTACCAACCGACCACCACAATTGGATGTTGTAGAAGAATTGTGTGTAGAAGCGGGGGAGCTGATCGAGTTTGATGTAGAAGCATGGGATGAAGATGTACCCTTGCAGTTAGTTACCATAACCGCTACAGGCGGCCCACTTTCCAATACCATTACCTCGCCTGCTACCTTCAGTACGGTATCAGGTACAGCACCTCCCGGTTTTCCATTACGCAGTACGTTTCGTTGGCAAACAGTTTGTGAGCATATTCAGCCACAAGCTTGGCAATTGGTATTCAAAGCCAAAGACAACTACATACAAAATGGCGTAAACGCCTCCTTGGCGACCTTCAAGGTGGTGCGAATTAATATTGTGGCTCCAGCCCCCCAAAACCTTCAAGCCTCTGTAACGGGCAATACCACCACGCTGACATGGGATGCGCCTTATCCCTGCGAAAACTCGGTCAATTTCTTTGGCTTTTCGGTTTGGCGAAAGCTGGGTTGTGATAATTTTACGCCCGATAGTTGCCAAGTGGGACTAGCAGGACAAGGTTATACACAAATTAGCACCAATTATGTTTCCACTGCTTCGGGCGGTAGTTATACTTTTGTTGATAATGGTATACAAGCAGGCACCTCGTACAGTTATAGGATACTGGGCGAATATGGCACCCCCATTTATCTCAATGGTACTATTGTAAATTATTCTAACTTTATTGGCAGCCGAGCTTCAGATGAGGTTTGTATAGAAACACAAGAGGATTTGCCAACCATTATCAATGTCGATGTTACCGAAACCAGTCCCACCTCAGGAGAAATCTTTGTTCGTTGGACCAAGCCACAAGCCAGCAAACTAGATACCACCTTTAATGGCCCTCCTTATCGTTATGAACTGTATGAATCGGTAGGGCAAACAGGAGCTAATTTTGCGGCTACTCCTGTTTATCAATCGCCTTTGTACAATGCTTTCTATTTGGCCAATGATACCAGCTATACTTCTGTTAATTTGAATACACTGGGAGAGCCTTACAGCTACAAAGTGGTGTTTTATGCCAATAACGACACCTTGGGAGAAACCAAAATAGCTTCTTCTATTTACCTCTCTATTGCTTCTAGTGATGAGCAAAATGTATTGACGTGGACAGAGAACGTGCCTTGGCAAAATACAGCGTATGAGGTTTATGAAGAGGTGCCTACAGGAAGTGGCAATTTTAATTTGTTGGCGGTTGTCACCAATCCTATTTATACCCATACAGGATTGACCAATGGAGAGGAATATTGTTACCGAATTCGGAGTTTGGGATCGTACAATACCCCCTATACTCCAGATACTTTGTTCAATCGTTCCCAAATTGCTTGCGGAACACCATTAGACACCATCGCACCTTGTCCGCCAGATGCCTCAGCCATCATTGCCATTTCTAGTTGTGATGTGATACAGGACGATGCTAACAATCCAGAGCGTTTGCCTTGTCAGGGTACCATTACCGATCCTGATTTTCTATACAATCAGATTACTTGGTCTAATAATCCCGATAGTTGTTCGGGAGATGTTGCCAAATTCCGTGTTTACTTTGCACCTTTCTGTGATGGCAATTATACTTTGGTTTACGAATCTCAAGACTTGCAAGATACCTCGTTTACGCACGTGCCTTCGCCTACCAATTTGGCAGGCTGTTATTACATCACCTCTGTAGACTCTGTACAAGTGAATGGGGGAGGCAATGAAAGCAGTCCGAGCAATCCAATCCGAACAGATAACTGTCCGTTTTATGATTTGCCCAATACCTTTACCCCCAATGGTGATGGTGCCAACGACTTATTTACACCTTGTTTAATTTATCGTTACATCAATAGAGTAGAGTTTACCGTTACCAATCGTTGGGGGCAAGTGGTATTCCAAACCAATGACCCTGCTATCAATTGGGATGGACGGGATCAAAATACAGGACAAGAATTGCCCGAAGGCGTTTATTTTTATACTTGTAATGTAGAACAAAAATGCCTGTCTTGTGAGGCATTAAAGCCCCTAACAGGCTTTATACATTTGATTAGAGCATCAGAATAAGCCCTATAACCCCAAAAAAGCCATTTGTAATGCCTCCTTCATTACAAGTGGCTTTTTTATTTTTATGAATGTTAATAACATAATTAGACTGTTCAGAAAGTTAGCTTTCTCTAAAAAAATTGTACTTTTACAAATAGTTAACAAATTTTTGTTCTGATACGACCAAATCAAACGATTTATTCCATTAAGCTATTTTGAGTCCCCAATTCGTTGCATTTTGTTATGATAAATTCCCTTATGATGAAACTGCTCTTCTTTTTATTCCTCAATATTTTTGCTGCGACCCTTATTGCTCAGGAAGTACGTAAAGAATCTTATGAAAATGGCAATATCAAAGCAGAAGGTGCTTACAACTCTTCGAAGATAAAAACAGGCCATTGGAAATATTATTACCCCAATGGCAAGTTGGAAGCAGAAGGTGCTTACACTGGCAAAAAAATAGATGCAGGCCCAGTATTAGTTAGAACAGGGCGCAATTCGGCTGTAGATGACAAAGGGCTGGCACGCAAAGGCAAATGGACTTTTTATTACAGCAATGGACAACCCAAAGCTTCTATTACATACAAAGAAGGCTGCCCCGATGGTGCTCTTACCAAATGGTATAAGACAGGGGAAAAAATGGAACAAAGCAGCTATAGTGGTTGTGGTGCAGCTACTGCCAAAAAAATATGGGCCAAAGAGGGATGGCTCAAACAAGAAACTATCAATGAAGGGAGCGGACGAAGTGTACAAATAGAATGGTACAAGAATGGACAAAAAAAAGCGGTTATTCCCTTCAAAAAAGGCAAACAGTATGGACGTGTAAAACGCTGGTACGAAAACGGACAACGGGAAGAAGAAGTGATGATGAAAAATACACGTGTACACGGTTCTTATCGCTCTTGGTACCCCAATGGGCAAAAACATCGAGAGTTCTTTTCTATTAATAATGTAATGAGTGGAGAATATAGAGAATGGGATGATAAAGGACAACTAGTTTGGGAGATTAAAGAATTAACAGACGAGAAAAAAATATTGGTCATCAATTATTGGCCAGATGGCACCGTCAAAATGAAAGGCAAATCCAATATGCCCAACTCCCTTAGCATCCATGAGTGGTCTCAAACCCGTGAAGGGTACTGGACGTATTGGTATCAAGAAAATGTTACTCGCTCTGAAAAATACAATAATGGGCAGTTATTGACCATCGAAATGCCTTAATTGAATAAGCAGATCATTCAAATGGAACAATCAGAGTTTGATAAAGAACAACGCTGGCGTTTGGTTTTGGGGCAAGAATCTGAAAACCCAGAAGATGCTACTGCTGTAGATTTATCGGCCGAAGGCATGGAAATGGATGCCGCATTGGCGGCCTTGTACGAGGATGGCAATGCTAAGGGCGGATTGGGCGGCTCTGCCCCCAAAGTTAATCGTTGGCTAGGTGATATTCGCAAATACTTCAAAACACCAGTGGTACAGGCCATGCAACGCGATGCCCTCGAAAACTTAGGCTTGAAACAAATGCTCTTAGAACCCGAGTTACTAGAGAGCGTTGAAGCAGATGTACACTTAGTAGGTACGCTACTTTCGCTCAATAGCGTTATCCCCGAAAAAACCAAGGAAACAGCTCGACTAGTAGTACGCAAAGTGGTGGAGCAATTGACCAAAAAACTAGAATATCCGCTCTTGCAAGCCATCAAAGGCGCATTGAGCCAATCCGTACGCAACCGCCGCCCCAAACTCAGAGAAATCAATTGGCACCAAACCATTCGCATCAATCTCAAACATTACCAAAAAGATTACAAAAGTATTATTCCGCACCAATTGATTGGCTATGGCCGCAAAGGACAAGCCCTCAAGGAAATTATTTTGTGTGTAGACCAAAGTGGCTCTATGGCAAGCTCTGTCGTATACTCTAGCATTTTTGCTGCTGTTCTGGCTGCTCTGCCTGCCCTCAAGACGCACTTGGTGGTATTTGATACGGCTGTTGCCGATTTGACCAAGGACTTGGATGATCCTGTTGATCTCCTGTTTGGCACTCAATTGGGGGGCGGAACAGACATAAGCAAAGCCTTGCACTATGTAGATAGCTTGGTACAAACTCCAGAAAACACCATCTTGGTTTTAATTTCTGACTTGTACGAAGGCGGTTCCAATGATGCCCTATTCCAAAAAGCCAAGCAATTGCAACAAAAAGGCATACAATTTATCACACTCCTAGCCCTAAACGACGAAGGGGTTCCTGCCTATGACAAAACGGTGGCGGCCTACTTTAATAATTTGGGCATTCCTGTTTTTGCTTGCAGCCCCGATCAATTTCCCAATTTAATGGCCACCGCCCTCAAAAATGAAGACATAAAGCAATGGATGTCTAGAGAAGCCATTGTAGCTCGCTAATAGGTTTTGGTCATTCGCTGCGGAATAGCAATAATATAATCGGCCTTGCCACGATGCTCTTGCCCCAATTTATCAACCTGATCTTGTTCTACACTGCTAATGACCACAATATTAAGATTAGGATTTAGTTGGCGAAGATACCATACTATACCTTCCTTATTATCAGAATGAAAACTACCATTAAAATGTAGAAACAATTCTCCCTCATTCCAATTGCCATAAATAAAATGCGCCATCGTAGCATCCTTAATCATTTGCGCTTGAGGAAAATGCTTGGCATTGGCACTATTGCCGTGTACCGCTCCCATATCCAACATATTTTTATAACAATCTATATCATAATCCTCCTGAATAGGCAGGGGAGCAATAAATACCTTGGAGTAATCGGGCAAGTTGTTCAAACTTTGTAATCCCTTGCTAAAAACAGTTGCTGCATAACGCCGTGGAACATTCGTGGCTACAAAACTCAAATTGTTTTCTCTGGCAAATGATATTAATGGCTTGTAATCGGTATTATAATTGGGCCACAAACGGGCTTCTTCCTCAAAGTTTTTTTCGGATATAAATCCCAAAAAATATTCATTAACCAATAACTGGTTATCAGATTCCAACATTTCGGCACCCAATATCAAATTTTGATCTTCTGTCGCATACAAATCCCTTGCTATCTCCAACTCTAGCCAGTGACAGATGGGGTTGTTGTGCAATTCCCCAAAAAAAACAATATCTGCTGTCTCTAAGTCTTTGAGCATCTTGCTGTAAGCCACCTCTTTGCCTTTTTGGTTAAAAATGTTATAAGCCTGTGGTTGCGCCAAAAGAGTGGTTGAATAAAAAAATAGAATTATAATAGAATACAAAAGTGGATACATGTAATAAGAATTGTAGTAAATAGATGGTATGAAATAACAAAGTACTAAGGGGCTTCCAATATAACCAATCCTCCAAAATAACGTATGAAAGTTGTTTAAAATGTCTACTAGACCAAGTGTTTTTTATCTAAATTTTAGGCTGTTTTTGTTTGATAAAAAATAAATATTATACAAAATAAACCCTGTCATTTTTATCAGCTTATAAACAAATAACAACAACAAGCACTATATGGTTTTAGAGCTAAGAAAATCATTTTTTTGGAGCTAGAGCCGCACCTTTTACGCAAGCTTATTCGTTGATTTTAAAGCACATTTTGAACAAAAAAAAGCACATTCACTAAGTGGTGTATAAAAAATATATAAAACACTGTTTTACAATCTATTAAAAAGCTTTCTTGTCTGTCTTTTATTAGGATAAATCCCGTTTTTTTTATACCTTTGTTCGGTTGCGAGCGCACTCAAAACAAAACTGTTCTAGTATTAGAAAAATCAAAAGAAAAAATATGGATTCAACCCAAAAAATAATACCAATTAATATTGAGGATGAAATGAAGTCGGCTTACATAGATTACTCTATGTCCGTAATTGTTTCCAGAGCATTGCCCGATGTTAGAGATGGTCTCAAACCCGTGCATCGTCGTGTGCTTTATGGCATGTCTCAATTAGGATTAACCGCTTCTAAAAGTCACAAAAAATCCGCACGTATAGTAGGAGAGGTTTTGGGAAAGTATCACCCACACGGTGATTCATCTGTTTATGATACCATGGTACGCATGGCACAACCTTGGTCTTTGCGTTACCCACTGGTAGACGGCCAAGGAAACTTTGGTTCTATTGATGGCGATAGCCCAGCGGCTATGCGTTATACCGAAGCACGCCTAGAGCGCATTAGCAACGAAATACTAGCCGATCTAGGAAAAGAAACCGTAGACTTTCAGTTTAACTTTGACGATACGCTCAAAGAACCAACCGTACTTCCCACCAAATTGCCCAATCTCTTGGTCAATGGTACTTCGGGTATTGCGGTAGGTATGGCTACCAATATGCTTCCGCACAATCTCACAGAGGTAATTAATGGTATTTTGGCCTATATTGAAGATCACGATATTACTATTGATGGGCTGATGGAGCACATCAAAGCCCCCGATTTTCCGACAGGCGGTACTATTTACGGTACAGAAGGCGTGCGTCAGGCAATGGCTACAGGACGTGGCCGTGTAGTGGTGCGTGCCAAGTCAGAAATTGAAGTGACCAAAACTGGCAAGGAGCGCATTATTATTACAGAAATCCCTTATCAAGTAAATAAAGCCAACTTGATTATGAAAATTGCCGATTTGGTCAACTCCAAAAAGGTAGAGGGTATTTCTGACTTGCGCGATGAATCGGACCGCCGTGGAATGCGTATTGTTATCGAAATTAAGCGTGATGTAAGCCCGAATGTAGTTTTGAGCAAGTTGTTCAAGTACAGCCCCTTACAGTCCTCTTATGGCGTGAACAATATTTGTTTGGTAGACGGCCGCCCAGAACTGCTCAACATCAAAGACATCATCAGCGAGTTTGTCAAGTTCCGTTTGGAGGTTATTTTGCGTAGAGCGCAATTTGATGAAAAGAAAGCCAAAAAACGTGCACACATCTTGCAAGGATTGTTGGCCGCCTTGGATCGCTTGGATGAAGTGATTGCCTTGATCCGTGCTTCCAAAAATGGGGAAGAAGCCAAAGATGGTTTGATGGCTTTTGATTTTACGCCCAAAGGCGATGCGCTAGACGGCTTTTTAGGCGAGTTTCCTCTAAATGGCAACCGTTTGTCTGAAGAGCAAGCCAAAGCCATCTTAGATATGCGCCTACAGCGTCTTACTGGCTTGGAGCGAGACAAATTGCTAGACGAGCATAAGGAATTGATGGTGTTGTTGGAAGATTTGGCGGATATTATTGAGCGGGTAGAGCGTCGTTATGATATTATCAAAGAAGAACTCACCGAGCTGAACGATAAATTTGGCGATGAGCGCCGAACAGATATTACTTTTGCCGAAGGTGAAATTAGTATCGAGGATATGATTGAGAATGAGCAAGTAGTGGTTACTATTTCTCACTTGGGGTATATCAAACGCACGCCTGTTACCGAATACCGTACCCAAACACGTGGTGGTATTGGGGCAAGTGCCGCCAAAACAAGAGACAAGGATTTTGTAGAGCATATTTTTGTAACCAATACGCACAATTATTTGCTGCTCTTTACGGCTCAGGGGCGTTGCCATTGGCTAAGAGTATACGAAGTACCCAAGGGGGCCAAAGCCTCCAAAGGCAGGGCTATACAAAATCTATTGCAACTGCAAGCTGGCGATACCATCAAGGCTTACATTCCTATTGAAGATTTGAAGGATGAAGAATTCTTAAAGTCACACAATTTGATTTTTGCGACCAAGCGTGGTATTGTTAAAAAAACAGACATTACGGCTTACTCTCGCCCTCGTACCAATGGCGTAAATGCGCTCAATATTCGCGAAGACGATGAATTGCTGGAAGTAAAATTGACCGATGGTACCAATCATATTTTGTTGGCTACACGAGAGGGCAAGGCCATCCGTTTTAGTGAGCAGGATGTGCGTGAAATGGGCCGCACGGCTACTGGTGTGCGTGGTATCAAATTGGGCGATGACCCCGAAAATGTAGTGGTTGGGATGATTTGCGTAGAAGAAAACGACCACAAAAAGGTATTGACCATCGCCGAAAATGGTATTGGCAAGCAAACCGAACTGGAAGAGTACTCGCCTCAAAATCGTGGCGGTATGGGGGTCAAAACCATGAAAGTTACCTCCAAAACGGGCCAACTGGTTGCCATCAAGGCCACTACCGAAAATGATGACTTGGTTATCATCAATCGCTCTGGCTTGACCATCCGCCTAGCCGTCAAAAATGTGCCGACTACTGGGCGTGCCACGCAGGGAGTGAAGTTGATTTCTTTGCGTAAGAATGATGCGATTGCCGATGTGGGATTGATTGTAGATGGGCAATTGGAGGAAGACGAAGACGAGGATACCACCGCCGAAGGAACGGTAACAGATGCCACCGCTACGGATGCCGCAAGCGACCTTATTACAGACGAAGAAGAATAGAAACCTAATTTATTCTAAATTCATAATCAAGCAGCTTTTTCTAAGGAATGAGCTGCTTTTTTATTAGCAATAAAAAAAGATTTATAACTGTCTATTCAACAAAAAAAAGTAGTACAGAGAAAAAATGGCAAGGTATTTTCCTTATTTTTGCACGACAAGCAACTATATTGCTTGCACAAACGCAAATTTATTAGAATAATTATAGCAAATAATGGAAGCTGGCTGCTGTGCTGCGCTTCATTGTATTGCAACTAAAAAGACAAAAAAGCAAAATGAGAAAGATTTTTTTAGGTTTTTTAGCTTTGGCGAGTGCGGCGACTATTCAGGCACAACAAAACCCCAAGACTGCTGTGACGAACGCATCCATGAGCCTACAGGTTTATGATACGGATCCTACACAGTCCGAAGAGTTGGAAAAAGCCAGAACGGACATCGATTATGCCGCAGGCCACGAAAAAACAATGAGTGATCCTAAGGTTTGGCGTTATAGAGGCAAAATCTACAATCGTGTAGCGTTTAATAATGAACTGAAAGGCAAAAATAAAGATGCTGGTATCAAGGCTCTAGAATCTTTTGACAAGGCTTGGGATTTGGAAGCAGCCAAATTGAAAGAAAAAGGAAAAGATATTTCTAAAATTCCTGCCAAGCCAGAATTCCAAGCTGGTTATGAGGCGGCTGCTCGTGCCTTGTACAATGGGGGCGCAGATGCTTATAATGCAGAAGACTATGAATTGGCTTACAAATCATTTATGGGTATTTTGGGCATCCAAGCCAAAGTAAAAGAGGGGTTGGCCAAAAAGCCTGTTAAATTGGTAACAGCTACCAAAATTGATATGGAGCAAGAGTCTGCTCGCTTGGGCGGAATGGCTGCGGTACAATTGGGCAATCCCGAAGAGGCAGAACGCCTATTGATGCCGTTGTTGGATGCCAAAAAAATCAATGAGCAGTTTGTACCAACTACCTACAGTATGTTGGCTACGGCTTGGCAACAAGCGGGCAATATGAACAAGGCCAAAGAGATTTTGGGCAAAGCTCGCAAATTGTACCCTACCAACCAGAGCTTGTTGATTTCTGAAATTAATATTGCACTATCAGAAGGCCGTTTGAAAGAGCTGGAAGGCAAACTAAAGCAAGCGGTAGAAGCGGATAAGGAAAATGTAGAATTGCATTTTGTATTGGGCAATGTGTACGATGGTTTCTTTAGAGAGAAATTGGAAGCTGGTGAGAATGAGGTAGCTAAGAATTTCTTTGATAAAGCGGTCAATTGGTACACCAAAGGTACTGAAATTGATGCCCAACACTTCAATTCTCTATACAGCTTGGGTGCTTTGCACGTGAACTATTCTAACTCGTATGCCAAGGCTATGAACGAGATTACCAACATGAAAGATCCTAAATACAAGGAGCTAGAAACAAGCTACAATGAGTTGTTGGACAAAGGTTTGGTGCATTTGTTAGCTGCCGAAAAAATCAAAAGTGATGATGTGGGCGTTGCTATTGCTCTCAAAGAGGTGTATAGCCGTAAGAATGATGAAAATAATTACATGAAGTACAAAGAGAAAGTGGAGCGTTTGCAGGGGAAATAAGAGGGGATGTAATCCCGTTTTTTGGAATGAGCCGTCCTTTTTTGGGGTGGCTCATTTTTTTTATTTTTTTTTGAGAATTGGGGGCTGCTTATAGATCGTGGTGGTGGCCGCCATTTTCTATCCATTGTTCCACCAGTAGGCTGGCAAAATTATCGTTGGGGTGTTTGTCTAGCCATTGTTGTAGATAGGGTTGGATGTAGGGGTTGTCTTTGGTTTGGGTGAGCCAAAGGATCAGTAAGAACTTGGTGTTTTTATCTGTAGCATATTGGGCTAACCATTTGTTGAGATAAGGTTTGAGATTGTCTTTGTCTTTTTTTGCTTTTTTTAGGTAAGCTTGATACACAAAAGAACTGGATTTGAGGGCGGCGTGTTTTTTTAAATAGTCATATACATAATCCTTGATAAATGCTATTGCGCCACCTTGTTTTAGCCATGCTGCTAATACAAATTGAGCGTCTTTGTCAGCGGCATTGGCTTGTAAATAAAGGTCTACATAATCCTTGATGGTTGCCGTTGCGCCTCCTTGTTTTAGCCATTCCCCCAAAACAAAACTAGCCTCTTTGTCAGCGGCATTGGCTTCTAAATAAAGGTCTACATAATCCTTGATAAATGCTATTTCGCCTCCTTGTTTTAGCCATGCTGCTAATACAAATTGAGCGTCTTTGTCAGCGGCATTGG
>CAYULH010000056.1:0-14517 GCA_964445645.1 uncultured Aureispira sp. | reverse complement strand
TGTTTTAGCCATTCCCCCAAAACAAAACTAGCCTCTTTGTCAGCGGCATTGGCTTGTAAATAAAGGTCTACATAATCCTTGATGGTTGCCGTTGCGCCTCCTTGTTTTAGCCATTCCCCCAAAACAAAACTAGCCTCTTTGTCAGCGGCATTGGCTTGTAAATATTTCAACAAAAATGCCTCTATTGTTGCCCTTTCGCCTCCTTGTTTTAGCCATGCTCCCAAAACAAAACGAGCCTCTTTGTCGGCGGCATTGGCTTGTAAATATTCCAACAAAAATGCCTCTATCGTTGCCGTGGTGCCTCCTTGGTCTAACCAAACTCTAATGGTATAATTGCCACTTATGGGATTTTGTTTTTGAATGAATTGATGCAGATAAGGTTGGATGTGAGCATCTTGTCCATATTTTTTGAGATAGGTCGAAAGCATTCGATCGGCAAGAAAAGGAACATCTACAAAACCTTGGTTGGCTGTTATCCAGTTTTGGGCGAGGTGCTGTAGGCGAGGAGGGGTGTTGTGTTGGTTTTCTTCTTTGGAGAAGAAATTGAGGGCATAGGCTAGGGGTAGGCCAAAATTACTGGACAATACAAAATCGGCAAAGAAGGCTTCTTTTTTTACAATTAAATCAAATTTTTGTTCTTCTGATAATAGAGCCGATTTGGTGAGGTAGTAGGCATTAAATTCGGGGTATTGTTCTCGGCTCAGTTTTTTCTTAAAGAATTCAAAAAAGAAATTGGGGTATGGCTCAAAGATGGGTTCATCCATGATGCGTTCATAGGCTCTAAACCAATTTTTGAGTCCATTGTGCTGGTAAGCAAACTGTAAGCTGCTGGTTACTTGCCGTCTTAGTTGGCGTTCTGTTTCGTTTTTGGGCCGCAATAAATTTAATAACAATTCATCTTTGACGGTATCGTGTACGGTATCTAATCGCTCCCTGCCAAAATACTCGGTTTCTTGCAGCCAGCCATCAGTGATTAGTTTTTCGTGCAGTTCAAAATTGGTCAAGTAGTCGTCTACTTGTTCATCAAAAACAGGCAGCAGCAACAGTTGTTGAGCAACGGTATTTAGATCAATGCGTTGAGCGGTAGGGGCATTGTTGAGTGTTAGCTCTAGCCGGCGAATCAACCAAGCTTCGAAGGTGTCGAACTGGTGCAGGTTGAGGTTGGTAGCCCCTTTGTCTAGCAAGTAGCGCAGGAATACCGCAAAAGAGGAGCGTAAGCGGAAAAAGGTTTTATTTTTATTGGCCTTGAATTTTATTTTTTTGCGAAAAGGTCGGATGATTTCTTTGACCACCCAATTTTGGTAGGCGGCTTCATCGTCTTGGGCGTTGGGATTGGCAAAATCTGCTATATGAAATAGGTGCTTGGAAGTGTATAGGAGCGATTTTAGGTTTTCGTAAAATGATCGGCGGCAATTGGCTAGTATTTTAAGCTGTCCTTCTCGTCTATGCTCCACAATATATTCTACTACAGCCCCAAAACTCTCGCTTTCTTCTATATAATCAAATACCAAGAGGTATTTTTGTTCTTTATTCAAATTGGAAAGCAAAAATTTTACGGCTACAAAGTTGGAGGGAAGCACCAAGGTACTCCAGCCGCTTTCTTCTGCCATTTTGCCCACTTCGTACATGGTTCGGGTTTTGCCAATTCCTCCACGCCCCATAATAATGCAGCCCAATTGCTGGTCTAGTGCTTGCAGAATGTCTGTTTCTGTTACAAAAAGACTATCCTCCTTGAGGTGTTGATCCTTGTATGCTGTTCTGGCACAATAAGGCAAAATAGTGGCGTTGAGGTAGTCTTGGTAATTTCTTTTGTCTTGGTCTTTGGTAATTTTGAGGGCAAGAAACTCCAATACAGATGGCACTAAATCTACACTGCCATTCTCATAACGAATCTCGTATTTATCGCCAATATGCACCAAGTGGGCTTTAATGTCATTGTTATAAGCAACATTTCTAGAATCACGAATCGAATGCTTCTCGGACAAATCAATTTTCGAGTTAGAAACATCTTGCACGTTTTTGTTTCTGTGGCTGAGATTCTCTATGTTGTTCTTTTTATCCACGGGCTGTTGGTAAGAATTGGTTTTATTGCTGATAGCAGTTGTACATATATACCCATATTCTGATAAAAAAACAAGAAATAGGAAGAGAAAGAAGCATTGGGGGAAAGCGTTTTGGCAGGCGTGTGTAAATTAGAATACAATGCCTAAATTCAAAATCAACAACAACAAAAGGAAGATTGGTGGACGCTTCGTAGCGTGTAACAAAAATCACCAAGCAACCCAAGTTATCTCGATATGCCCATCTGAGTTGATAACCAACTTGGAGCTGGTGCAGTTGTTTGCTGGCTGTGGCATACAAAGGGCAGAAGCGGCATTGGGGTTGCGATAAGCCGAAAAGCTCTATTTAACATAATATAAATTATAGGCAAAAAGTACTGCAAAACACAATACAGCTATCTTTTAACAAATGTCTATATTTAAGTGCGGTAAATGTTTTAGGTATTCGGGTATGGTGTTGATTGGATTGTTTTCTAGGTTCATGAAATTCAATTTGCTTAGTGCCGCCATGGATTCGGGCAGCTCCCCAAATTCATTACCTTGCAGGCACAACCACGTCAACTCCTGCAAGTCTCCAATACTATCAGGAAGCTTGGCCAATTTGTTATAACTCAAATCCAAATAATCTAAGTTAGAAAGTTCACCTATATTTTCGGGCAATTGGCTAATGCTGTTGTTTTTTAATCCTAACTCTTCTAGACCAGATATTTGAGCTAAACTTGTGGGCAATTCTTCGATAGCATTGCTTCCTACTTCCAATACTTTTAGGCTGGTAAGATGATGTAGATTTTCTGGGATTTTTTTTAATTTATTGTGGCTTAAGTACAATTCAGTAAGGTTAGAATTCTAGTGGGAAAAAACACTAAATTCTTTAAGTATATTGTTGCTCACATCCAATGCCTGCAATGCTTTACAATTAGTTAATGGAGGGATTTTTTCCAGGTAATTGTTTGTCAAGTACAATTCAGCGAGCTGTTGGAGTTTGCCCAAGTATTGAGGCAATTGATTTAGCTTATTTTCCTCCAAATGGACAATCTTTAACTTATGTAGCTTGGTAAATGAATCTGGAAGAATTCTTAAATTGTTGGTTTGCAAGTTTAGATATTCTAATTGCTGCAAGGCTCCAATATTATCAGGAAGTTCGGTCAATTGGTTGCTTTGCAAATTCAAATGTTCTAATGTTACCAAACAGACTATATTCTGGGGCAAGCCACTCAATTGGTTGTATTGTAATTCTAGCCTCTTCAGGTTCGGGCAGCACAGCACAGTTTCTGGAAATATTCTAAAGGCATTGTTTTCCAATTGTAATATTTCTAATTTTTTCAGTGTGCTTATTGAATTTGGCAGTCCAACTAACTGATTATCTTGCAAGTATATACCTTCCAGACTAACTAGCAAGCCTATCAACTCATGCAATTGCTCCAATCCTTTATTACCCAAATACAAATAATCAAGACACAATAAGTATCGTACAATCTGTTCTGTAGTTCCTTGAGCACCTATTCTGTACTGCTTTAGCCAAATGTTCAATTGTAATAATTGATCTATTAGTGGAATGGTAGAAATATGTTGGCCTTTCATTAGGGCAAAAGCCAATGTAATGTAATGCTCCTCTCCTGTCAGCAATAATGCTGTCAGTTTTTTTTCAAATGCGGTATCCCTCATCCTAATGTCCAATAATATTTATACTTCACTCCAATTAGAATCACTCCCCAACAACATCCATAATCTCCTTGAAACTAGCCAAGCCAGCCTCCAAGTTCTCAATTATCTCTCCTGCCAATACATCAGGGTCAGGCAAATTGTCCAAATCAGCCAAGCTCTTATCCTTCACCCAAAAAATATCAAGATTGGTCTTATCTCTAGTTATGATTTCATCATAAGAATACTTACGCCAACGTCCTGTTGGGTTTTCCTCTGACCAAGTTTCTTTGCGTTTGTGGCGATTCTCTGGATTGTAGCAGTCCATAAAATCCTTCAAGTCTGATAAGCGCATTGGCTTTTTCTTGAGTGTATGATGGATATTGGTTCTATAGTCATAAAACCAGACTTCCTTTGTCCAAGCTTCTTTAGAGGCAGGCTTGTTGTCAAAAAATAATACTAATGATATTTGCTCCAAATAATCGCCATAACCTACACCATCGTCACGTAATACATTGGCGAAATTCCATACCTTTGATATTATATTTTAGCTTTTTTATTTGATTTACTTGCGTGAACCTTCGGTTTTTTCTTTGCCTCCTTGGCCAACAATGCAGCGGCTTTCTTCTCCTCCTTAATCCGCTCCAACAATACAGCAGCAGGCTCCCAATCTTCTTCTTGGCGACAAGCCTCTAATTCTGATTCTGTTAATAAATTTGCCTTCAAAGGCTTTTTTGAGAATGCTTTGGCGTAAGGCTTCTGCTTTTTCAAGGATCACTTTGAGATTGAATTGGAGATTGTAAATTAGTCGTCCGAATTTGGAGGAGAGAAAAGTATTTATTCAATTCTTCCAGCCCTTCAATTCCTGTTCTCTGTGTTTGAGCACCACTTGCACAGGATATTTTTCCTCCAAAAATGCAGCAATTTGGTCAGCAGAATACACCGAGCGGTGTTGTCCGCCTGTGCAGCCAAAATTAATACTCAAATGAGAGAATTGGCGTTCGATATAATTTTCTACCGCAGGCACAACCAGCTCCTTGACCTGATTGAGAAAGGTGGCGATGTCGCTTTTTTCTAATAAAAAATCAATAACAGACGGGTCACGACCTGTTAGGTGTTTGTAAGGTTGGTAACGCCCCGGATTGTGCAAGAAACGGCAATCAAATACAAAACCACCGCCATTGCCTGAATTATCTACGGGAATACCACGACGATAAGAGAAGCTTTGAATGGTAATGGTCAATTGTTCTGGGCTGGTAGTTGCTGTGGGCGTAGTTGATTGATTTTGGGCAATTAAGTCACGTAGTGCTTGTGTTAGGTGTGGAATATCTACGGGAATTAATTGCTGATCGAGCAACCATTGTATATTTTTGAGGGCATAAGGTATGCTTTGGATAAAATGTGTTTTACCCTGAAACAGCCCCTTAAAACCATAAGCCCCCAACACTTGCAAACTACGCAGCAGCACAAAACCATAAAAACTTGCCTTGAAGGCAGCTTGGTTGATTTCTGTTAATGCTGCCAATGCTTGCAAATAGTGTTCTAGCAATTCCTCTCGCAGTGCTTGGGGCAAATCTGCCTTGGCTTGGTAGAGCAGCGAAGCCACATCATATTGCAATGGGCCATATTTACCACCTTGATAATCAATAAAATAAATTTCATTGCCCTTGACCATAATGTTTCTGGCTTGACAATCTCGCATCATAAAGGTATCGGTGGGCGTTTGGGCTAGGTAATCAATAAGGGTGTTGAAATCTTGTTCCAAAGCGGCTTCGTTAAATACCACTTCTTTGGCTTTTAGGAAGTAATATTTAAAATAATTAGCATCCCAAAACATATTATTTCTATCAAATCGGCTGGGTTGCTGGTACTCCTCTACTGCCAAACCTTGAACGCCTTTTACTTGGAGTTGCGCTAGTGCCTCTAGGCTTTTTTTGTAATAAGCAATGGTGCTGGCGTGTATAGTGCTGCCTTCTCGTTGGTGTTCTAATTGTTGCAATAAAGTACGATTGCCCAAATCCTCCAATAAATACATACCATCTTCCTTGGGGTTGGTATACAATTGCGGCACAGGCAAGCCCTGTTTTGAAAAATGCTTGGTGTAGGCCACAAAGGCATCATTTTCTGTAGTATCGGGATTGTAGGCAATCAGCGCACGTTTTTTTTTGCCTGCCACACGAATATAGCGTCTTTGGGAGCCAGATGCGGGCAACATTTCCAATAGCTCCAAAGGCTCTTGCGCCCAAGCTTCGTAGTAGGCTTTTAATTGAACGGTGGTGGGTAACATAACAGATAAAATGGGTGGATAGAACATGATTTTTTAAACAACTAGCTTAATTCCTTGAAGGCTCTGTATAGATCTGCCCATTCTTTGCGCTCTTTGACTACAGTTTCCAGATATTCTTGCCAAATTGCGCCATCCTGAACAGGGTCTTTCACTACCGCACCTACCACACCTGCGGCCAAATCTCTGGCCTTGAGTTCGCCATCGCCAAAGTGCAAGGCCAATGCTTGCCCACTATTCACCACAGAAATAGCCTCGGCAGTACTGAGCGTTGCAGACGGCATCTTAACCTTGGTTCGGCCATCTGCTGTTTGGCCTGTACGCAATTCCCTAAACAACGTTACTAGGCGTTGAATTTCTTTGATGGGGGCTTTTTGGGTTGGAATATTTAGGCTTTTGCCCAATTGCTGTACCCGTGTAGCCACAATATTGACCTCCTCCTCCAAGGTATTGGGCAAGGGCAATACCACCGTATTAAAACGACGGCGCAAGGCACTGGATAGCTCATTCACTCCCCTATCTCGGTCGTTGGCTGTAGCTATCACATTAAAGCCTTGTTGGGCTTGTACGGCTGTATTGAGTTCGGGAATAGGCAACATTTTTTCGGACAGGATGGTAATGAGGGTATCCTGTACATCGGAGGGAATACGGGTCAATTCCTCTATTCGGGCGAGCTTGCCCTGCTGCATGGCCATAAGCACAGGAGACGGCACCAATGCTTCCTCGCTTGGCCCCTTGGCTATCAGGCTGGCGTAGTTCCAGCCGTAGCGCATGGTGTCTTCGCTAATACCCGCCGTGCCTTGTACCAACAAGGTAGAAGTGCCACTAATGGCCGCCGAAAGATGCTCTGAAACCCAAGTTTTGGCCGTACCAGGTACACCCATGAGCAACAAAGCACGATCTGTTACCAAAGTAGCTACAGCTATTTCAATCAGTCGTTGACTGCCATAATATTTGGGTGTAATCACTGTTCCATCCTCTAAGGTGCCGCCCATGAGGTAAGTCACCACACTCCAAGGCGATAGTTGCCAATTGGTGGGTTTGGGGTGTTGGTCTTGTGCTTTGAGTGCGTCTAATTCTGTTTGGTAGGCTTGTTCTGCTTGGTATTTTAATAACGATTCTTCTGTTGCCATTTTTGTTACAATCTGTTAAAGACGATTTTTGCGTTCTGCGAATTCTTGTTCAGAAATAATGCCTTTGAGCATCAGCTCATGTAATTTATCCATTTCATCGGCCGTACTGTAGTAGTGTACTCTTCGGTTGTCTGGGATTTTAATTTTACTGTTAAAATCTTCTTCCAAATACATGCGTTCTGAACGATCTAAATAATATTCACTATTGTATTTTAAATTAAAATCATTTTGCTTCTTCAAAAATAACAAAACCGCATCTACTATTCCTAAAAAGATTGGAATCATTGTCCAGCAAAATAATAAGTAAGCAATGCCTAGTTTTTTTTGCCCTAAATAAAAATGATGAATTCCAAAAACACCCAAGAAAAAGGCCAGTAAAATAGCTACTAATTTTTCTCTCATAGTTAACTTATTTCTTAGCATAATATGCCTATAAACAACAAAAAAGGTAGATAATCCATAAAAGAATGAAATCTACCTTGGTATTTAGTTGCAATATAGGATTCTTTGATTAGAATAAAAAAAGGTAGATATTGTCACAGCACAATATCCACCTTTTCTTTTGTAAAGTTCCTTTATCAGAACAAAAATAACGACTAATTAAGGTCTACCTAACACCACTTTTCGCTGTACAAACACCTTGTTGTTATACAATAACAAAATGTAAGTACCAGCAGGATAGTCTAGGCCATCTATGAGTAATCGGTCATTGCCAGCACGTATTTCTCCTTCACGAATATGCACGCCTCTAATGTCCACCAATTTCCACTGGTAATCATTCTTTAGCGTCTGCTCAAACTCCAGATTGAAATAATCGTGTGCTGGATTGGGATATAAATTAACACTCTGAATTTCGTTCAGTTCCTCTTTGGCTACAATAGGATCAATGCCCACCCAATAACCGCTGACATCTCTAGTAGTGGCTACTTGGAAAATTTCCTTAGTGCTAATGTTTTGGATGAACACGACTGCCTGAAAGTCACCAGGTTCGTAGTTGATAAAACCACTGTTAACATGGTTCCAATTGAATTCTACTCGTTGTGTTTCGCCCATAGCCCAAGCACGGTTATTATACAAGTTGTTCGTTCCAACCGAAGTATTGAGGTGGTATTGGTCATTTTCTCTAACTACTGCATGAACTTGACTGTTGTAACCACTTCCTACATTGTAGGACAATGAATCTTCAGAAATTACGGTATAAATTCGGTAATTGGCACTAGGCATGGCTTCTTGTGCGGTTACATTGGCTACGATTTTAAAGTTATTATTGATATGCTCAAAGGTATCAATGGTGATAGAGAATTTAGGGGTTTCCAACATATCTTGCTCAAAGTCCATATCGGTCAAAAACTCTGTAACATAAGTAATATTAGAATCCATACCATTGATAAAAGAACTCCCAGCAGGAGGGCCACTATACTCATACGAGCGAGTGCTGCTCAAAGAAGGATTGTTCAGATAGAATTTATCCTTGGGGGTATTTATTCCTCCTTGAGGATTGACATTTTCGATGTGGTATTGCAACAAAACTACATCCTTATTGAGATTGGTATGATGAATCAATTGATA
Source organism: uncultured Aureispira sp. (assembly GCA_964445645.1). Classification (GTDB taxonomy): domain Bacteria; phylum Bacteroidota; class Bacteroidia; order Chitinophagales; family Saprospiraceae; genus Aureispira. The sequence continues at coordinate 5,830 of CAYULH010000056.1, read as the reverse complement.
GGTTCGGTTATTAATCGCCTCCATATTGGTGTATTTGTCATGCACCATAGTTTCTAACAACACATTGCGGGTGCGATCCCGAACAATTACATTATCAAAGGCAAAACCATCGTAAAAATCTTGTGGAGCATTTGAAAGTGATGCAAATGCTATTCTCATACGCAGCTTGTTATCACTGCCTCGATAATCATCCAATTTGTAACGTCCATTTTGCCAACTGCCGCTTTCGCCAGACCACCCCAAAGAAAATATCCGATGGCTATCATCACCGGGGCTGCCCGCTATAGATGGGGTATTGAACCAATCAATCCCTCTGCCTACTTCGCCCAAGGGTGCCCAAGAGCCATCTGTTTTTTGATATTCTACTACCACCCCATCAAACTGTGGGCGAGCATCTACCCAATAATCCATACTAATCATAGGCCGATTCAAGCTATCCATATCAAAACAAGGACTGTAAACCCAAGCATCCTCTCCACCTCCATAGGCTGCACCAGTTTGCGTCATCCAAACATGATTGCTTACATTGGCAGGTATGCCCTGAGAGTTGTTATCTGTCCCCCATTCCCAAAGCAAGCCATGGCTGCTATCTCTGCTCTCGGCAAACCACTCTCCTGCATCTGCTTCAAAATCCTGTACATAAGGGAAGGAATTGACGGATGGCGAAATTACCCAACGTACTGTTTGTGTATCAACACAATATACTCTATTGGCTACAATCAATTGAGGATAGTACACCCCTGCTGCATTATAAACATGAGCAATGGTATCAATTAGATTAGAATCTACTTGATTGCTCCTATAAGTGCCTGCCACTATTGTATTGCTATCAAATATCCATTGTACACTGGTTATCGAATCTACCACTCGATTTTGATTGGTATTGCTCAAGCCAAGCACAGCATTATTAGGATTAAAATAAATACTATCATACTGGCAACCTCCTACAATGGCAAAATCTAAATTGGGTCGTCCATATACATGCAAAGTGTCCGAAAAGGTATTGCTGCATCCTGTTGAGGAATCTTGGTATTGCAAGGTAATAAGGTGCGAGCCTGCCCCTGCCAAATCTGGATAAAAGAATTGATTGCCTGCCAGTACTCCGGGCGAACCATCAAAGGAGCCGCCTGTATTGGGGGTATTGAGGAACACCCGATCATCCCCCAAACAATAGGTATTGTGCGGAGCATTGATCGTGGTAAAACTCAATTGTGGCAATGGATTGGTTCGTACAATTTTGGTAACAGTATCGGTGCAAGCACCATAAGTTACCGCATACACCACGGTATCCATCACCACCGAAGTATCGGTAGGGTCAAATAGAAAGTAAGGCGTATTTCTCAAGGGGTTGAGTACCCTGCCATTCCTTGTGAATAAGCCACCAGCAGGTGTTCCATTGAGCAATACAGAATCATTGGAAGCGCAATAAGCCGAATCTAAAGGAAAGGAAACAGGAATATACCCATCAATGATGTAAGTAATATTAATGCTATCTTGACAATAAGATACCGAATCGGTAGCAATGTAGGTAATCTGGTGTACGCCTGCCCCAACAACCGATGGATCAAAGGTATAAACAGTGTCTGTTACGGGTTGGAATAATCCGCCGCCAACAGGAACAAATATTGTACGGGTTGTAAAACTAATGCCTCCAGAAGTATCTCTAAAGCTATCCCAAACTGGACTCAAGGAATCGGGCTGCAAGACCACAGGAGCATCATTGCTACAAAAACGGGTATTATTAGCTGGTGAAAGAAAACTAGGATTGGGCAGTGGTCGTACATTAACATCTAGGATGCGCTCTGCGGCACAAACCGAATCGGCGGTTTGGCCATTGTACAATGTATAACCTGTTAGGGTATCCTTGACACTGTATATGATGGTATGTCTACCAATACCTGCTCTGGCAGGATTGAAGCCCCATATACTGTCTATGGGCATAGAATTATCAAAGGTTATCCCCGGCCCTGAAAAAGTTCCCCAATAAGGCGAGCCTGCTATTGGTATAGTATCATTAGTTTCGCATTGCAATAGACTAAAATTGGGTACATTGGGCAATGGTGGTGCATGGACATAGGTTCGGAGTGTCAAGGAGCTTTCGCAGCCTATATTATCCCGATAGCCATAGGTGAATGTTTTGATACCAGGAGTTCCCAAGCTAGGATTAAACACAATGGTATTGACCATAGTTGAAAAGGCCGTGTCACTGGCAACTAGGCTTCCCCCTGCCCCAGCAGGAACAACCGTAATCACATCAATGGGATCGTTGTAACAATAAACCGAATCCAAACCGTAAATTTCTATATCGGGCTGGCCATTGATTAGCACATTATCACTCACTGTATCTACACAATTATTGGAATCTCTATACACATAAAAAATATCCTGAAAACCTACCGTACTGGCACTCCCCCTCAAAACACCAATCGAATCAATAATGACACTCCCATAAAAGTAATACGAGCCTGTAACAACATCATTGAGACTAAATAAAGTGTCTGTATCATTGATGCAATATTGATTGCGATAACCTCCAAATTCGGCTCTAGTAGGGGAATTTATAAAAATATCTACTGTGTCGGCATCTACACAGTTATTCCCATCTTCAAATTCATAAATGATGGATCTAGGGCCTGTTCCAGCTCTTGCAGGATTAAAAACCCCTGTATTGGGGTTGACTCCAAAGCCTTTAAAGATGCCAACACCTTGTGAAACAGTAGGATCGGGTAATCCTTGCAATGGTACATTGGCTTCGTTGGAACAGAAACTGAAACTAGTAAAACCACTGAGCGAAACAATGGGTACAGTATCTATTTTTATAATGGCTGTTTCTATACTGACACAGCGATTGGTATCTTTATAGGTATATATGACCGTGTCAACCTCTATGCCCGGAGGAACGAGTGCAGGGTTGTAATAAAATGTATTGTTAAATTGTTGTACGCCAAGCCCAGTAATATCCCCTCGTAAATTACCCGTAATAGTGTCTATATAGTTGGGCGTGCCGTCTATAGGAAAGGCAGGAACATTTCGGCAATACGTATGCTCTGTTCGGTTGTTATTGGGTCCGTAAATGCTCGATAAATTATTAAAGGCTCTATCTATGTCGATGGGTGGCCCTTGGATAACAACTACCCTTAGAGCATTATCAACATCACAGCCGGCTGTATCAATAGCTGTTACTCTGATAATATGTGTACCTGCTCCTGCTGCAATGGGGCTAAACGTACTATCAAAAACACCTGAACCAGAATATTCAATAGAGTCAATAATATTCCCAAATAATAAGGTAGAACGAATATCTACATCCGCAGAGTTTAGGCAAAAAGTAGTCTTATTAGGATCTCCATCAAGTATTGTTTGAATCACAGGAGCTGGCCTCACCACAAAGATAGCGGTATCACCATAGGAACAGCCATATTCATCGGTAAAAATATAGGTAATAGGGAACGCCCCTACCCCTGCCAATGACGGGTTAAACAACCCATCAACAGTGTCTAAGCCCGGAGCTGGCAACCATCTTTCTGATTCACTAGCTTGAATAGTAGATGGAGTACGAACAATTCCGCCAAAGCCCTCATTTCTACAGTAAGAACTCCTAGGAAAAAGTTGCACCTTAGTTGCTGGCCAAATTATAAAATTGGTGGAGCTGGAATCCCTACAACCATAGCGATCGACCGTATAAGTCAATTTGATATTTACTCGCCTATCACTCGTGTCTGTCAGCAAATCATAAATGCTTTTGGAATCTATGATGGTATCTTGCAGTAGCGAATAGGTGCCCATAGAATCCACCTCTTCAAATCTAAAGAATGTTCTTGAAGAGTACTCAAATGCTGGCATTGGACGGAGGGTATCTAAATCTCCATTGGCACAATAGGATGTTGGTACACTCGAAAGGTCTATTGTAGGTCGTGGGGTAATGGTGATGGTGTCTATTACTGTGAAGGGTGTTATTTTTGTCTTATTTGTATCTATTACATTTGGACTTCTATCATAATTTTCTTCAATTTCATGATAAATCATGCGTAAGATAACCTTTTGTGTACCACTAGGGAGGGAATCAGGTGTTAGTCTAAAAATTTCTGCCCCTGCTGTTGTATCAATAAATTCAATGGCTCGCTGGTGGTTGGGGTCATCTGTAAAAAGACCTACTACCTTGTTTTCTATTGTTCTTTTTTTTATATCTGGTGGTCGCCCACCATAAAATTTAGTCTCCACTTTATAAACAACGTTCGAATCTCTGCGTAACAAAATAGGTTCCGCATCCTCACACAAGGTATCGGGCAAATTCACAATAGCCAAGGGTTCATACACATCCAAATCAGTTGTAATGCTCCCAATACAACCATTGTTGTTAAATTCAAAGGTAATAGGATTAACAGGAGCAGCTATATTGCCCAAAAATACATTATTACCATCCACATAAGTGCCTGTAAAACTATAGGGATAAGGCGGTATATTTCCATGAAATAAGTCAGGTTGTAATACGGTAATAATACCTGTAGAGTCATTTATTAGACTATCCAAGGTAAGTTCTACCTCATTCAGGAACAAATCAATGGTGTCTTTGATAATGGGGGCAAAAGCCAAATCCTCAATTCTATTGTCGTAGATATTGATGGTTTGGCTGCTCGTACTGGAATCTGGGCAACGATCGCCATTGGAGTAGGTAGGCCAATAGCTGTAAGTAATTTGATTGGTAATAACAGCATCATGATTGCTTGTCCAGACAGCCTGTGTCGCATCTATGTAATATTCGTTTGCCAGCGTGTCCAAAAAGAAATAAGGAACCACAGCCCCATTGGAGTAAAACGTACCTCCCTTGGGAATTACATACAAAGGAATACTATCATTGGTAGCACACAAAGGACTAGCGAGCGGTACAAAATCTACAGTTGGGTTGTGGATGGTTAGGGAGGGAAGGGTGAATAAGACATTTCCGTTGGTATCACGAAATTCAATGGAGCCATTAATCAGGTTAATAATACTATCTGGTTCACGCTCTAATCTAATTTGAAAATACATATTACTTATTCCTAAAGACCGAGTACTAATAGGTTGAATGCTACTATTAAAAAGAATAGAATCTGGACTAAATCCATTATATTCAAATATCAGTTCATCATTCCTACAAGCTTCATACAAATTATTGTTTCCATTATAAAATGTAACACTTTTGTTACCTGTGGAATCATAAAACGTGATCCCCTGCGCTGAGGCCATAGCCCCCCACCACCACCAAAATAAAACAGCAACAATAAATTTGGAATAATAAGATAGAGCAGACATACCATACATTTTTACCGAATACAAAAGGATTCTCAAAATCAATTAAAAAAGTATACAGGGTGATAGTGTTCTCAAGTAAGGCGTTTGGGTAACTAGCAATTATAAGCTAGGCACAACAACTATTATTTTTTTTAAAGATAGAGTATTTGTTTTATTAAAATAAATATTATCCCGTATTTAAAATGCAATTTTAAAATAGATTTGTAAACCAAACAAAGATGTGACGAATTTACATTATTAATGCATTTTAAACAACAAAAAATACCTTATAAGGTAGAATAATTTCCTTTTTAGGGCTTATTGGTTCTTCTTATAATACAAAAAGCACTTCTACGAATGTATGTAGAAGTGCTTCTGTAAAATTACTTATCTAATACGGTTAAGGTCTCCCTATCACCACTTTTCGCTGTACAAACACCTTGTTGTTGTATAATAACAAAATGTAGGTTCCAGCAGGATAATCCAATTGGTCAATACGCAATTGGTCATTGCCAGCACGTATTTCTCCTTCACGAATATGCACGCCTCTAATGTCCAC
>CAYULH010000055.1:25981-33765 GCA_964445645.1 uncultured Aureispira sp. | reverse complement strand
TTAGTAAGATTGCCCTTCGGGATTTTTTCAACAGCATTCGGAGGTGTTTGCTAGAACTTAACAGCCCTGCCCCCCCCCTTCAAAGTTATATCTTATTAAACAGTGATCTGGCTTTTCGCCCCATTACAACCCCACTCCTACTAACATCTACCCCTTAATCAAAATTTTCTGTTGTTTTTTGCCATTCAAATCCACCAATAAGATGTAAGTACCGGCCACCAAGTTTTGCCAAGTGAGGGTAGCACGATGCAGCCCTGCTGGCACTTCTCCCAAGTGTTGACTAGCCAAGGTTCTGCCCAAGGCATCCAATAAATACAACTGCACGGGGCCTGTTTCGGTCAGGGTGTATTGCAGGGTCAATTGTTCGTTGAATGGATTGGGATAGACGCTCAATAGTATAGCATCCATTTGTTGGATATTGGTGGTAGAGGTGGGGAGGGTGCGTGGATTGAAAGGTGCAGGCACACCTACTTGTGTAGGGCTGGGCAAAGCAGCGGCAGGGGCAGGAGTCAAATGCCGACTTTGATCGTCTGTTTTCCAGGAGGTCGCATAATTTTCTGCGGTTGATACTTGGTCAATTCTATCCACATAATACCAATCTGCCTGCGCTCTGGTTTTGTTGACATCAAAAATATAATACCCTCGGGAGGCTAATTCTATGTATTTCATGTGGTCGTTGAGCTGGCGCAATACGGCCGCTCCAACAGACTGGGCGGCTGGCAAACCCGGTGAGGTAACACTGGTGACAACAAATTCTACGCCTGCCGAACCCGAGCCTGTACTAGCATTGTAAGTAGGGGTGGGCAAATCATTGGCCCAAGAAGTGTGAATATCTCCTGTCAGTACCACTACATTTTGTACATTATTAGCAAAAATAGAATCGTACAAACTTCTGCGTTCTGTTTCGTAGCCATCCCACTGGTCGCTGTTGCCATATTGTTGCCCAAAAGGGAGCGGATTTATATCAAAAGGAGCTATCATTACCTGTTGGCCTACTACTTGCCACTGGGCGGTGGAGGTATCCATATTGTGACACAACCAATCAAATTGAGGTTTGCCCAAAATGGTTCGGCCAACCGCTGTAGAATTGCTCCAACCTTGCTCCTCTCTGCCTTGCAAACGAGTGTCGAGCATGTGCAGCTCTACCAAATCGCCATAACGAAACGAGCGATAAATGCGTTGTGAATCTACGGCAGGTGCAGGCATTCTCACAGGCATCCACTCATAATAGGCTTTGATGGCTTCGGCCTTTCGATTGAACCAATTGCCTTCTCCGCTATTGTGGTTGTCGGCACCACCAACCCAAGCATCATTGGCCGTCTCATGGTCATCCCATATACAAATAAAAGGGTATTGTTGGTGCAATCTCATAAGCGAAGCATCTAAGCGATAATGCGATAGGCGCATTCTGTAATCGCTCAAATTGGTAATCTCTGTAGCGGGTTGGTAGGTTCTATCACTGCCATACTCATTATTACCATATTCATAATAATAATCCCCCAAATGCAATACTGCCGCCACATCATTGCGTTCTCGGATTCTATCATAAGCATTAAAATACCCATGTGCATACGAAGCGCAGGAAACCACGGCAAAACGCAAACTATCTACATCGCCAACAGGTGCTGTTTTGGTACGACCAATAACAGAAAGCTGCCCATCATATTCAAATTCGTAATAATAAAATTGATTGGGCTGCAAATTCTGCACATCTACCTTTACGGTATAATCTACGGCATCCTGTGTCATCACTGTCCCCGAATCCACTATACTGAGCATGGTGGTGTCTGTAGCCACTCTCCAATGCACCATTGCGGTAGTGTCTGTGGTGGTAACACGTGTCCAGATGATAACGGCATCGCTCAAAGGGTCGCCAGATGCAACCCCATGATAAAAAGGAGCCAAACTACTGCGTGCTCCTACTCGTGGAGTGGTATGATGGCTGGTCTGGGCTGTTGCTAAAAAGCAACAACTTGATAGTAAAAATGAGAAAAAAATTTTCATATTGAATTTGATTGCAAAAAAAGAGTAATATGTTTATATTATGAGCAGGTAAAACTAATTTTAAGTCTTTGGTGGGGATTTGAACAGGCTTAAAAGTGTTTTGCGAATTTACAAAAAATTGTTCAGTGGGCTACTGGCATTTGGTTAAATTACTGCTACTAAAGCATTAAGATTAAAGGTGATTTTGCCATAAAAAATTGTTGATATTGTCATTAATACAATAACATTAATTGCCATCAAACAATTGGTTGTCAAATTAATACAAACTTCAGTTTAAACAAATCAAAAACGCTAACGGACAAAATACGCTCCTGTAAATTGTCTCTAACTTTTGGCCAAACCTACCAAACCACCAAGAGCCAACAAAACGCCTGCCCCCATAAAAAGGTAACCTTCCTTGACCCCACTTTCGTCTTTGGCAGAAAATTCTAATCCAACAACCTTGATGGTTTCTACGCTTTCGCTGTATTTACTATATCCAAAAAGTCCAAGTGCTATTCCTGCAACTAATAAAATGGTAGCAACTGTCTTATTCATTTGATTTGTGTTTTATAAAAACATGCTCCAAATGTTTTCTATTGAATAGAAGGAAAAAGAATCGAACTATAAACATTTGAAAAACAAAACACTAAGCCTGTAACTATTTAGCTTATATTGTTTTTTTTTAAAAATCAGTTTGATGCTTTTTGCCTTAGAGCAATATTTTAGTTAAGTATTTTTTTTATACAATTCTAATACATTGAAATATAGTGTATTGGGTTTTTGCTTTATTTTTTGCTCAAGCAATTTTTTTGGCGCATTTTATGTAAGCCAATGGTTGCACCAGTAGTTTAGTGACCCTTTACAATAAAGCTATACTACAATTATTTTGACAGGAGCAAGTTAGCAAAAGTCTGTGTTTTTATATTCAAACGTTGGCTTTTTCTCACACACTCAGGATCTAATATTTAGATCCTTATTTTTTAGCAATCTCATAATTTTTTAGCAATTAGTAACGGCCTTTGCTCTAACTATTCACAGGGTCGATTTACTAAAACTTTCAACATTACCATGAAAAAACAATTAATTTTTGTTGCCTTCGTCCTATTACAAACTTTGATATTACAAGCACAGGATAATCTCATCCAGAATGGTCAATTCACCAATGGAACAGCATCTTGGGAAGTTTTATTAGAAAATAAAGATAACCCGATTAAAGCGCACATTGAGCACGGCAATTCTTACAAAGAATATGGTTTGGCCGATAATTTTGTAGGTACTAATTTTGTAGAATTGGATCAACAATCTGCTGTACAGCAATACATAGAAACAACTCCGGGCGAACGTTATACGTTGATTTTTGCCTATGCTCACCGTCCAGAGGCTGGCAAAAAACAACTTATTGTAATGGCTGCTAACAATGTGGTTTTCACCAAAACATTGGATAATGGAATGGATGAGGCGCAATTTAGCTACCAAGAAGTAGTATTTACAGCTACAAGCAATCGTACAAAAATTGGTTTTAATGCGGTTTCTATTGACAACAGCCCTCAAGATAAAGGTATATTACTAACAGATGTTCTGTGTCAGGAGGTTGCTACGGGAGCCTTGGATTTGCACAAAATATCTTCTGGAAGCAAGATCTAGCTTATACGATATATTTTTTATTTTTTGGAAGGCACAGCCCCCCATTCAAAGGTCGCAATCACGCCATAGTGATCGGCCAAATCCATGGGTTGTTCCTTCCATTTGTTTTGTAAGCGTAGTAATTTTTGCTGCTGGAGCTGAAGTTTGCTCTGCTGTGGACGCAACAAGATGTAATCCAATTGTTGGTTACTTCCTCCTTTTTTGTTCCAAGTATTGTTCCGATCAATCGTATACGGACGCTCTTCGTCTAGGGGCTGGTCCTGCATGTTTAGTATCTTCAACATCTTGGAATACAGCGCTGTTTCGCTTTTTCTGGTGTTCAAATCTCCAGCGAGTACAATGGGCAAACTATCATTGGTCACTGTATCTAATAAGGTTTTGATAGCTTGATACTGAATGGCTCGCTGACTTTTGGCGGCATTGGAGCGGCCGGCCTGTAGGTGTGTTCCTGCAATATACACCTCCTTTTCTTTTTGTTGAAGCTTGACAACCGTGCATCCCTTGGCTGCCCAAGCATCCTCGTGTGCGCCCTTGGGGTACACCACTGCTCCCACCTTTTGGATGGGCCACTTGCTCACGATCAAAATACCACTGCTGGTCAGTCGCCCTGCTTGTTTTAGGGGATCCACCTGATAGGGATAGCGGTCTAATAAAGCAGCTTTTAGTTGCTTGGACAAGGGTTGGTCAAATACTTCCTGAAAAACAATAATATCATAATCGGCTTGCTGACAATGCTCTATGATCCAAGGCGTTCGTACAGCTTGTTTTTTGCGTAGGGCCTTAGAAAACAGGCTAAAACTGCGTGGCAGTAATTGCACATTCCACGACAGGACTTTCAGTGGTTGAGCCGCCAGAGGGGGTTGATACAACAGTATTATTAAACAACTCCAACACAGTAGTTTACATCCAACGGCTTGTATTTTTTTTCTTTGGTGCAACATGCTTTTTTTACGCTTGGGTCACTAATTTATTCTATTCTTCGGTCGGAAAGTCGGAAAGGAATGCTTCCTTCCTATATTATAACGTCCTTTCAGGACTCTTTGGTAAGTAGTAGGGCATCTGCTTTTGAACAAGGTGTCAATTATTTTTTGTCATAAAAAACTAAAAATTAAGTACTTAAAACTAGGTATTTTATTCTTCCTAACAAAAAGATTAAAAACCCAATGAAGTGTTAATATTTATCATTACTTTTATCAAAGCTAGATAACTATATTTTTATTTCTTTTCTAATACACTTCATCCTTCCCCAAAATGAACTGGCATCCTGTTCCTTTTGTTCGTTTACTCTTGCCCTTAATCTTGGGAATTGTATTGTACCAATTTCATTTTACCTCTCTTTCATTTGTCTTTCTAAGCATCCTTTTGTCCAGTGCCCTTTTGGCATTACTAGTTGGCTGGTATCAAAAAGAGCCTAGTATTCGGGCGGTACAATATTGGGGATTGGGGGCTGTGTTTTTCTTGATTGGGTTGGGCTACTCCTTGAGCCATTATCAGGATCCTAGACAGCAAGACAGCTATGTAGGCAAGCATATAGATTCCGCCACCACCTACACCGCTATTATTCATACGGCTCCTGAACGCAAAAAAAGAAGCATACAGGTGGTTTTGGAAATAAAAGCTGCTCTTAAAAACAATACTTGGCAACCCTGTACAGGCAAGGTCTTGGCTTATTTGGAATTGGATACCCTGAGCATAAAACTCGATTATGGCCGAATGGTATTGTTCCAATCAAAATTATCGCCCATTGAGGCGGCCAAGAATCCAGCAGCATTTGATATGCAGCAGTACTACAGCCACCAGCATATTTATCAGCAATGTTATTTGCCTAGTCACAACTGGCGTGCAATGGATTGGCAGGGTGCATTATGGCAAAAGCAGCTCTATCAATGGAAACAATATTTGCTGACCGTTCTACAACAAACCATTGATACGCCCAATGAATATGCAGTAGCCGCCGCCTTACTCTTGGGTGCTAAATCTGGCTTGGACAAAAAACTAAAAAATGCCTATGCTGATACGGGAGCCATGCACGTGTTGGCCGTTTCGGGCTTGCATGTTGGGATTTTGATTGGAATTTTGCAATTTTTGCTGTTTTTTTTGGGGCGTTTGGGTAGAAGGGGCAAGCAATTGAAAGCCCTGTTTTTGTTGGTGTTTCTGTGGCTTTTTGCGCTGTTGACAGGTGCCTCCGCTTCGGTTTTGCGGGCTAGTACGATGTTTTCATTCTTGTTGTTGGGTCGGGTGTTTGGACGCTCTATCAATGTTTATAATTCACTGGCAGCTTCTGCCTTTTTGCTCCTTTGTTTGGATACTAATTTGCTGTATAGTGTGGGCTTTCAGCTTTCCTATTTAGCACTGATAGGCATTGTTTATTTTTATCCCAAAATTGAACAGCTTTGGCAACCTAAAGCAAGATGGACCCAAGCTATCTGGAATGCTACGGCTCTATCGTTAGCTGCCCAATTGGCTACCACGCCTTTGAGTCTTTATTATTTTCACCAATTTCCCTTGTTTTTTTGGTTGTCTAGTTGGGTGGTTGCAGCCTTGGCAGGGGTTTTATTGGGGCTGGGAATTGCCTTGTTATTGGTAGCCCAAATACCTACGGTTGGAGCAATAGTAGCAATGTTGTTTAAGTACTTGCTCTTAACTATGAATAGTTTCATTTTTGGTATTCAACAATTACCGGGGGCTGTATGGAAAGGCTTTTGGTTGGAGGGCTGGCAGTTGTGGCTGCTTTATTTTATTCTTATTGCTGCTGTGATTTGCTTGCTCCAGCGTCGTCTTCCTTGGGGAATTGCAACTCTAACAGCGATGGTGTTGTTTATAAGTTTTGAAGTTTGGGAACAGCATAAACAGTTAGAGCAGGCTCAATTGTGCATTTACAGCAGCCGCAAGAATAGTGGTTGGACGGTATTAAAGGGAAGGCAGGCATTTACATGGGCCGATTCTAGCCTTCTGGCAAGTAATGAATTGGCTTATTTACAACAAAATTACCTTTATGCCAATGGGGTTACAGTGCCTCAACTATTTTCATTGGATAGCAATGGTGTAGGACAATGGGGGCATTATAAACAAGGCTTGGGCTATTTTGGAACAACTCGTCTAGCCCTTTATGGTCCCAAACAATTGAGGCTGCAAAGCCATGCTCCACTATCCATTAATTATGTTTTGGTTCACAATAATCCACGCCTCTACGATTTAGACCAAATACGCTTACTTTATAACTATGAAACGCTAGTTTTTGATGGTTCAAGTAGTCGCTGGAATCGGCAACGCTGGGCCAAAGCCTGCGATAGTCTAGGAATTGATTGTGTGGATGTGGTAGAGGAAGGAGCCTTGGTGGTGGATTTGTAGGTAGGGGCGCAAAATTTTGCACCCCTACCTATCCCCTTATTTTTTTTCTTTGGTTACTCCCGCTTTATTCGCTTTTTTTTCAGGGGGTCTAGCCCAAAAGGTAACTTTGGGTAGCAACAAGGCTTGATTGTGTATGTCTCCGTAGGTATTGATAATGTTGGGTCTTCTTATGTTTGGCAATACTTGTACGTCATAAATTTCTTCTACACTCGCCAGCCATTCCATTTTTGCCACAACTTTTCCTGTTGATAATTGAACAACAATGATACCTGCGGTATCTGTATTTTCAGATATGGTTAATTTTTTGAACGTAGAGGACTCTTTGCGTAACTTTGAACGCCCAATAAACAGATAATCGCCTTGTCGAACCATCCCACGTACAAAGCCTGGTAATTTTGTCACAACATCATATTTACCAGTGTTGGGATCTATACAAATAAGCTCTTCCTTGGCAGATAAAAGCGCATACAATTTTCCGTCGTACATACGTGGAGCATGTGGCATAGCCAATCCCTCTGCGATAATTTCATTGCTAGGAATGTGCATAATCACCCCCCCCGTGGTAATGGTTTCTCTCCAACTCTGAAATGTATCACCTGTACCCAAGGCCGAAACATACAAGGGTTCGCCATTCTGCATCGCCAATCCATTGAGGTGACAACGGTCTCCACCAGCTATCTGGGATATAAAATGAGGTTTCCACATTGGCAAAAAACTATAATCGCCACCTATCTTGCACAAACAAGAAAAAGCAGTATTCACCCCCCACAAAGCATCATTACCATAATGCAAATCGTGCATAT
>CAYULH010000055.1:4969-25971 GCA_964445645.1 uncultured Aureispira sp. | reverse complement strand
ACCCTGTATAATGGGTTGTTCTAGGCACAAATAACGCATCATAGGTTTTCGGATTGCTCGGATAATTATAGGCCAGTTCACGAGAATTGACAAATGTAATGACCTCACTAGCAGTAGTAATAGCCATTTTATTACCCTTGAGTGCAATTCCCATAGCCCGTTTAAAGGTACGAGGCAATTGTATCAATTGCTTGTTGTTAGCAGCACTTAAAAAAACTAATTTTCCAGCTTGATAAGTACTAATCATTAGGGTACAGCCCAAATTGAATAATATTTCAGGAAAATTGGGCGTATGTCTACAACTAAACGGAGGTAAATTTTCTGGTGATGCGTTTTTCATAATCTTTAATTCTTGCCCCTTTACAATTTACTGCTTAGGCAAGGGGACACTCCTAATAACAGTTTCTTTTTCATCTCTAATCTTCTGTAGCAATTGGAATAGGCTTACCAAATACCATAACTACTGCAAATAAAACGAATAATCCTCCCAACATACTGACTAAGAAAGGAATATTAAAGGCCGTAGAAGCATAAGCCAAAAACAAACTCACACTTCCAACAGTTAGCGCATAGGGCAACTGGGTCTTAACATGGTCGATATGATTGCAACTCGACGATAGCGAGCTGAGAATGGTGGTATCTGAAATAGGCGAACAATGATCGCCCAAAACCGAGGCGGCCAACACCACTGCAATAACATTGTACAACAACTCCATTGCTGTCTCTTGGGGTACGCCTGCATGTTGGCTAATGCTCCAACACAATGGAATAGCAATAGGATATAAAATAGCCATGGTACTCCAACTAGAACCTGTAGAGAAGGCAATCAGTGCAGCCAAAATAAACACCACCACAGGCACCATGTAAGGACTCAAAGCATCTCCCAAGGCTGCTGTCAAGAATTCTGCCGTAGACAATTCTTCTGTTGTTGTAGCCAATGCCCAAGCCAATATCAAAATCAACAAAGCAGGCATCATGGTTTTGAAACCAGCTACTACTGTCTCTACAGCCGCCGATAACTTCATGATTCGCTGGCTTACTGTCAGAATCAAAGCCAAAACAATAGCCGACATAGAGGCCCAAAGCAGTGCCGCATAAGAATCTGAATTGCCAATAAGAATTCCCATCTTGCGTACAAAACCGATAGGCTCTACCTCTGCAGCAGAGCTTATGTTGGTATCATTCAAAAAAGCCATGTTGGCCCAAACGGTACTCCAATTGCTATTGGGCAAGGTAGGCACTACGTCCATTCCTGCCAATTCTGTATAACAAGCCTGCATTCCTGTATCAATCAAACCTAGTAGGGTTCCTAAAACAACGGTTACAATAGGCAAAAATCCATTGACCCAGCGATGCGGTGCGCCTTCTACGGGCTCCAACTCCTCCATATCATCATCGCTCAATGCCTCTCCCTCCGTATCAAATACTCGTCCTGTAGTTCTGGCTCGGTGTTCTGCTTTGTACATCGCTCCATAATCTCTTCCTGTGTATACAATTATTAGTATAAATAATAACGTAAAAAAGGAATAAAAAGAATAAGGCAAGGAACTCAAAAACATAGAGTAGGCCGAAGGTGGATTGTCTAATCCTGCCAATGAGGGCAAGGCATCACTAATATAATTCAACTCCGCTCCAATCCAAGTAGTAATAAAAGCCACAGCCGAAATAGGGGCCGCTGTACTATCTACAATATAGGCCAACTTCTCTCTCGAAATCTTGTATTTATCGGTCAATGGGCGAATGGTATTGCCAACAATCAAACTATTGGCATAATCATCAAAAAATATAGCCACACCCAGCAACCAAGCTACAAATTGTGTACTCTTAGGCCCTTTGGCCAAGGGTGCCAATTTATTAACCACCCCTGCCATACCTCCATTTCTGGAAATAATAGCCACTACTCCACCAATCATTACCGAAAAAACCAAAACCGACAAGTGGCTGCTGCTATGGAGTGCGCCCAAGATATAATGGTCAATCACACTAAAAAAGCTCTTGACAATACCATAAGACGTAAAGGGCATTCCTGCCACCACCCAAGAACCTGCCAAAATCCCCATAAATAAAGCCAACAATACTTGACGAAACAGGAGTGCTAAGAAAATGGCAACTAATGGGGGAATAATAGACCACCACAAGGCAATTGGTTGCACTCTCAAACTTCCATTCTGGCGTTTTTGTACATGTATCAATTGGCTGTGCTCTTCGTCCAAACAAATCACCTCCGATTGGTTGGGATGGGTAGTTGGGTCGCAATCGGAGCAGCCTTTTACTTTACAATTTTGATAATGAGAACGAACAGACAACAACTCTCCTGTATAATTAGCAGCATAAGGAATGCTTGTTTTTCTTCCTTCAAACAACAAGGTCTTGCTAGTTCCTTTAAACTCAAACCTGCTGGTAAATTTTTCGGGCAGCGTCTCTAATTCATGACCACGTGTAGCTTCTATAACCAATTGATCCTTATCAAAACTCAACTCAAATTCCTCTACCCCAATATCAAGAACCGCTTCTTCTTCAGGCACAGCAGTAGGGGGGGCAAGAACACTATCCACAACTGTTGTATCCAATGGCTGTTCAGACAGCAACAAACTATCTGGATTTGCTTGTGCAAACAATAAAATAGGAAACAAAAAGACAAACAGAATTGAACTGCTCTTGGACAGTGTAGGTATTGGCGTGTTCATGATAATTTGAATATTAATTGGTAAATTAACATGGAGCATTATTGGCCTGTTCCAACTAATAATTGCTCTAAAATCAGCTTATTAAATGTATTTTTAATTCTGTCTAACAGAAATTTACAAAAACAGCATATTTATTGATTTTGTGCATGCAACTTACGGCAATGTAAAGTAAATATTTTTATGGTTTTATTTCACTTATTTTGTGGTTTTATTTTGACCATTCAGCATAAACCCACACATAAAAAACATCTTAATCATTGCTAATCAATCAATTGGTCATTAAATACAATTCCGTAGTTTTTTGTAGATAAGTAGCTACCATCTAAACAAACTAGAATTCAACTAGCAAAAATTATAAACAAAAAAAAGACATTCTCGAACAGTCAGAATGTCTTTTAAATAAAAATTTTTAGCATTAAAATTAAGCTAAATCAATTTCTTTGGTCAAGTAAACATCCTGTACAGCATTAATAATCTCAACGCCTTCTTGTAGCGGTTTTTGGAAGGCTTTGCGCCCCAATATTAAGCCCATTCCACCGGCACGTTTGTTGATTACAGCCGTTTCTACAGCATCTTGCAAATCATTGCCACCAGCAGCACCACCAGAATTAATCAACCCAATGCGCCCCATATAACCATTGGCTACTTGATAGCGACACAAATCAATCGGGTGCTCCGTTGATAATTGGTCATACATGCTTTTATGAGTCTTGGCAAATCCAATATTGGTAAAACCACCATTGTTTACAGGCAATTTTTGCTTGACAATATCCGCCTGAATGGTCGCCCCAATATGATTGGCTTGTCCTGTCAAGTCGGCAGCAGCATGATAATCTGTGCCATCCTTCTTGAAGGAGCTATTGCGGGTATAACACCACAAAATTGTAGCCATGCCCAGCTCATGGGCATAGTCAAACGCCTCTGCTACTTCTATAATTTGACGGTTAGAATCTTCTGAACCAAAATAAATAGTTGCTCCAACAGCCACCGCACCCATATCCCAAGCATTCTTGATGGTGCCATACATGATTTGGTCAAACTTATTGGGGTACGTCATCAACTCATTGTGGTTGATTTTGACTACAAACGGAATTTTGTGTGCATACTTACGTGCTACCGAAGCCAACACCCCATAGGTACTTGCTACGGCATTACATCCTGCCTCTATGGCTAATTTAACAATATTTTCTGAATCGAAATACATTGGATTGGGACCAAATGAAGCACCAGCCGTATGTTCTAGTCCTTGGTCTACGGGCAAAATGGAAACATAGCCTGTTCCAGCCAAACGCCCATGCTGGTATAAACTATTCAAGCTACGCAAGGTTTGAATGCTGCGATTGGATTGTGTCCAGACATCATCAATAAAACTTGGACTTGGTGCATATAAACTGCTTTTATCAAAAGTAGAAGAAGTGTGATTGAGCAGATAATCCGATTTTTCTGCGCCCAAAATGTCCGTAATTTTATTTAAGGCCATGGTATTTTTATGTTTTTATACAATTAATTATTATAACAAAAAACAAGTAAACAAAACGTATCCCTGTTCTCGGCTGTAAAAGTAGGATTTTTCACAAAATTGTACCCTAATTTATACGCTAAGTTTTATAAAATTGCACCGTCATCACAGCTATTAAAAATTTACTTATCTGTTTTTATAACAAAACAACTCAAGGTAGCACGTCCAGTCTATTCCTTATCCAAATCAAATTTATAAACCCACTCCCCTTTTTTATTGATGAAACCTTTCTGTTCCCCTTGTTTGACCAATGCCAACCCCTGTTCAAAATCACCTGCCTCTTGGTATACAAAATCCAACACCACCTTGCCATCCTTATCCAGATAGCCCCAAGTATTATTTTGGCGCACCGCCACTAGCCCCTCCGAAAAATTTTGTTGGTTATTAGCATCATAATTAATAGGAATAAACAACTGCCCTGCTGCATCTATATACCCCATCTTTTGCCCCTCTTGCACCCAGTAACTTTGCTCTACCAATTGGCCCATAGCATCATACAAAGCACTCAATACCTCCCCTTTGGTATCTATCAGTTGCCATTTCCCTCCTTTTTTTACTCTAGCCACTCCCTGCTCAAACGAAAAAGCTTCTTCATATTCAAAGGGCAATACAATAGCTCCATTGGGATCAATATAACCCCAACTATCCTGCAGTTGCACAGCCGCCAGCCCTTCCTCAAAAGCACGTGCTTGATGATAAATCATCTGAATTTTTAGTCGCCCTTCCTCATTCAAATACCCCGACAAACCATTTCTACCCACCGCAATCAACCCCTCTCCATATTGGCCCACTTGATCACAAAAAATAGGCATCACCAATTTTTGTTGGCTATTGAGCAGCCCAATTTTTCCCTTTTTGGACACAGGCAACAAAGGCCCTTCAAATGGGCGCACATAATCGTATTCCAAGGGAATTTTTACCCTACCTTCTTGGTCTACAAAACCCCATTTGCCTTGTTGCTTTACCGCCATCCAGCCATTGGCCTCTACAGGGTAGCCCCCTTCATACACAAAGGGCAACAATTCTTGACCATTGGTTGTTAGATAACCATATTTGCCCTCTTTTTTGGCTAACAAAATGCCTTGCCCTGCCACCAATAATTTCTCATATTCCAAGGGAATAAGCACTGTTTTGTCTAGTCCCAACAACCCAAATTTGCCTTCTTGGCGCACCAAAACCAAAGAATCTTCTACCAACTGCACCCTCTGATAAACAGCAGGAATTTGCACGGTTCCTTCTCCATTTATAATGCCCCAACCCTCTTCTGTTTGGATGGGAATAAAGGAAGAAGTAGCTTGTGCTTGTGCCTGTATTACAATGGCCGAACCGCCAACAAAGACCAACATAAGGAGACAGTTAAACCCTGCTTTGAAGCCCCTTAATAATTCCATAATTTTTTATTTTTTGAATCAATTACACAATCAAAAGTTAGAATAGGCGTTATTCAAAAACAAAGCCATTGCTACAGAGTTTGGCACATAAAATGTTTAAAACATAACACACCCTACTACAAATCAAACATCCAATTTCATTTTTTTAGTTGTTGTTTTTTAACATTTTTCAAACTCCATTCCTTTATGAAAAACACAATACTTAGTTCTTTTATTTATAAAAATATACTAGCTATTTTGGTAATAAATGTTCTTTGGTTTAGCAATGTTACACAAAGTCAAGCACAGTGCTCTAGCTACAGAAATGATTGTTGTCGCAAATTTTCTCAAACCCATCTGCGTTTGGGAAGCAGCTTGCACGGCATTGGTGGCCCGGCTACTCCCCGATTGGGTGCAACCATAGGTCTAATACAAGAATTCCACTTGTTGCCTTGGTTTCAGTTGCGTGGCGAGGCAAACTTGGTGTGGCAAGGACGTGAGGACAATTTTTGGGTAGGCAGTGGTGATGTCGATTATTTTTCGGTGAATGTACCTTTGATGCTGCAAATCAGACCTTCCCGAAATTTTTATATGGCAGGTGGTTTAGGCTTGAGTTATTTGGTACATGCACAAGGTGGCCCCATGCCCAACAGTCGTTTTGGAATGAACTGGGTAGGCTTGGCACATTATCGGTTTCCTTGTAGCCCTGTAGGCTTAGAATTGCGTTGGAACCAACGTTTTCAGCGGCCCAATGCCCCCAGTTCTACCGATGTCAATGGCAATGTCATTGCGCCATTTAATGACACCTCTTTGCAATTGGCACTGAGCATTCGTTTTTAGAATTTTTATTCAAATCATACAAAAAAAACACTTCATCAATGATTTAATTTTTTACAAAAACATCTTGTATTTAATACTCTAGCGAGTAAAAAAATACGATATTTTTCACATTCGCTAAACGATTCAACTTAGTTTGTACGCCGTACAAGCTAAACAGTAAGGCAAAAATTAAGTCATTTATGAAAAGCACAAGATTGAGTTTCTCCGTTTGTAAGCATGTATTCACTCTTTTGATAATCAATGCTATTTGGTGGGGAACAGCCAGCCAAAGTCAAGCACAAGTCAATAACAACGGCCACAAATTTTTTCAAACCCATTTGCGTTTAGGAACCAGCCTGCACGATATTAGCACCACTGCCATGCCTCGACTTGGAGCTACGGTTGGTTTAGTGCAAGAACTCCATTTCTTCCCTTGGTTGCAGCTCCGTGCCGAAGGGAATGTACTCTGGCACGGCAGCCAAAATCATTTCTGGCAAGGTGGTGATGTGGATTATTTTTCGGTGAATGCGCCTGTGATGCTACAAATCAGACCTGCCAAAAACTTCTATATAGGTGGTGGTGTAGGTGTCAATTATTTGGTATACGCCCATGGTGGTGAGGTATCTGGCAATCGTTTGGGATTCAATTGGTTGGGCTTGGTTCATTACCGCTTTTTTGACCGTGTAGGTTTAGAAGTGCGTTGGAACCAGCGTTTTCAGCAATTGCAGTCACTTGTTTCGGGTGATAATAACAACAATGCCGCTCCTGCATTTGATGATACTTCGCTCCAAGTAGCCCTTACGGTTCGTTTTTAGATTGTGAAGTTGTTTATTCCTTAAGTAGATGAAAAAAAGAAACCGTACAATAAAAAATGAGAGATTTTTGTCCAGATCGAGGCGGAAAACACAGTCTTAGCGGGCTAAGACGAGTATTTCCAACGATGAGCTGGGGAAAAAGAATCGTTTTTTAGTCCGTTTACTTTTTAGAGACTACTTAATAAAAGAATGCCCTACTTGCACTTGTTGTACTCCTTGTTTGATAGTCAATTGATAATGATACAAGCCTGTTGGCCAAAATTGACAAGGCACCAATAGCTCTTGACGGCCGGCGGTAGCATCTTGTTCTTGCTGCCACATCAATTGCCCACAGCTATTAAACACCCTTACAACGGTGCAACTAGGGCGTTCCAGTTCGTAGGCAATGGTGAGCTGTTGTTGGGTAGGATTGGGATAAGCAGGGTACAACGCTGCGCCCACTGTGGCGAGTGTCGATACTTGGCTGTAGCAATTATTCATGGGCAAATGAGGGCAATAGGTACGCTGGGGCAAGGTACAATCCAATACAAATGGATTGACTTTGCCATCTTGGTAATTGGCAATCTTAAAGGTGCGCTCCCACTCCAATTGGTCTACAGGATCATCCAAGTGCCACTGGCACAAACTGGGCAATTGCTGGGCAAAAAAAGTAGGATCGGCGGCATCTGCTTCTCGTTTGTACATGGTATAAAAATAAAAAATAGCACGGGCGGCATTGCCTCTATGTACGGGACGAGGCTCAAAAGTAGATTCAGAACTATCCAACTTGCTGTACAATTCAGGCGCAAAACTCGGCACCCGTTCCATAAACGTCAAATAATACCAATTGGTAGCATCAGCAGCATCCACCATCGCAAAAGGGAAATTATTGCGAGCAGAGTTGGCTCCAATTCTAGCTGGATACAGGTGGTGCATATCACTCTTAGGGTTGCCATAACGTGCGCCCTTGCTCTGCGGAATCGTGTGTTCGGCACTGATGCCACTGCTCACACCGCTTCTAAACAAGCTTATTGACGGATCAACGCCCAATGGCAAAGGCAATTTGTGGCCTGTATACACACATTCCACACTATCTTGCTCCCTAAAAACTACGGCATAAAGTGTATCTCTTGCATCATCATAAGACAAGGTAGTAGTGGGTTTGTATTCGGCTACCAAGGAATCTAATAAAATGCTGCCTGAATAACTGGGAAATACTGCTTGGTGTTGATATTGGGCTTGCAACAGTGGGGCGACAAAAAGAAGGAATAGGTATAAGTTCTGTCGCATAATAATTGATTTTATAAATACCAAATAAAAATCTTTACATGCTTAATATTACAAATTATTTATGGCATTTCGTCTATAAAGCGACTAAACGTTAGGGTCTTTTGGTAGGCAATATTAAAAAAATTACCCTTTTATGCCACAGAATAATTCCACCACCATATTATTGGGTCAAAATTTTGTAGTTTGCTTATTTCCCTCTATTTTTCTTAAAGGTTACTACAAACTCCTGTAATTTAATTTTCCCTCATTCATTTATTCACCCTACACCTACTTTGTGTAGCAATAGACTATCTTAAAATGATACAATACGCGTTACTTTTATTGATTGCTCTCCTAATGGCAAGCTGCGGAGATGACCCTAGATATGCTGGCGATACTTCCAGTGACTCCAATGACGAAACGGTAGATACACTAGTTTCTGATGTCAACTGGGATGCTGATTTAGAAGACGAAGATTATTCTTACGAAGACGAAGCAGATACTTATGAAGATAACTCTAGTAGTAGCTCTAGTTCATCCTCTAGGAGTAGTGGCGGTGCTGCTGGTGGTGCTGCTGATGATGATGCCGATGTAATCAAGTACCAAAGCTATGAGCGTACAGGAGATAGTCCAAAAGATTTTGCTACAGCATTAATCTACCCTGCTATTCGTATGGTTTACAGTGATAATTTTGCCAAACCCAAAGTAACCATCAACAACAGTACACAAGAAGGCGATCGCCACACAATTGATCTTACCATTACTTGGAAAGATCACTGGGTACCCAAATATCAAATTGATGGCACGCTAATGGTAAATACAGATGGTAGTGATGCCAACTTTGTTATTACAGATAAAAATGTGGATGCTGAAGTATTAGAATTAACAGAGGATAATTTTGAATCTGAAATCACCTTGCCTTCTTTATAGTTCGTAAAAGTAGTATAAACTAATCCACTAATAAAAGTGTTTTATCTTGGCAATTAGGCATTTTTTGCACACTTATCAAGATTTTTAAAATAATTTTATAGTATGTACAAAACCATGAATAAAGCATTCCTTCTTATCCTTACCATTTTACTTTTTTGCAGTGCTCCAAACTGGGCACAAGAACGCAGAATTCTTACCAAGAAACAATACTCGGGCACTGTGTTGAGTAAGGAACAGGAAACATTCCTAAATAGTCAAAAAGAAGCCTTAAAAGCCTTTGAAATGCCTGTTTCTTGTGGTGTAATAGAGGTGCCTGTCAAGGTGCATATTGTGCGTAGTGCCACCGAAACGGTAAGCATAGAGCAAGTACAAGCGGCGTTTGACCAACTCAATCAATTCTTTGTTCATATTTATGTACAATTTGTAGTGTTGGGCGATTATAACTATATCAATGATCCAGCATTGTATGATTTTGATAAAAGCCAAGAAGCAGACCTTTGTGCCAAGAATGATGTAGACGAGGTGATTAATTTGTACTTGGTTGGTAGTATTTCAGATGGGCCGCTCAAGTTTTGTGGCTATACTTACTATCCAGAAGACTTAGAACGCAATATTGATCGTATTATCTTAGACCAATCTTGTTTGGACGATGGTGTTTCATTGGCTCGTCAAATGGGGCATTATTTTACGTTATTTCCTACGGCTGGCCCCAAGGTATCTGAAACGATGGAATTTGTAGATGGTAGCAATTGCGAGACAGAGGGCGACCTGATTTGCGATACCCCTGCCGACCCTGAACTTACTTACGAGACGGTAGATGAGCGTTGTGGTTATATTGGGCGCAAGCAAGATCAGTCGGGCAGAAAACGTTTTTACAAGCCTGATACACGCAATATTATGTCCGAAAACCCAAGGATTTATTGTATCAATCATTTTACAGAAGGACAATATCGCCGTATGCGTTTTGCTGTGGTCAACTTGCGTAATTATCTCACGTTCCCAAAACTCCGCTACAACAAACGCCAACTCAAAACACTGGCCGAAGAAAAGGGCTTAAAAGGCGAAGTAGCCGTTTACATGGCTGGTCAAACACTCCATACTGTACGCAAAGAAAATGTTTTTGTTGATCAAGGAGGCCCCTATGCACAAGGAACAGCTTATAATATGTCCATTGTCAATGATAAAAAAGGCTATGTTTATGTATTAGAAGGCGATAGTGAACGGGGCATCTATTTGCAATTTCCGCAAAAGGGAGAACGTGCTTTTTTCAAAGGAGAAGAATCAGCAGCATTTACAGTTCCCAAAGGACAAAATCGCCTTAATGTAGATGAGCTTAAAGGAGAAAATGGAGTCAATCATATTGTTGTGTTATTCTCCAAAAAACAACTGAGAATTGAGGAGTTGATTGATAAAATGAACAGCATTGAGGAACCGCTGGATGCTTTGCAACGGGTATTTTCTGTACTGGGAACGGAGCTTATTCCAACCACTTACTTGACGTATGACAAAGCAGGCAGCCGTGTACAGGGTATTGCTACCGATCAACAAATTATGCCGATAATTATAGAGTACAAACAACAATAAACTACTGCCCGTAGGAACTTTTCATCAAATGGCTTCCATTATAAGTACATGCTCTCAAGCCTTATTTTGTAGATTTTTTATAACAAACAGAAAAATCCATAAAGTAATAACGAATAAGCGTGTACTTTTTTTTTACCTTTGGTTTCCTGTTTTTGAACTAAAAAACAAGCAAACGAAAGTTGTTTCATCAACTCAATATTGACCAACATTGGGCTTTGTAACAATTGCAAGATAAACTTTCTTATCAGAACAAAAAGCTATGAATTTCTTAGAAGAACTAAAGTGGCGTGGGCTGCTCAAAAATACATCAGAAGGACTAGAAGAAGCCCTAGCAGAAGGGCCTATTACAGCTTATATTGGTTATGACCCGACCGCCCCTTCTCTAACCATTGGCAACTTGGTTACTATTATGTTGCTCAAACATTTACAATTGCACGGTCATCGTCCTATTGTTTTGATGGGCGGTGCTACGGGCAAAATTGGCGACCCATCGGGCAAGGATGCCGAACGGCAACTATTGAGTTATGATGTGATTGACCAAAACATTGCCATTTTTAGGGAGCAATTCCAACGTTTTTTGGATTTTGAAGGCGATAATGCTGCTGTTTTCCAAAACAATGAAGACTTCTACAAGGATATGGATGTCTTTACCTTCTTGCGTGATATTGGAAAGAACATTACTGTCAATTATATGATGGCAAAGGATTCGGTTAAGAATCGTATTGAGAATAGAGATCAAGGACTGTCCTTTACGGAGTTTTCTTACCAGCTTATTCAAGGTTATGATTTTCAGTACCTTTATGAGAAATTTGAATGCACCTTGCAAATGGGCGGCTCCGACCAGTGGGGCAATATCACTACAGGAACACACTTTGTAGGCAAAGCTGGTGGCAAAGCGTATGGACTGACTTGTCCACTACTAACCAAGGCCGATGGCTCTAAAATTGGGAAATCTGAAGGTGGAAATATTTGGTTATCGGCCGAAAAAACCAGCCCTTATCAATTTTACCAATACTGGATTAATAAAATATCAGATGCGGATATTGAGAAAATGCTAAAAACATTCTCTCTCAAAACCCCTGAAGAAATTGAGGCGTTGCTGGCCGAATATTTGGAAAAAGATCCTAGAGTGCTCAAGCAATTACTAGCCGAAGAATTGACCGTGAGAGTGCATTCTCAAGAGGATTATGAAAATGTAAAAAAAGCTTCTGAAATTGCCTTTAGCAAAAAACTGAAGCCTGAATTCTTGCAAGAACTGTCGGCTCAAGACTGGGAAACCTTGGCTAGAGAGCTAGACACCTTTGAAATTGAAGCGGCTGCCTTGGATGATGGCTTGCAAGTAGACCAGCTCCTAGCAGGCAATCACAAAAGCCTAAGCTCCAAGGGCAATATCCGTACCGCCATCAAGGGCAATGCCCTGTCTATCAATGCCCAAAAAGTTGGCAGCCACGATCAAAAAATTACCAAAGAACAATTGCTTCAAGATAAATTCTTGTTTGTTCAGAATGGCAAGAAGCATAAGTTTTTGGGGATTGTGCAATAAAATATGCAAAGCAGGGCGTTTTGGGCGTTTTGGGCGTTTTGCTAAACGCCCCTACCGCCCGTGCCGCCCGTGCCGCCTGCATACAACTTGGCGTACTTGGCAATGTATTTTCCTAAAATATCAAATTCTAAATTCACCCTATCCCCCACCTTCATATCTCTAAACACAGTATTCTCATAGGTATAAGGAATAATTGCGACCGAGAATGTTCTATCGGTTGGGTCTACTACTGTCAAGCTCGTGCCATTGACACAAATAGAGCCTTTATCAACCAACAAATGTTGCTCATTGGGTTCATACTCAAAAGAGAAATACCAGCTCCCATCTACTTCCTTAATGTCGGTACAAACACCGGTGGTATCTACATGCCCTTGCACAATATGCCCATCCAAACGGGCATTATAAACCATAGCACGCTCCAAATTGACCGCCGAACCCACTTTCCAATCGCCTAGATTGGACTTCATCAAAGTCTCTTCTATGGCTGTCACCGTAAAAACATCGTCCTCAATCGCCACTACCGTCAAACAAACACCATTGTGTGCTATACTCTCATCAATGTTCAAATCCTTAGTCATCTCGGCCTGTATCTTGATGTGTACATTGGTTCCCTCCTGCTCTATAGCTTTTACTACTCCTAATTCTTTTATAATTCCTGTAAACATTACTTGTTGTATTATAATAAATGTTGTTCCAAAAAATCGGCAATTTTTCGATCATTAGACAAACGAGGTACTTTGTTTTGTCCGCCCAATTTGCCAATAGATTTCATGTAAGTCTGAAAGGCTGTAGGCTTTAATATCCGAATCTTGAGCTGTTGTAATACATTGCCTGCTCTCAAGTCCTTATAATAACTATTTTGTGCCTGTAACTGTTCATCTACAAGGCTTGCAAATTGCTCTACATTGTCAGGCAATTGTTCAAAAGCAATAAACCACTCGTGATAAGGGGTTTCTTTGGTAGGTGGATTGACCTGTGGTGCGACCGTAAATTCTACAAAAGAAGCCGTAGATTGCTCGGCAGCATACAACAAAGCCGTTTCTACCTCTTTGCCTATAACATGTTCTCCAAAAGCAGAAATAAAGTGCTTGACCCGACCTGTAACCAGAATTCGATAAGGACGAATAGAAACAAAACGTACTGTATCTCCTATTTCATAGCCCCATAAGCCTGCATTGGTGGTTAAGATAACTGCATAATCCACCCCCACCTCTACTTGGTGCAACATTAGGCGAGGTGGCTGCGCTTCATGAACAGCCGAAAGTGGCACAAATTCAAAGAAAATCCCCGAATTGGTATTCAATAATAAAGCAGGATCATCGTGCCGATCCTGAAAAGCCAAAAAACCCTCAGAGGCAGGATAAGTCTCTACACTCGGCAACCGCTGCCCTACCAAGTGCTCCAAACTAGCCCGATAGGGTTCAAAATTGACCCCTCCGTACACAAACATAGATAAGTTTGGGAATACTTCCATAATGGTACGTTTGCCTGTATAGGCCAATAAACGTTCATAATACATCTGTACCCAAGGCGGAATACCACTAATCAATCTCAAATCAGCTTCTGCTGTTTCTTCTACGATCTTATCCAACTTTTCTTCCCAAGCCTCTATACAATTGGTGGGATAGCTGGGCAGTTGGCTACGCTTGAGCCAACTGGGAATGAGATGATTGGAAATACCTGATAAACGTCCTGTAGCAATATTATGATGGGTATCTAAAGTAGGACTGCCCGACAAAAACATGAGCTTGCCATCCATAAAATCATAATTGCCTGTACTGGCCATGTAATGAAAAAGGGCATTGCGAGCCGTTCCAAAATGATTGGGGATGCTGGCCTTAGTCAGTGGAATATATTTGGCGCCTGAAGTAGTGCCAGAGGTTTTGGCATAATACTCGGGCCGGCCGGGCCAAAGTACATCTTTTTGGCCTTGATTGATACGATCAATATAAGGGCGTAACCCCTCATAGCCCACCAAAGGAATATGTTGTTTAAAACCATTATAATCCTGCACAGCATCCAATCCATGCGCTTGCCCATAAGCAGTTTTTTGCCCTTGCTTAATCAAGTACGCCAACCAATCCTGCTGGTCTTTTTCGGCCTGCTGGGCATCTTTTTGTACCCGTTTGGAAAGTATTTTGGCAAATGGCCGTATCAAGGCTGTTTTGAGAGACATCATTCTAATATTAGGTCAAGAATTCTGTTCAAGATACAATAATTGTTGCAATAGTAACTAGAAGAATGCTCGTATAAATACATAAAAAATCCCCACCCTGCGAGCGCAGAAGTGGGGACCCCAAACAAATAAACACAATTTGCAATTCTAAAACTCATTTTGAGAAAATGAATAAATAGAATCCCGACCAAATGCAAATATACCTTGTTTATTGTAAACCAACTAAATTTAAACTACTTTAAACACTCAATAAGATGAACATTTAAACAACAATCCAAAAATAGATTTATAATTTCACTTTTACAAACAAAACACTCTATTTTTTTAGCAAAATGTTCAAAAAGTCTTTATAGGGACTTTTTGAATGTAGATTGGATAGAATATTTGCTTTGTAGCACACCAAACAGCATCTTGTGAAGAAAATATTGTTCAAAAGTTTTTAATGGTCTTTTAGGTTGCCTTGTTCAAGCTTATTACTTTGTGGATGCTATCTGCGGACGATTCAAACACACCTTTTTTGATGTTAAAAGTATTTTTTTTCACTTTTTTGCAAACATTTCACCCCTTTGTTCGTACAATCAATTATTGTTTGCACCAACTTTACACTTATTATTTATGTTAGATAACATTGACTTGACCAATGTTTTGGTATTGGATATTGAAACCGTTTCGGGCGTAGCCACTTATGCAGAATTATCGCCTGTGATGCAAAAACTTTGGGACATCAAAGCCCAGCAAGTACAGGCTCGTAAGCCCGAGGAAGAACGCCTAAGCCCTGAGGAGGCTTATCCAGAGTTGGCTGGGGTTTATGCCGAATTTGGAAAAATTGTTTGTATTTCGGTGGGGATATTCACCAAGGATGAACAAGGGAATTATCAATTTAGGCTCAAGTCGTATTATGACCATGATGAGAAAAAACTACTGAGCGATTTTAGTGAATTATTAAACAAGCATTATAGTAATACCCGTCAAAAATACTTGTGTGGGCACAATATCAAGGAATTTGATGCGCCTTATACTTGTCGTAGATTGGTGGTTAATCGGATGCCACTGCCTGTGCCATTGGATATTCCGGGCAAAAAACCTTGGGAATTGGCGCACTTGCTAGACACCATGACCTTGTGGAAATTTGGGGATTACAAGAGTTATACCTCGCTCAAGCTCTTGTGTGGGGTATTTGATATTCCCACGCCCAAAGATGATATTGATGGCAGTGAAGTGGGCAAAACCTACTGGCAGGGCAATGATTTGGACAGAATTGAGGTCTATTGCAAAAAAGATGTACTGGCCACGGCTCGATTATTGATGGCTTATAAGGGCTTGCCTATTATTGAGGACGAGCAGGTTATTATTACTTAAAGTAACAGTTGAGTTAAGAAACTTTTAAGGATAATGGAGCAATTTTGGAACTGGTTGCTGCCTTTGTGGCAAGCTGTACTTGATTCTTTTTATGTTTTTATCAATCCCAAGAGTCGTGTTTTTATTCCTTATCTTTTGTCTGCTTTGGTTTTGGCGGCCTTGTTTTATGCAGTAGCCAAGACCGATCAGCAATGGAAGGATAACATGCGTCAACTCTTTAGCAAAGACTTGTGGTGGCATCCTTCTGCCCGTGTGGATTATGGCTTACTGCTGTTCAATAATTTGGTTCGGGTGCTGCTTATCGCCCCTTATCTGATGGCGCACTTGGCCTTTGCTTATACCATTGTACGCACTTGGGATGATTGGCTGGGGTATCAGGAGCCTTTGGACTGGTCGCCTTTTGCTATCAATTTGTGCTACACCCTTGTTTTCTTGATGGTTTCCGATTTTAGCCGTTTCTTTTGGCATTATTGCCTGCATCGTATTCCATTTTTGTGGGAATTGCACAAGGTACACCACGCTGCTGAAGTCATGACCCCCTTAACACTTTATCGGGTACACCCTATAGAGTTTTTTCTTTTTCGTTTGAGAAGTTTGCTGGTTTTTGGAGTGGTAAGTGGCAGTTTCTTTTTTTGGTTTAGAACCCAAATAGAGCCTTGGAGCATTCTCCATATTCATGCAGGTATTTTTTTGTTTAATCTACTAGGAGCCAATTTGCGCCACTCGCCTGTGCCACTCTCCTATGGCAAATACCTAGAGCGATTGTTTATTTCGCCTGCCCAGCATCAAATTCACCACAGCCAAGCCCAAGAACACCACAACAAAAATTTCGGAAGTCTTTTTGCCTTTTGGGATGCTTTGTTTGGTTCTTTGCTGGTGAGCAAGCCCAAGGAATCGGTACAATTTGGCATTGACCCAACAGAGCAAGCTGCTTACCGGGGCTTGTGGCAAAATATCTGGACACCAATCAAACGCTTATTCTCCTTCAGAAAATAATTACAAGGCTTCCAATATTTCTACAAATTCGCTCAACATCATGGCTGTAGCCCCCCAAACCACCTTATTGGCTACATCAAAATAAGGAATATCACTGAGCGAGACAGCAGCAGAGACTTGGATGGTGGTCATTTTGCGTAAAGCAGGATCTAACAAATCCTTGAGCGGCACTTCCAATACTTCGGCTACCTCATTGGGATCGGGTTTGTAACGGGGTGCTTCTTCCAGATACCCTACAAAGGGCTGCACCAAATAATCACTCACAGGAATAAACAACTCTGTCAATGCTCCAAGAACTTGAATCTTATCTCTAGGAATACCAAATTCCTCTTCGGTTTCTCTCTTGGCGCAAGCCTCCAAATCAGCATCCGCTTCCTCCAATCCCCCGCCGGGAAAACTCACTTGCTTGCTGTGGGCATAGGCCGATTCTGGACGCTGCATCAAATTGGTATACCACTGCCCATCTTTCTGAAAAAGCAATACCATTACGGCTGCTCTACGGGCAGTATCCGAGGCTTTTGCATAGTCATTGGTATCATTTCGCTTAAAACGCACACTCATCATCTTGCTCTGTGCCTCCATTCCGGGCAATGGCTGCTCCAAACGCTGTTTTAAGTGTTGTATGAATGCTGGTTGCATATTTTTTTTTGATTGTTGGTTTGATATGGATTAATTATACAATACCTCTTCCAGTAAACTCCGCATCTTACTACTGCTAATATCCTCCAAGATATGGCCTTTGTGTGCATAAGTAATGCGCCCTGTTTCTTCCGAAATAACAAACACAGTGAGGGTTGTATTTTCGCTAATGCCAATGGCAGCTCGGTGACGCAAGCCCAACCGTTGAGGAATATTGGGGCGTTCTGATACAGGCAAAACACAACTTGCCGCAATGACGGTATTGTCCTTTATGATAACAGCCCCATCGTGCAGAGGGCTCTCTTTGTTGAAAATACTGAGCAGTAATTGAGTAGAAATTTCGCCATTGATTTTGATGCCCGAACTGTACAACCCCTCTAAATTGGGGGCATTGGTAAACACCATTAAAGCTCCTGTTTTGCTACTAGACATTTGTTCGGCAGCTCCCACAATGGCCTGAATGGCCTGTTCTCGCAGTAGATTTTGATTTTCGGTAGGATTTTGATTGATAAAACGCTGCAAAAACTTGTAACGTGTTCGGAGTGATCCCTGCCCTACCAACAACAAAAACCGCCGAACTTCGGGCTGAAAGAGAATTAGCAAAGCAATAACCCCTATACTCACAAACTGCCCCAATATGGAGGAGAGCAAGGGCATTTCTAATACAAAAACCAATCGCCACACCACATAAACCAGCACCAAGCCCACCACAATATTAAAACCCAAACTACCCTTGAGCAAATTGTAGATTTTGTACAATAGGAATCCCACAATGAGAATGTCGAGCACATCCCAAATGGTAATTGTAAAGAAACCTATTTGTATCAAATACAACATATTATTATACCTTGAGCCTTATGGGCAGAGCTGTTATATTCTGAAAAAAAACAATCTGAATGCTGCTGAAAAAATCCCGAAGGGCAATATTACTAATTGATACACTGTATCAATTAGTAATATTGTGTAGTAATAATGCCTATAAAATGCCTTTAAATCCCGAAGGGATGTCATTATCACCTTGTATATTAATAATATCACCCTTTCAGGGTTCAAAAATACGCTTTGCAAACAAAGCTACAATCATAGCATCCCTTCGGGATTAACAATTCGCAGCAGCTATATTTAGAATTTAACAGCTCTGCTTTATGTGGTCACAAGGCTATTTTTTTGTAATTAATGTCCCATAGCACCTTTGAAGAAACGCTCCCAACGAATACCATCTCTAAGACTAGCATTCTTGAGCGATAACCAAATAAACAAAGGTTTGCCTACAATATGATCTTCAGGCACAAAGCCCCAACTTCTAGAGTCTGCTGAACTGTCTCTATTATCTCCCATCATCCAATAATAATCCATTTTGGGCGTGTAAGAAGTTGCTTCCTTGCCATTGATATAAATCTTGCCGCCTTTGATTTCAAAGTCATTGTTTTCGTATACATCAATAAGCCGAGTATACAAATCAATATTGCTCAAGTTTAGCTCAATGGGCACTCCTTTTTTGGGAATGGTAATAGGCCCGTAGTGGTCATTATTCCAAGGAAATTTCTTGCCCTGATAAGGAAAGATGCCTACTTCATAGCTATTGGCTGGCGATAGATTGCGTCGAACATTGGTAATTCGAGCCTCTCCTTTTAGCACTTGTTGGGCAACAGCAGGACTCATATCGGCCAAATCCTTGCGATACGTGCCATTTCTATTTTGCTTGTACGCCATGGTGTAGCGTTCCTCCATGACATCCCTATCCAACATTTCAATGCCATTGCCCTCCAAGATATATTCATATTGTACGCCTTCTATTTCTTTTGATAATTCTTTATTGACATACAACAAACCATCCTTGACCTGTATCTCATCTCCGGGCAATCCTACTGCTCGCTTGATGTAGTGCGAGCGTTTATCAACAGGGCGTGTTACTAACAAATGTCCTTTTTCTCGGATAATGTTTTGACGCACTTTTTCTCGCTCCTCTGCTGGAAAACCTTTTAGAATATTGTGATACTCATAAGAGTAAGGCAACATATTTCCATTTTCATCCACCCCACCAAAAGAAGTATCATCTTCTGGATAATTGAATACCACAGGATCATAACGTTCTACCTCCTGTAGTTTGGGCGCACGTTTGTAGTCCCATTGTACGGCATCTGTATACGATTTGCCCCCAATAAAAGGCAATACATTGTGTACCAATGGAAAAGCAATAGGAGTCATGGGCATACGAGAGCCGTAGTGCATCTTGCTCACAAACAAAAAATCCCCCACCAATAAGGAGCTTTCCATAGAGGGAGTTGGGATAGTGTAGGCTTCTATGAGAAAGGCACGAATAAAGTGCGCTGCAAAAACAGCAAAAATAATAGACTCGGCCCATTCTCGGGCTTTGGTTTTTTCTGGAAAAGGATTGTCTTTTTTCAATTGGCGCAATGCCCCTTTGTCTTTTTCCTTGCTGGCTTTTTTGTAGCGCTGGCGCATTTCTTTTTGTACAGCCCAAGATTGGTGTAAATAAGGTGGGTCTTGTTTCGCTAGGAGCGGATAATAAATAATAGGTGCTACAATGGCCGCAGCATTATCACCAAATCCATACTGCCCAAATGATTTATTCATTTCTATCAAAATACCTGCGATGATAAACAAGTTGACGATAGGCAGTAACAGCAACACCATCCAGTACTTGGGGCCTCCTACTATCTCGATAGCCGTGTAGGCATTATAAAAAGGAACCAACGCCTTCCAGCCCTCTTTATTGGCTTTTTCAAACAATTGGTATTGTCCCGCAAAAGGCACAACATACAAAAACAAAATGTACAACAGTATCTCCATAATGGTTTGATAGTTCTTATATAATACTTCGTGTAATTTTTATAACTACTGTTCGTAACTAGTAGTCCAGCCTTTCCAACGCATTTTTAATACCCCAAAAAAGGCTTCATTAAAAATAGCGGTACTCATCTTGGAGGCACCCTCTACCCGATCCTTGAAGGTGATGGGAACTTCTGCAATCTGGTAGCCCAATTGCCAAGCTGCAAATTTCATTTCAATCTGAAAGGCATAACCTTTAAACTCGATTTTATCAAAATCTAGCCTTTCTAAGAAAGAGCGTTTGTAACAAACAAAACCTGCTGTAGCATCTGCCACAGGCATCCAAGTAATACAACGGACATAAATAGAGGCGCCTCGTGACATTAGGCGGCGTTTGAGCGGCCAATTTTCCAATTTGCCTCCCTTCACATAACGCGACCCTACGCTTACGCCTACTTTATCGGCCTGACAAGCCTCATACAAGCGGGGCAAATCCTTGGGATTGTGCGAAAAATCGGCATCCA
>CAYULH010000055.1:0-4959 GCA_964445645.1 uncultured Aureispira sp. | reverse complement strand
CTACTACGTTTACACCTTGTTTATATCTTGAGCCAACAGCTACATCTGCTCCATTCTCGCATGATTTAAGCAGGCCCAGCAAATCTGTTGGGTTATGCGAAAAATCGGCATCCATTTCAAAAATATACTGATAGGTGGACTCCAATGCCCATTTGAATCCGTGGATATAAGCCGTCCCCAAGCCTTGTTTGCTTTGTCGTTGTACCAAAAATAGCCTTCCGGCAAACTCATTTTGCAATTGTTGTACAATGTTGGCGGTTCCATCTGGCGAACCATCATCTACAATTAGCAGATGAAAACTAGGCGCCAACTGCATTACAGCACGTATGATAGGCTCTATATTTTCTTTTTCGTTGTATGTAGGTATTATAACTAGACGTTCTGACACAATCCTGTTAGCTTTATATGGTAATGGTAGAGGATGTTGGACTACAAAGGACGCTAAAGATGTCTTTAATAGTGCCTTCAAAGGTGGTAAAAGTCGTAAAAATTATAGACTTATTTGCTATTCCAGCTAGGCGTTTTTTCTTTTTGTTTGCAATACAATAAACAAAAATTAGCTATTACTTTGGTAAGTATAGCATCAATAAAACACATTCTGTTCCTTTGTGTCCCTACCTTAGTAGCAATTTAACACCCTCTAACAGTTTTTAACGTACAAACTTTATCTGGATAAAAGTCCTGCTACCAACAATACAATAACCGCTCCTATAGTACTTGTTACCAAATCAAAGGTAACAGTCCCCGATTGCAAACCAAGTATGCTCGAACCTTTGAATAGGAAATTGCTCACAAAAGCCCCTACTATTCCTAAGATTATATTGACAATAATGCCTGCTCCACGGCCTTTGATTAAGGAACTAGCCAACCATCCTGCTAAACCTCCTACTATAATTGTGTACAACATTTTTGATTTGTTTTGAGAATGCTTTATGAATTCATTTCAAGCATTCGTGATTTAGAATACGATAAAAGTAAGGGATATTTTTTGTTCAAGCAATGACTTGTTCCAATAGATTTTGGTCATAGACACTTTTTTGTAGGTATGGCAAATGGTGTTAACTGCTTTTTAAGATGAGCAGACTACCAATAATAGCACAACAGAGTTTTATCTTATGCCTTTTTTTGTCTACTTTTGCAGGCTAGTTTTTTGCCTTGTTTAATTTTCTTATTATGCGTATTGATATTATTTCTGCGGTTCCAGCTCTTTTAGAAAGTCCCTTGGGGCATTCTATTATGCAACGTGCCCAAGACAAGGGATTATTGACCATTGTTCGGCATGACCTGAGACAGTATGGATTTGGGAAACACAATCAAATTGATGATTATCAGTTTGGTGGTGGTGCAGGAATGGTCATGATGGTAGAACCAATTGCCACGGTGATTGAGCAACTAAAAGCAGAGCGAGACTATGATGAGGTTATTTATATGACCCCAGACGGCGAGCGTTTGGTGCAAAAACATTGCAATGCTCTTTCTCTCAAGGAAAATATCATCATTCTGTGTGGGCATTACAAGGGGGTAGACCAACGGGTAAGAGACTTGTACATCACTAGAGAAATTTCGGTTGGAGATTTTGTATTATCGGGTGGAGAATTGCCTGCTGCCTTGCTGGTAGATGCCATTGGCCGATTGCTTCCGGGCGTGCTCAATGATGAGTCTTCGGCTTTGTTTGATTCGTTTCAGGACAATTTGTTGGCACCACCTGTTTATACACGTCCAGCCGATTACAAAGGGCACAAAGTACCCGAAGTGCTGCTCTCTGGCCACAAAAAGAAAATTGACGATTGGCGCGATGAGCAGGCTTATGAACGCACCAAAGCTTTGCGTCCCGATTTATTAGACAAGGATGATTTAGGATAGTTAACCCACTTTTTCCCATTTTCAAAAAAATTCCTGTAGTTTAACGCATATTAATGTAAAAGACTACGACTAAGAACACAAACAACAAGAATGAATATTGTTACCCTCACTACTGATTTTGGCTGGCAGGACTATGGTGTTGGCATTATCAAGGGGTGTATTTTATCTACTGGATTTCCTGTTATTTTTGCAGACTTGACCCATGATATTGAGAATTACAATATCGTTCAGGCTTCCTATACCCTCAAAAACACCTATCCTAGTTTTCCGAAGGGAACTATTCATTTGCTTTCTGTTCACAATTTTTATAAGCAACAACCTCGTTTTTTGGTGGTGTATCAAGATGGGCATTATTTTGTAGGGCCCGATAATGGTATTTTTTCGTTGATGTTTGAGCAACCTTTGGAGCAGGTGTACGAATTGAATTGCCCCGAGGCCAATGAGGTATTGGGCGTAAAAAATGTATTTGCACAAGCGGTACAACATTTGTTGAGTGGTGCTCCCCTTTCTAATATAGGCCGGCCTGTTCCTCAGATTTTGCAGCGTTTATCCTTACAGCCTATTACGGGCAAAGATCAAATTCGCGGCTCTGTTATTCATATTGATAATTACAAAAATGTGGTGCTAAACATTACCCAAGAATTGTTTGAACGCATTCGCCAAAAACGAGATTTTGAGCTGTATTTTAAACGTTATGACCCCATTACTACCATCAGTAAAAACTATGCTGATGTACCCATTGGTGAAGTGCTCTGCCTCTTCAATTCGGCTGGCCTGCTCGAAATTGCCGTACACATGGACAAAGCGGCTACTTTGTTTGGCTTAGAAGTGGATGAAGCCATACAAATTGACTTCTTGATTCCTCCTATTGACTAATCTGCTGATAATCTGCCTTTTAAAACGTCTTTTTTTATTATTAATAATTTTCCTCTTTTTATTTTTTTGGCGTTTTATAGCAATAACCTTACCAATCATAGTACTGAAGTTAAATTTAATCGTATTTTTAAGGTGGAGACGTAACCTTTAGGGGTTTTCTGACGTTTATAAGAAACAGATGACTCTTGATTGTCTTCTCAATAAACTTAAAACAGTACTCCTTTGCTCTAACCAAAGGACAAACCTTGCTCTTTACATCAATTCAATGACTTAATATTTCAAGCTATTTCTTAGTATTATAAGCAATCTGAATCCATTTATACAGTCTATAGTCTACAGACTAATCGGTAATATTTCAGAAAATTCTTGATATTAAGCACTTACACTAGTTGACTTATGTTAAAACAAAATCTTTCACAAAAGCAGACCCAAAAGTTATCACCCCAGCAGATTCAACTCATGAAACTGTTGCAGGTTCCTACGGTCATGCTCGAACAACGCATACAAGAAGAATTAGAAGCCAATCCTGCCTTGGAGGATTCTAAGGATGACCTCAATAAAGAAGAGGAAGAACAAGGCAGTGATTTAATGGAGGAAGAGGCTTATAGCAATGATAAAGAAGAAAGTGACGACATCAATGAAGAAGCTGAACGCCAAGAGGATAATACACTCGAAGAGTATTTGGAGGACTACATGAACGATGATGAGCCTTCTTACAAATATGAAATCAACAACCACTCGGCTGACGATGAGGAAAAAACGATTCCTATTGCTATAGAAAGTTCGTTTCATGAGCACATGGAAAAACAATTGGGATTGTTGGACTTGGATGATCGGGAGGAACGTATTGCAGAGCAAATCATTGGCAGTATTGATGAGGACGGTTACTTGCGCCGCGAACCTATAGCCATTACGGATGACTTGGCCTTTGCTCAAAACATGGATGTCTCTGAACAGGAAGTATTGGATGTACTCAAAAAAGTACAAACCTTTGAACCAGCTGGTATTGGCGCACAGAGCTTGCAAGAATGCTTGTTGTTGCAATTGGATCGTAAAATGGGTTCTAGAGATGTGAGTGAAAATTACTCGGATGAGGATGTTAAATACCTCCAATTGGCTTATACTATCATTGATAAGTACTTTGAGGAATTTTCAAAAAAGCACTACAATAAGTTATTGCGCCAGCTCTCCCTGTTTCGCGATGATTTGCGCCTAGCCACAGAAGAAATTCTAAAGCTCAATCCCAAACCAGGTGCTGTTTATGCACCTTCTTCTAATCTGAAGAAACAGTATATTGTTCCTGATTTTATTATTGAAACCAAGAGTGGAGAATTAGAATTGAGCCTCAACAATAGAAATGCTCCTGAACTCAGGGTCAATAACCAATACAAAGAAATGTTGAGTGCTTATAGTGCCAACAAAAAGAATAAAAAGCAACGTGAAGCGGCTATGTTTGTTAAGCAAAAGATAGATGCAGCCCGTTGGTTTATTGATGCCATCAAGCAGCGCCAAGATACCATGATGAAGACCATGTATACCATCATGCAGTATCAATACGATTTTTTCTTGACGGGCGACGAAAAAAGGCTACGACCTATGATTCTTAAGGATATAGCCGAAATTACGGGCTTGGATATTTCTACGGTATCTAGGGTAGCCAATAGCAAATACGTTCAAACAGAGTTTGGCACCAAACGCCTCAAGGATTTCTTCTCAGAATCCTTACAAACAACTTCTGGTGAAGAAGTATCAACCAGAGAGGTGAAAAAGATTTTGACAGAGATTATTTCTACCGAAAACAAGCGCAAGCCTTTATCAGACGAAAAACTAAAAAACATGCTGCAATCCAAGGGCTACAACATTGCTCGACGTACGGTAGCCAAATACCGTGAACAACTCGATATTCCTGTTGCTCGCTTGCGTAAGGAGATATAAGATCATAAAAAGAAAACAGTGCAAAAATCACAAACCTACTAGAGTTTAAAAGTAAGTTTGTGTTTTTTTTTATGTAAATTTATACTAACATCAGCTTCCCTACCTTGCCCCACACAAGTCTAGGAGCAATTTTTCCAAACACAACAAATAAACATCCTGTAATTTATGCTTAAATTACTGAACACTACCCTATGCCTACTACTAGGCATAGTACTCCCCTGCACCACCAACGCCCAATTCCAACTCCATCCCGATTCCTCTTTTTACACCTTCCTCGATTCTTTT
>CAYULH010000054.1:0-33880 GCA_964445645.1 uncultured Aureispira sp. | reverse complement strand
CGCTTTGCGAGTATTCCATTTTTTAACTTATAATTAATTTTGTCCACCTACTTAACTGCTCCAAACACAGTTTTTGGGCAATTAATCTACAAAGATACAGCATTGCTGCTCTAAATAACAATCAACCCCTTGATTTTTAAGAAAGTTGCATCAAAATGACGTTTTTATAGAATAGACAGGAGCAAATGACAGTTTATACTAATGAAATGCTGGTGTAACTTTTGATTTTAAGGGCTAAGAAATGGTTCTATAAACTAAATAACAAATGACTATGTGTAAGGCTTTTTTTATGGTTGTAATAGGAATAATGGGCTGGATGCTGCCTTTGGTGATAATGGCTCAAACAGCCTTGCCCTTGCAATTTGAAGAAAAAGACTTTGAGCGAAATGTTAATCGTTGGTATCAATTGGAGAACGAAAAAGGAGAAATCACCTACCACAATGCTTTGTATGTAGACCCTGATAAAGATTTTTTGTTGGAGGCCGAGTTTGATTGTGCCGAGGCGGCCAATAATGCTGTGTTTGGTTTGTCTTGGGGACGACAGAACAAGTATGATTACCGCCATTTTGAAGTGAGTAAGCAGCGAAAATTTAGGTTGGGTTATAAGCGTGGCAAGAATTATAATGTGGTGCAACCTTGGACGGCAAGGCGTGGCATTATTGAACTAGAAAAAAACACCTTAGCTGTCCAAAAAAAGGGGATGGAATTGCGTTTGATTGTAAATGGCAAAACTATTTACAAAACCACTTATCGCAGATTTGATTACAGTGGGGTGGCTTTGAAGAGCAGTAGTTCCAAGGTTCGATTTGTACGTTTTGCTATTTATCAAGAGCGAGGCCCTATCAATTTGCCCCCCGGCTTGGACAAGAGTTTGGCTGGAGTACCCCAAAATTTAGGCACGGGCATTAATAGCCCCTTGGTAGAAAAAGCACCCAGCATTAGCCCTGATGGCCAAAGTTTATATTTGGTTCGGGAGCAAGCCCCCGATGGTTATGGGCAACAAGATATTTACTACAGCGAGCAGTTGGGCGATGGCCAGTGGGATACCGTCAAAAACATAGGCCGACCATTGAATAACTCCAATAATAATTTTGTGATTTCTGTATTGCCCGACAACAATACCTTGATGGTAATCAATGCCTATAAGCGAACGACTAAGCGTCAGATTTTGTCATTGGCACAACGAACAGCAACAGGCTGGCGCTTGCAAAAAATTGTAGAAATAGAAGAAATCGGAAATATTGGACGTTGGGTGTCGTTTGATTTGTCGGCCGATGGGCGCACCTTGGTCTTTGCCATGTACAGGCCCGATTCTTATGGGGGGCGTGATTTGTATGTGAGTTTTTTGCAGCCTAGTGGCTTGTTTTCGAAGCCACGCAATTTGGGCCCCACCATTAATACCACAGGCAATGAACACAGCCCTTTTTTGGCGGCTGATGGAAAAACCTTGTATTTTGATACCGATGGGCATCCCGGTTATGGTGGGCGGGATATATTCAAAACGACACGTTTGGACGAATCTTGGACCAATTGGGGCGTGCCTCAAAATTTGGGGCCTATTATTAATAACGAAGGGGCCAATGAGGGATTGAGTATTCCTGCTTCTGGAGAATATGCCTACTTTGTTTCGGAAGGTGCCGATGGACAAGGAGCCTATGATATTTATCGCTTGGGATTGCCGCCTGTTTCGAGGCCGTTGCCCGTAGCGTTGATGACGGGTTTTGTGGTTGATTGTACAACAATGAAAGGGGTAGCAACAAAAGTAGAGGTGTATAAAAATGAACAATTCTTGGCGGTTAGTTCTGCTCAAACGCATCCCGTCACAGGGCAGTTCAAGGTTGTTTTGCCACAAGGCGCACGTTATACCATTATTACTACTTATGATAAAGATAAATACACGGCAGAACGAGACACCATTACCGTTGATTTGACCCATTTGCAGGCATATACCGAGCAGGAATTAGACCCAATATGTTTGTACCCAAAGCAGCAGGCAACACCCACGCCTACACCACCACCCACGCCCCAGCCCGTTATTCCAATTCGAGCGCAATACATCCCCCAACCTGTTTATTTTGAATTTGATGCTTATGTGCTAACAGATAGTGCCAAATTGCAATTAAAAGCCTTGGCCGATACTTTGTTGTTATATCCAGAGGCACAATTGGCCTTGGCTGGGCATACCGATGCTGTGGGGAGTCTTGTTTATAATAAGACACTTGCCAAACGTAGAGTACAAGCTGTGCGGGAATTTTTGCAGCAGGCAGGTATTGCTACCAGTCGTTTGCAAAGCCAAGATTGGGGCGAACTGCGCCCTATAGCTGATAATGGCCTGCCTCAAGGGCGTGCAGCCAATAGGCGTGTAGAATTGTGGCTAGAGTGAAGGGCTAAATACTGGTATCGGCTGGTGGGGGAAGTGTGTTTTCATCAGCAGGCTCTCCCATACCCAGATGTTTGCCTTTCATAGTGGCACCAAAAAAGCCGCCCATAATGCCCCCCATAATGTGAGCGTATTCAGATACATTATTGACTTGCATACTGTGAATAACCTCTTGTCCTACAAAGAACAACACCACCAAAATAAAAGTAAGTGGAATAGAGCCTTTTTGTACATTGGCAAACGATACCAACACAATGAACATAAACACAATACCACTCGCCCCCAATAAAGCCGAATCAAACAGCAAAATCTGAAACGCTCCTGTGACGAGTGCTGTGGTCAACATCATGAGCAAGATTTGACCACTGCCATACTTCTCTTCCATAATGGGAGCTATCAAAAGAAAAATAGACATATTGCCCATAATGTGTGCCTGATTGGCGTGTCCCATGGTATAACTAAACAGGCGCACATAATCCAAGGGATTGGCCCAACTGAAACCCGAAAGGGTGAAGAACTGTCGGGTAACAGGCCCTATGGTATTGGGGGCACTGCCCACAGAAAAAACAAGATCGACCACATAAACTGCTATACATATAAGCGAGAAAGTGAGTACAACAGGTGAATTATAACGAATTTTTAGAGCCATAGTATAAGTATCAGAAAGCACGGTTGTTGGTGCTGAATTATTGTAATAATAGGTTTGTTGTGCTTGTTAACAACAAAAGAACAAAAAAAATGCCTTGAAGAACAGGAAAACTTTGGTGATTTAATTTATTTCTCCACCTCAATATCCACATTTTCGCCCACAGGATGTTCCTCCTCATCTTGGTAATTGATGCTTTGTGTTAGTTTTTGAACCAATCGGAACTCTCTTAAAAAGACCGCAGCAATTACTCGGATGATGGTATAAACAGGAATGGCTACAATCATGCCTGTAATA
Source organism: uncultured Aureispira sp. (assembly GCA_964445645.1). Classification (GTDB taxonomy): domain Bacteria; phylum Bacteroidota; class Bacteroidia; order Chitinophagales; family Saprospiraceae; genus Aureispira. The sequence continues at coordinate 30,557 of CAYULH010000054.1, read as the reverse complement.
CCCCCCAAGTTGGCCCCAATAACCACCACAATAAAAATCTCTAAAGGATGTGCCGAAACACTATTGGAGAAAATATAGGGCTGCAAGATAAAACCATCAATCAATTGCATGGAGGCAAATACACCACAGGTTTTGAGCAGCATAGGGCCTGTTACCATAAAGAAACTAGCATCCACATTAGAACTCACAATAACCAACATGCCAAATAAGGCCCCCAACAAAGGGCCCAAGTAAGGGATGACATTAATAATACCTGCAAAAAAGGCAATCAAGAAGGCATTGGGAATACCCAAAAAGGACAAAAGTATACTTACGTAAATAGTAATGACCGTGATTTGTGCCAAAATGCCACTAAAATAGCGGGTCAATAGTCGTTTGATAGCACTCAATGCTGTATCCATTTCATCCGTACTGCTTGTAGGCAGCACTGCTTTGATGGCACTTCCAAATAACTTTTCATCTTTCAAAAAGAAGAAGGCAATAAAGGTGACTGAACTTATTAGAATAAGGAAATTTCCGAAAAGTCCTACTAGATAAACCACACTGCGAGCAGCAATTTGTGAAGGACTAATATAGTCAATAAGCTTTGCTTTGAGCAAATCTATGCCTGTGGCTCCGGCATGTTTATGTTCTGCCCCATCTACAGCAATGCTATCACCTACCCCTTGCAATAAACTGGGATCAACATTTAGGGCGATGTTTAGATTGATACTGGTTTGTGGTAAACTATCACCACTGCTTAATAAGATAGAATCTAAATGAATGGTGGTGGTCTGTACAATAGGTGCAGGTGTTTCTGCTATGGGGGCTTGCAACGAGTCTACAGGAGGAGCCGTTGTTAGAACACTGACAGAATCTACCCCATGGTGTTGGTATAGATGTCCAGATAGTTCCCCAGCTATAAACCCACGCTCTACCAACCAATCATTAACATGATCTAGGGGTTCCTCTAAGGCTCCAAGCAAGGCCGTGTAATCAACTCTAGCCAATTCTCTAGCTTGCTGAAAAATAACAGGAACAAACAAATAAAACAACAAACTAAAAATGCCATAAAACAGCACCAATACTACAATAGCCCGAATACTGCTAGGTATTTCCCAGCCTTTGTATTGCAATTTACCCATCAGGGCAACCAATGGCGAACCCAATAGAGAAATGACCCATGCCAAAACTACCCAAGTTACAATGACACTGAAATAGTAGAACAAGAATCCAAAAACCAACAAAGTTGCTACGATACCAATATAGCGAGAGTATTTTTTAAACATAGACTGCATAAGGCATTAGTGAAAAGGGATAAAAGGTAAAGTTGAATCCAAAAGCGTTAAATGAAATTTTCGTTTTTGTACGTTCAATAATTTGATTATTAGAGTGTTAGTAAGGGTAAGTTGTGGTGTTTAATTTACTGACAATTAAAAATACTTGTTGCTTTTTTATAATAAAAACTAAAATTGCGTAAAGTGTGTTTAATACTAATGTTTGAGGACTACCAAACTACAAAAAAATCAAAGGACTTGTGTCAAAAAATGAGCTTTCAATTGTTTGTAACGTGCTTTTGGGAGTTGGGAAGCTATATTTTCTAATTGTTGTAGTTGTTGTTGTACAAATTGCTGATGGGCAGGGCTGTTGATTTGGCGTGGTCTGTGTTGGGCAGCTTGTTGCAATTTGGCTACTTTTTGGCGCAACTGCTGTTCTTGGCTAGATAAATGTGCTTGCTCAAAAGCCTGCCAAATATATTCAATGGCCAGTGCATTGGGATGTACCAAATCTTGGTCATAATATCTATAATCCCTCAAATCATCGAGCAACAACTCATAAGCTGGAAAATAATGACAATACTCCAGTTGCTCTACCAATTGCTGTACCGCCAAAACCAAGGTGGCCTTGCTAACTTGATTTTCTACAAAACCATCTTTGAGGTGGCGAATGGGGCTGATGGTGAGTATAATCTCTAAAGCATTAAAACGTGCTTTTAGGGCAGGCAATAGTTCCAAAAATGTCTCCACTATCTGTTCAACAGAAAGCCGCTGACGCTCAAAACGTGTGGCAGGAAAATGATGGCAATTGCTGACCACCTGCCCAGAATCTTTCCAGATGTAGACCCAAGCTGTTCCAAAGGTCAAGAACAAACAACGTGTTTTTTGGAGCTGCTTGCGTGCTTGTTGTAAGCTCTTGTTGATGTTGGTTAGGGCCAATTGTTGGTTGGCATTAGAAAAACTGCTGTGGTGCTGTAGGCTGTGCCAAGCGTCATGATGTGGTAATAAATCCTTTGCTTCAAAAAAATACGCTCCTAGCAAATGCTCCAAGCTACTGGCAATAGAACTGGGGTTGTACAAGACTCCAAAAGGATTGATAAGAATATCATAAAGCTGCTGTTGGAGCTGCTGACCTAGATTTTGAGCAAAACAAGAACCTATAGACAATAAACTGTCTTGGTAAGAAAGTTGAGGAAATGAAGAAGTGCAAGATAGTGAAGTATGATGTCTGAGCATAATGTATGTAAAAGTATAGAATTACCACGCCCAACCATTTAACAAAGGAAGTAGTTTTATAAGCGACAAGGAGCTTCAGCCTAAAATAATGGTGGGCTTTTGTTATCTTTGTTGGCCTTTTAGAGCAGGCAAGTTAAGAATTAACACAACTTCGTGATAAAATGATATTGAATTATCAAAAATCTGTGAAGTATTCAATCAAACTACCACAAAAGATAGGCAATATATCAACTAATTATAGAAAGATGACCACATATTTTAAAGGCTTATGCTACCCAATTGGGGGGATACTTATTTTAATTTTAGGACTAACTACTACTACTCATGCACAAGATTTGTTCAAACCTAAATTTGGATTGCGGGCAGGGGCTAGTTTGACAAGCATGTTTGGCCCAGAAGAAGAGGGAACAGAAGAAACATATAAAACGACCGTGCGTTTGTCGGCTGGTGGAACGGTCAAATTCCCCTTGCACGAACGTTTTGGGCTAGGAGCAGAGGTTATATTTGTGCAAAAAGGGGCGTTTCATGGCATTACTACAGAAAATTCCTTCTTGAAAATGCCTGCCTATGGAACAGAGCAAGCGTTTATTTATGGTTATGATCGAACGGGAAACACCTATACCAAACGAACCGATACCAATTTTAAACGTCGTGCGAGTCTAAACATTATCAACGCCTATGTTGAAATCCCAATTATGTTCTATTATGAACTAATTGACGATCAACTGCAAATAGATTTAGGCGTAGGAATAGGCTTTTTGGTTGATTCCAAAGGTTTGGGAACCATTAAGTTTGGAGATATTGACGTGTTGGATGCTGCCAACCCTGATCCAACTCAGTTCATAGAAATGGATTTGGATTACAAAATGATACAAGATGAACTAGGCGCACTTTCGGCTAGTACGGCTAAAACAGCAAAAATTGACGGTACGACACGCTATTATCCCAGAAGCCCTGCTGCTTATTATTTTACAGATGTACAGGACAAAGCTGGAGAGAATATATTCCAAACAGTAGATTTTACCGTTCAAGCGGGGTTATCCTATTATTTTACACCGGGGCTGCGATTGGGTGCTCGTTTTGGCTACAGCTTGTTGGATATTACGACCAATAAGTATGATAATTCTACCACTCAACTAACCGAAAATGGAGAATATATTCCACGAAATGATATAGACGGAAATATTGGAGTGCAAATTTTTGTGGGCTTGCAGTTTTAATTAATTATTGACTGTGAACTAAAACAGGTAAGAAAGGTGTTTGTGAAAAAGGAAATCGCAAACACCATTCTTGTAAATATTAGCTAACATTAGCTAACTTATAAGCAGAGATTTTACTTAAGAAAATGTTTGTGAGGTACTTAATTTTTGAACAAAAAACTATAAAAGCTGTAGAATAAGGGTGATAAAAGGTGAATTTACACGAATTTAAAGGTAATTCTTGGGAGAAATTACACATGCTTAGTAACTTGCCTCCAAGAAGTTATCACCAAAACTTCGACTTATTCAAAATACCAAAAATCAATCACAAAATTATGTTAGAAAAACTGAGAAAAACACTTAGTAAGGAATTTACTAGGGGGTATGAAAAAATGGAGAGTAATTACCTGGGATTAGAAAACAGGATTTACGCTACCATTGAAGCTAGAATTTCAACTTTAGAAGACAAATTTGAGGAACTAAGCGACCTTATCAAAGAGCAAATGCGTCAGAGAGTAGAGCGCAATGAAGACAAAATTGACGAAAATGAGGCCAATGATGATGGCACTATGTTTTCTGAAAGTGTGGAAGGCGTAAAAGAGGCTTTGGAAGCAGACCTCAATGAAGTAAAAGACAATGTTACTGAGCAAGTAGATAAACTTTCTAAGAAAGCTAAGAAAGCTAAAAAGGCTATCGTAAATACTGTTAATGACAAATTGCTTAAAGGTAAAAAAGCTAAGAAAAAAGTGGAGGACAAAGCTCAAGAAGTGGTAGAGGAAACCAAAGAAAAAGCAGAGGAAGCCAAAGAGTATTTGAGCAAACAAAGCAAGAAAGCCAAAAAGAAGGCTAAGAAAAAAGCTAGAGAGGTAGTAGAAGATGTAAAAGTAACGGCTGAACATGTTGTTGGCAAAGCCAAATCCGTAGCAGATGATGCCAAGACTTTTGTTAGTAAAAAAGGACAAGATGTAAAAGCTGTAGTAGACGAGGCAGAAGAATTTTTGGAAGAAAAGAGCTACCAAGCCAAGAAAAAGGTTATGGTTGCTGCTGCCAAGTTAGAGGAAAAAGTAAAAGAGAAAGCTGAAGAAACGGAAAAGGTGTTGGCCAAACAAGCTCAACGCATCAAAGATGCTTTTGAAGAGGTGTTAGAAGATGATGAGGAGGTGGAAGTAAGCGTAGATGACTTGACAACACTAAAAGGCTTAGGTGAGAAAATTGCAACTCGACTACAAGAAGAGGGCGTTGTTAGTTTTCAACAATTAGCTGATTTGTCAGATGAAGATATTGAAGAACTTGATCAGAAGATCAAAAGTTTTGGGGCACGTTACGAGCGTTACAATTGGAAAGAGCAGGCCAAGGAACGCATAGAAGAATAGAGTGACAAACCCTATATTCCTGATGTATATTTTTAGATCAGGTTAAATACAGTACTTACACCCAGACAATATTACCTATTTAGGTGATATTGTCTTTTTTTTTTGTACCCATACCCCAATAGCAGCACCACTATACCCAATCCTGCTATCCACCACCAACTACCCCACGAACTAGGCAGTGCATCAGAATTGCCCAAGGCAATAAAACTCGCCCAATAGGTAGGATGCCCCGAAATCTCATCCGTTCTGGACAAGAATGTTAATTTGGCTGCTTGTAGTGCTTCTGCCTTGTTCATCCCTTCCGACAAGTTTTTGTAGAACAACTCTATCAATGCAGCACTGGTGAAATCATTGACCTCCCAAAGAGTAGTAACCACACTAGGTGCTCCTGCAAATAAGAAAGCCCTAGCCAAGCTAGAAACCCCTTCGCCCTGTTCAGTTTTGCCAAAACCCGTCTCGCAAGCACTCAATACTACAAGATTGGCCTGAAGCGAAAGATTGTGAATTTCATAGGTATACAAGGCATTTTGCTCGTTTGCTCCCTCTCCAAAAGACAACATAGAGCGCATAGGGTTTTGCATATCTACGATTCCATGTGTAGCCAAGTGAATAATGTTATAATTGCTCGCTTGGGTTTGTAACAGTGTCTTGTTGGCTGCCGAACCATAAAAATAATCACCATCATAAATACGTTCTATGGCCTCCAACTCTTTTTGTGTCCAAGGCAAACTATCATGCTGGCTAGAAAATTGAATAGAAGGAGCCAAGCCCAAACAACGCCCATTGTTATACCGTTTCTTATGGTTTAAGTTTCTGTTCCAGAGCGTAGCCGAATAATTATAAGAAATGGGAAAATGCCGAATCAAAAAATCTAGCTCTTTGTAATTAGGAGTTTCCAAAGCAAGCTGCTCAGGAAGTTTGCAAATAGCCACCTCAAAAGGAATATAGTGCAGCATTCCATCAGCAATAATAATGAGCTGCTCTACCTTTTCCTCTTGGGGCAAGAAAGGAGCCAAAAAACAGGAATAAAAACGATAAGAAGCTGTTACAAAGGCTTTGTAAGCCCATTTAGGATGGGCTGTAATCATCTCGTAGTTGGTCAGAGCACTACGTAAGTTATAGACCAACTTTTCGTAATTATCGGGAATTTTCATTTGAAACAACTGGCACGTTTCACCCGTAATCCTAAAAACATACACAGAACGCTCCCCTACAAAATACTCTAGCAAAACTTGTTTTTTCAAGCTTAGATTTGATTGAACCTCTTCGAGCGTTGTAACAGCTGTTTTGTACTTAAGGGCATAATAACGTGGATAGTGTTGTTCTAGTTCTTGAATGAGCGAATCATACTGCTGCTTGGTTTGCAAATAAACCTTATCATATTCTTGATTATTACTTTTTCCTCTATTATCATAATTAGAATAATAAGCCAATTGCTCCCGCAAGGTTTGCTCATACTCCAGCAAGCTGCTCGGAATATCACTATTTCCCCGTGCCAAATTATTTTGTAAACCTTGCAACAAGACAAAATTCTTGCTCAACTCTGCCACTTCAAAAGCTTGAGCCAAGTGACTTTTTTGAGGTTTTTTTTGGTAATAAAGGTATAGGCAGGTAATGGCCCCTTCAAAAACAGGAACAGAATAATTACGAAGTTTTTGCTTGGCCTTAAAAGAAGTAAAGGTTGTTCGCAAACCATTGATGACCTCAATACCTTGTTTGTAGGTCTTTTGTGCCAAGTGCAAGTAATCTGGATTTTGATTGTTATTGTAGAGCATCAATAACAAATCTGCCTTTTGTGATAAGGTGGCCAACCACGCAACATTCCGTTCGAGTTCTTTGGTAGAAGGATTGTAATGCCAATCATCTTTGTAGGAAGCTATACTTTCGCACACTGTTGCCAATGCCAATTGAATATAGCTCAATGCAATGGTATATTCTTTCTCACGCTGATAATAGCCAGCTAAATTGCAATAACTCTGGTGTAGTTGTTGCCTCAAGGAACTATTGGGCCATTTTTTCTTATCTGAAGATAGATAAGAAACATGCTGTTTCTCCTTATTAGAACGAAGTATATAGGCTTCTACCTTTCGAATAGCCAAGGCCAATAACAGATATTGGTGTTCTAATTCTCTCCTGCCTATTTGCCCATAAAGATGGGCCAACTTATCATAAATCTCAGCAACTGCATAATGCTGTTGCCCCAACTGCTCTTGATTGAGTTGCAAGGCTTTGAAATAAAAAAAGGCACTAGAATCCACTTGATTGTTAGCCAAATAATAGTCGCCTTTTGCCAAGAGCACCTGACTGAGCTTGAAATGCTGTGCTCCATACACCCGTTTAAACAAATTGTGGCTGTATTCTAATTCTTGCCAAACAAGTGTGTTGCGTTGAAGGTGGCTATAGCAAGCAGCCATAGCCAAGTGCGTATTGGCTACTTCAATGCTGACACGTTGTCCCAATTGCTCAAAAATATACAAGACATGACTGTAATAAGACAAGGCTTTTTCGATATTTCCATTGCTTCTATAACGATTGGCTAACAAATAATAACTTTTGGCAATCTCGGCATGTTCCGTTCCTAGACGCTGTAGTTGAATTTGCAAGGCTTTCTCCAGATAAGCCAATTCCTGATCATAGATATTGGTGACCCGATAGTATGTCGCTAAATTGATATAAGAAGTGGCAATAAGTGGGTGATTATCATCAAATAACTGTTGACGAATTTTAAATGCCTCTTTGTGATAAGCAAAACCTTGGTGGTAATCTTGTTGGGTTTCATAAAAATAATTGCCCAGAGCCTGATAGGTATTGGCCGTTTGATAATGCAAACCTCCTACTGTTTTGAGCTGCATATTCAGTGCCTTCTTAAAGTATTTCAATTCCTCTTTGATAGGCACCAGCTTACTAGTATTAAATAATCCACTATAACACTCCCCAATATAGTAGTAAGAAAGGGCAACTTTCTCATGAGGGCCATTGTATTGTCGTTGCCGAATTCCTAAGGCTTGGAGGTGATATTGAAGAGCCTTTTTATAATTAATTTGCAATACCTGACTACTATCTACCAGCATGGGGGTTGCTACTCGGCTATAGTAGCGTCCTAGCCCCTCATAAGCATCTGCGATCAAACTACTATCTAATTGAAAACTAGGATCAATCTGTTTGATTTTTTCCAGTTGTTGCAATGCTTTGTCAAAACCCTTGCTCTTGGCTTCTTCATAACGAGTGAGATCTATATATATATTGCCAATACCATTATAGCAAATAGCATAATATTCAGGCAAATTATTCTTGCGATATATGCGTGCTGCAAACTGATAAGACTCCTTTGCCTTCGTGTACTTCATTTCAGCATAGTACTGTTCGGCATCTTTGATGTGTTTCTCAGCGCGCAGGAGCGTTTGCTGTATAGGTGTTTGTGCTGTAGTAGGGGGTGCCAAAACTAACAGAAACAAAATAAGCTGTAATGAAACAAAATACTTCATAAAAAGCAATACCTAGAGGATTCAATTAAGTAGGTGATTGGTCGTTGTGCTTGCAACGAACGCAGCGCAATAATTTGCCACAAAAAATCCCAAAAACAGATCTATTACATCCTCTGATTGTATCTATCAAAATAACTTTGGGAAATAAAAACAGCAAGTAGTAGGCAAAACTAGCAAAAAAGCCTGTTTTTTTAGTCGAAAAATTAACACTACCAATTTTTTATTTCTATTTTTAGAACAAGTAATAATATAACTAAATAGTAGCTGGTTGTGAAAGTTTTTAAACAACTATTAATGAATAGTGTAACGAAGCTTATTGCTATTCTGTTTTTGTTGGAGCAAAAACTTAAATTTTAACTAACAAGGATTCGTTCTTAAATCACAACACTGCTTGTATTTTTTTGCAATTTCAGGGGTTTTATGCTGGCAATTGCTGTGTACAAACAGAATGATGGGACAGCATACCATCTACTATTAAAAACTAGACACAATACAATGGGAAGACCTACCTTACGCTTATATGATGGTTTTAGTCACACTTCACCACATTTGAAAGATGATGTTCGCGAATTACAAACACTTCTTAAAGGTTTAGGCTACAGAATTCGCCCTGATGGCGAATTTGGAGCTTACACAGAGAATGTAGTTCGCCTTTTTCAAGCTTCCAAAGGTCTTAGTGCAGATGGTGTAGTAGGTCCCTATACTTGGTCTGTATTGATGAAACGCCCTGCTCCTGCCAGTCCTTCTAGCACCTTTCAGACTTCTTATGCCAAATGGGATCGCACTTTATTACGACAGTTAGAAGAACTCAAAAAGTATGAGCACACGGTTAAGAAAGTAGCTCAAAAATACAATATACCCCCTTCTATTATTGCAGGATTAGGCTCTAGAGAATCGCACTGGGGATTGGCGCTAACCCCTCCCGGCCCTGGGGGGACAGGTGACCACGGACACGGACGTGGTTTGATGCAAGTAGATGATCGTTGGCATGTACCCTTTGTAGAATCTGGACGTTGGGCGGATGCACGAGAAAATATCATTTATGGAGGCGCTGTACTAAAAAACTGCATGGCTTATTTTGAGAAAAAAGCAGGCTGGGAAATGAGTTTTAAACTGATTAAAGCAGGAGTAGCAGGGTACAATTGTGGCCCTCGACGTGCTTGGGATGGTTATCGAATGGGATATGGTGTAGATTATTACACCACAGGACGAGATTATTCCAAGAATGTAATTGAGCGTGCAGGTTGGTTCCAATTACATGGCTGGAAGTAATGGCTAATGCAATCTTTGTTGAAAAAAAATAAAAAAAAATCAAATTTTAACCGTTTTTAGATTTAAATGTCTTATATTCGTGATATAGAAAGTTAGCAGGTGGTCTCTTCTCACTATCTAATCAAGGCCAATGTTAATTATTATCCCATAATCCAAAACACACCAAATATTATGAAAAACGTGTTATTGCTGTCTACACTCGACATCTTAACTGCAATTATTTTGTATATTTTCAAGGTGAGATAATCACTTTTGTTACAAAAAATTAAAAAATACCGAGCAACTTTCCTTTTTGGGAAAGTTGCTTTTTTTATCTTGTTATAAGAGAATACAAAACTGAATAAGAACTCTGTTGTTTGTTGATAGGACTACTTAATACAAGATAAGCACGATGAAAAAAATAGATATTCTAATTATAGGCTCTGGTGTTGCTGGTTTGACAATGGCTATTAAGTTGGCAGAACGTCATCCAAGTAAAAAAGTTTGTGTATTGACCAAAACACACAAAGAAGAAAGCAATACTCGTTATGCTCAGGGAGGTGTGGCTGCTGTTTGGGATTTTGATGAAGATTCCTTTGAAAAACACATCGAAGATACACTAGATGCAGGTGATGGATTGTGCGATGAAGAGGTAGTTCAAATTGTAGTAGAGGAAGGCCCAGCTTGTGTGAAGGAGCTAATAGAATGGGGAACTCGTTTTGATAAAAATGCCCAAGAATATGACTTGGGCCGTGAAGGAGGGCATTCTGAAAACAGAATTCTGCATTTTAAGGATCTCACAGGTTGGGAAATTCAGCGCGCACTAAATGCCAAGGCAAAATCATACCCTAATTTAGAATATCACGATCATTATTTTGCCATTGATCTCATTACACAGCATCATCTGGGAAGGCAGGTAACCCGACTCACCCCAGAAATAGAGTGTTATGGTGCTTATGTGCTCAACATGGAAAATCAAGATATTGAAACCTTTTTGGCTAAAGTAACCATAGTAGCTACAGGAGGCGCAGGGCAAGTGTACAAGACTACTACCAATCCTAGTATCGCCACAGGAGATGGTATGGCTATGTTTTATCGAGCCAAGGGGCGTATGGAAAATATGGAATTCATCCAGTTTCATCCTACCTCCCTTTATAGCCCTATTCCCGAAAACCCTGCTTTTTTGGTGTCAGAGGCTGTGCGTGGTTTTGGAGCCATCTTGAGAACGCCAGAAGGGGAAGAGTTTATGCAAAAGTATGATCCACGCAAATCCCTAGCTCCACGTGATATTGTAGCACGAGCCATTGATAATGAAATGAAAATGCGTGGACAAGACTACATGACACTAGATTGTAGGCATATTGATTTAGAAGGCTTTATAGGGCATTTTCCTACTATTTATGAGAAATGCAAAAGTGTGGGTATTGACCCCATGAAGGATTTAATACCTGTAGTGCCTGCTGCTCATTATATTTGTGGTGGTATCAAGACCGACCAAAATGGCCAAACAACTATCAAACATTTGTATGCGGCTGGCGAATGCAGCTGTACGGGCTTGCATGGAGCCAATCGTTTGGCTTCCAATTCTCTTTTGGAGGGCTTGGTCTATGCCGAGCGTGTGGTCAATGATATTACCAAACGTATTGATTCTATTGAATTTCAGGAAGAAATTCCAGATTGGGACGCTACAGGTACCACTGATCCGAAAGAGCTGGTTCTAATTACACAGTCGGTCAAAGAACTAAAAGAAATAATGAGCAGTTATGTCGGAATTGTTCGTTCTAGTATTCGCCTCAAGCGTGCCTTTGATCGCTTGCATATCTTGTATGAAGAAACAGAGCAGCTGTACAGCACCACCACCATCTCTCCCCAGTTGTGCGAATTGCGAAATCTAATTACTGTTGCCTATATGATAACCCGTTCGGCGGCGACCCGTCAGGAAAGCAGAGGTTTGCATTACACCACAGATTTTCCAGAAAAACACCCGTTTATTGAGTCTACATTGATGTAGATATAGAATAATTGCTCTATTAGGTGCAATTTTTGAGGAACAAAAAACAAGAAATAAATCCCCACAAAAGAATGGTATCAAAAGGCTAAAATCTTAGCAATTGGTATAACTATCTTCTATTTATTTTTTTGTTTCTATATAGCTTGGCGCAATAGTGCTCTATTAGAACATTCACTAAGCATCATTCTATTAAAATCTTATGCAAAAGGTCGCAAAACTTTGGTATTTAGAGCAATTCAATATTTTTAAAACCCTATCTAAGTACGAAATGAACGAAATAGCTGAAAAAGCTATCCATCGTCAATATAAAAAAGGAGACCCCATTATGTTTCCGTTCAATTCTCAAAAGAAAGTATACATGCTCAAAGACGGTATTGTCAAGGTGGGCAATTATACAGACAATGGAGAGGAACACCTCAAGTACATTCTTCCTGACGGAACAGTGTTTGGTGAAATGGCCTTGGCCGATGGCAATGCCAATGATTTTGCGGTAGCTGCCGATGACTTGCTTATATGTGCTATTGATATTGATGTATTACAGGATATTATGCAACGCAACAAGGCGTTTAATATAGCTATGTACAAGCTCATTGGCTTGCGTTTGCGAAAAGTAGAAAGCCGTTTGTCCTCCATTGTATTTAAGGATTCTTCTACTAGAATTATTGATTTTGTGCGAGAACTAGCACGTGATTTTGGCAAGGAGAAAGACGGGGCAATTGTAGTCAAAAACTTTTTGACACACAAGGATATTGCAAAACTAACTTTTACCTCTCGCCAAACGGTCAACAGTGTGCTCAATCGACTCAAGCGCAACGGTCAAATTGATTATGATGAACGATACATCAAAATTTTAGATTTGCAAGATACCCCGTAGGCTCCATAAGATTGTTTACTTTTTGCTATCTTTGCCCCTCTAGCAATAGCAATTGAAGGCGTATTTAAACAACTTTTTGATTTTACCAACATGGCCAAACTTTCCAAACTGCAAAAATTTGCAGCCATTCGCACTTTTCCCAATGTTTATTCTTCTGAAGCTTACAATAGCAATCTTGTGATTGACCATCAAGGAGAAGCTGTAGATATGAAGGGCAAATGGCAGGAGCATTTTGGCAATAACAATCCAATTATTCTGGAAGTAGCGTGTGGCAAGGGGCATTATGCCTGTGGATTGGGTACACGCCACCCCGACAAAAATTACATAGGGGTAGAATTGAAGGGTAATCGCCTATATACAGGCGCAAAAAAAGCCTTGGAAGAAGGCTTGGACAATGTGGCGTTCTTGCGTGCTCGTATTGAGTTTATTGAGTTTTACTTTGCCAAGGGCGAAGTGAGTGAAATCTGGATTACCTTTCCTGATCCACAATTGGGCAAACCCAAAAAACGCACCACTGCTCCTCGATTCCTAAATGTATATCGTGCCATCATGGGAACAGAAAATTTGGTACACCTCAAAACAGACTCGCCAGATTTGTACGCTTATACCTTGGAGGTTTTGGAAGAGCAGAAAATAGATATTCTGTATCAGAAAGATGATATTTATGCCGAGCCTTTGGACTACCCAGAATTGGAAATCAAGACCTTTTATGAAGAAATGCACTTAGAAAAAGGCCGCACCATCAAATATGTGCGCTTTTCTGTATAAGCCCAACCATGAGAGCAATTATACAAGCATATCCACGCCAACAATTGGCTTTTGGAGCATCTGTCCTGTTGTTTGTAGGGCTGATATGCTCCAAATTCCTGATGAGCATTGCTACCATTAGCCTGCTTGTACTAGGATTGCTCTCGCCCCACCCCCAACAAGATTGGAAAAAACTAGCTCAAAACAAGGCTCCTTGGGCTATGATTGGCATTTTCCTGTTGTTCACGGCAAGTGCCTTATTATCTGATAACCAAAGTGAAATATGGGTACGCATTCGGATAGCATTGCCTATGGTGGCCTTGCCGCTCGCTTTTGGTCTACTGCCCACTTTTTCCAAACGCCAATACCAGCACTTGCTGGCTCTATTTTTTGGAGCCATGACCATAGCCTGTTTGGGGGTGTTGAGCAATTATGCCCTCCACAGGGCCGAGATGCTGGATATGCTCCAACGCAGTCAGGCCATTCCCACGCCCAATGGGGAGCACATTCGGTTTAGTTTGATGATTAATATTGCTTTATTAGCAGGGGTTTATTTGGTAGAGAAAGGGTATTATTGGAAACATCGTGCCGAACGTTGGCTACAAGTAGGCAGTGTGTTGTTTTTGATGGTGGCCTTGCATGTGTTGACGGTCAGAATTGGTTTGTTGGTTTTTTATGTCAATACCCTGTTATTATTGTTGATAATCCTCTTGCAGCGCCGCCGTTTCAAAACCTTAATATTGCTCTTGCTACTCGTGCTGCCCATGCCTTATTTGGCCTATAAATTTGTGCCCAGCATCCAGACCAAATTTAATCTCACCCGCTACAATTGGCAATTGTACCAAGCAGGCAAAATTGGAGAATACTCCGATACACGCCGATTATTGTCTTACAAAATAGGCTGGCAAGTGGCCCAGACAGCTCCTTATTGGGGCGTAGGTATAGCCGATTTGAGGGCAGAACAAGCGGCCATTTATGAGCGAGACTATCCCGAACAGCCTCCCATGTATCCACACAATTTGCTGCTGACCCTGCTGGCAGGAACAGGCTTTGTAGGATTGCTTTGGTTTTTGGTTTGTTTTGGTTTTCCAATGTGGTATTATAGGCGACAACTAGAGTGGATATTTGTACTTGTACACAGCGTTATCTTTTTATCCTTCATTACCGAAAACACCTTGCTCTCCACCATAGGCGTAATGCTCTATGCTTTTTTTGTCAGTATGATTGGTATCCAATATAGCCCCACCAAAGAGATACCCGAAGAATAAGAAAATGGCCTATCGAGCATTTGTTGCTCCATAGACCATTAAAATAAGTACATTAAAAGTTAAGTCAATTATTCAGGTATTTTGTTATCTGCTGTAGGGAAAACAATGGCAGGTTCTAGCTCCTTGGCCTCTTCGGGGGTCACATAAGCATAGCCTATGATAATAACAATATCACCTACTTGGCATCTACGTGCAGCCGCTCCATTCAGACAAATAATTCCAGAACCACGCTCTCCTTTGATAACATAAGTCTCTAAGCGTTCTCCATTATTATTGTTGACCACCTGTACACGCTCTCCGGCTATCAAATTAGAAGCATCCAATAAATCTTCATCAATAGTAATACTACCTACATAATTGAGATTGGCTTCAGTTACCGTAGCACAGTGTATTTTTGATTTAAATACTTGTAAGAACATTTCTCTTTGAATTTAGTATAGTGTCACACACGGCGACAAAATAATAACAATCTCCCTTAGGATTAAGTTCTTAGCCCCAAAGGATGAATTGGCAGCACAAAGATAAACTTTCCAAGCAAAAGAAAAAAGGAAGGTTGATGGGGGGGATTCAATTGGTTCTTTCGATTTATTAATTCAAAGTCATTGATTTTTTATATTATGTGTTTGTATAGTAAACCTAGTCAATCAAAGAGCAAAAATAACAAGCTACTATGAAAAAAATCTTGTGGTGGTCATCAGGGGCAAATATTGAAATTCTTGAAAAAATTCCAACAGAACAAAACAGATATGCTACAATTGGGCTTTTCGTAATTATTACAGGTCTTGTAGCAGCAATAATGGGCACCTATTCTTTTCAGCCTATTTTTAATAATTCTAGCATTTCGATTTTAATTGGTTTAGTGTGGGGGATAATTGTATTTAATATTGAAAGAATACTAGTACAAAATTTATTTTTTCAAGAGGCAAAGTCCCTACAAAAAACACTTAAATATATTATATGCTTGTCTATTGTAATTGTTTTGAGTATAGTGGTTACATACCCATTTATTTTACGAATGTTTAGCTCAGAAATTAATCAGCAAAGCTTGATACAAAGTGAAGATAGGATTTTTAAAATAGAAAAAAACTATGATAATATTATTCAAAACCTTATTACCCAAGAAGAAGCACTAAGTGAAGGTATTGAAAATAGACGTTATTGCGAAAAGTAGTTAAGGAGAGAAAAATGGGAACTAAAGGATATATCTTTGAAGTGTGAAAAAAAAGCAATCCAAAAGTTCCCGTATCAAAGTTAATCAATTAACGAGTTTGACGGAAGTAGAATACGAAAAACTGCTGCAAGAATTTGATAAAGCAGTAAAAAAGAAGATAAAATATTACACACTAAAAGGAGCATTACGCAAGTATGTTCGAGAAAAAGAGTCATTGAATAGCAGTCTATATGGGAGTAGAAATAAGCTAAATTTTATGTTGTTGGGGCTGAAAGGGAATATTGGCGAACTTCACAATTTACTTAATGCAATTTAAAGCAGTAATTGAACAAAAATTTCATGCCTATCTTTTGATGAAAGAAAGTAAAGCAGACGACAAAAGTGAACTTCAAAAGATGTTATTAGAACTATTTAAAGCTGAATTAAAATTTCCTAGTAAACAAGAGATTGGATATAGTTCCTTTGCCAAGGAAGCAATGGGAACTATATCAAACTTAACAGAAAGTGTGAAGAAGTTGAGTCAGAAATAAAGAGTCTGATTTTCTATACTTAGGTTGATGGTAATATAGTGCTCAACTAAGGCAAATGGTTTATTATGCAATAATATCCTATTGATATAGAAATAATTTTGTCTTTATTTATTGATTAAAATTTATTAAATTCACTCCTTTGAATAGTTTGTAACACTTATCCAGTAATAATGTCTACACTACATAACGACCAAGAATACAAAAATTTTTTTCTGAATATCAAGGAACAAATACAACAAGCACAAGTAAAGGCTGTACTAGTTGTAAATACTCAACTTATCAATTTGTATTGGTCGATTGGAAAAGAGATTCTAACTCGTCAAACAACACAAAAATGGGGTGCAAAAGTTGTAGAACAGCTCTCCAATGATTTAAAAAGTACTTTTCCTAAATTGAAGGGATTTTCGCGAAGAAATCTTATGTATATGAGACAATTTGCTGAGAATTATCCTCAATTTGAATTTGTGCAAGCGCCGCTTGCACAAATGAGTTGGTATCATAATATTGCATTATTGCAAAAGTGTAGTAATGTGGAAGAACGTATCTGGTATGCCCAAAAAGCACTTGAAAATGGCTGGTCTAGAAATATTATGGTTATGCAAATTGAGTCAGGTTTGTATTCAAGACAAGGAAAGTCTATTAGCAATTTCAAGGGAACTTTACCAGAGTATAATTCAGATATTGTTCAACAAACCCTGAAAGACCCATATATTTTTGATTTTCTACAACTTACAGACGACACAGAAGAAAGATCAATAGAAAAAGCACTTATTGATAATATTAGTAAGTTCTTGTTAGAACTTGGTCGTGGCTTTGCTTTTTTGGGACGACAATATCATCTTGAAGTTGGCAACGAAGACTTTTATGTTGATTTGCTCTTTTATCATACGCAACTGCATTGTTATGTGGTAATAGAGCTTAAAACTGGACCTTTCAAACCTGAGTATGCTGGAAAGTTAAACTTCTATTTATCTGCTGTTGATAATATTTTACGAGATTCTAATAATGATGCACCAACTATAGGTATCTTATTATGCCGAGAGAAAAATGAAGTGATTGTTGAGTATGCGTTAAAAAATATAAACAAGCCTATTGGGGTTTCTAATTATACCTTGGGAAAGCATATACCTAAAGAAATAAAAGATAAATTGCCAACAATTGAAGAATTAGAAACTAGAATTAAAAATATCTCTACAGATAAATAGGACAAATATCCCCCTCAAAAAAAAAAGAACCTGCGGGCAACAGGTTCTTAATTTCTCTACCTCTATCCATTGCAATCAGCAATCATAAAGGACTATAAAATTCTACTCTGCCCCTATAGATGCTGGGTGGTTTGGTTTTGGTGTATGGATGGGAGAAAAATTAAAAATTATTCTAAAACAAAGCGAGCGGGGGTAGAATTGGGCAGCAAATTGATCGAATCGCCTACAAAATGCACACTGTATTGCCCTTTTTCGTTCATCTGATAGAGGGGCAACAAATCGAGCGTGTAAATTTTCATTTCATTGGGGGCTAGGGTGATGGAGTGTTCGGCACTGGCTGGCCCTTGCGAGCGGGGGCGTTGGCCAATATAGGGCATCACTTGCCCATTGGCATGAGTGACCACAAAAAAATCGCTCCACACCATTTCGTGGGCAGGGGAGTTGAGATAACAAAAACGAATGGAATCTGCTTGATTGTTGTGCAATACAAAACGCAGTGTGACGGGCAAGCCCAACTGAAAACGTGGTTGGGTCATATTGAGACTCACATCCAAGGCTTGAGCGGTTAGTGTGGTTGCTGTGGTTGAGCTATTAGAGGAGGGCGTATTATGGCAAGCCCCCAAGAGCAAACAAACAATAAGGCATAAAAAGTAGGGCATAAGAAATTGAGATTCTGATTTGAAGCAAAAAAATACAATTAAGGATAAACTTATCCTATTGGAACGATTAGTTGGTTAATGTTACCAAAAAAAATCACAACAGTTCGCAAATAATCAACTATTGTACTAGCTTTTTTTATAACTTTGTTCGTTGTTTTTAATAGCAGACGGGCAGATGAAGATAAAGCACACTGCCTGAAAGCCATTAACTTATTAGGCTTATGATTGCTTACATCAAGGGAAAATTAACACAAAAAACGCCAACTGAGGTATTGATTGAGACGGCTGCTGGTTTGGGTTATCGTGTTTTTATATCTTTAAATACCTACAATAAAATTGCTCAACAAACAGAAATAACCTTGTTGACACATTTTATTGTGAAAGAAGATAGCCAGACTTTGTATGGCTTTGCAGAACAAGAGGAACGTAGTATCTTTGAGTTGTTGATTTCTGTTTCGGGGGTAGGGCCAAGTACGGCTCGTATTTTGTTGTCTACTTTGTCGCCGGCCGAAGTGCGCCAAGCAATTGTGTCTGAAAACATTGCTGTACTTAAAACGGCCAAGGGAATTGGGCCCAAGGCTGCCAAACGCCTTGTTTTGGAACTAAAAGACAAAGTACTCAAAGGAAGTGGTGCACAAAGTGCAGCTATTGCTACAACTTTAACAGTTGATAACACCGTTAGAGAGGAAGCACTTTCGGCTTTGGTTGCGTTAGGTTTTAATAAAACTACTGTGCAGAAGGCATTAAACAGAATTTTGAAAGCTACCCCTACCATTAAGGATTCTAGTGTATTAATCAAGCAGGCACTTGGCCAACTCTCTTCATAGCCTTGTTCTTGTTAAACAAAAAAAACAACTGTTGATATAAAAAAGAACCAAACAAATTGAACAGCAACTAAATAGCAACACCAACACCTAATTGGAATTAAAAAAAAATCTACTGCTTACAAAAAAAATACAACGTATAAGGTTTAAACTCTACACAATTTAATTTTTAGCACATCGCCGCCATGTTTTTCCAGTTACCTCTATTTATGCACACTATAAATAAGATGGTTGAATCCCCTATTGGGTTGTAAATGTTGGCATTGCTGTGAAAATTAAATACTTTTGAAGCTATTTTGAAGAATGGTGATGCAGCAAACACCCAAGCACTAAGTTGTATCCCCAAGGTAGATAGGTCTACGGTGTAGACTCATCTCTCCATAACCAAGCTGTTTTTTATGAATTTTAAGACATTAGCCCTGTGTTTTGTTGCTTTATGCACTCTACTACAAGCTGCCCAAGGTACTGATAATCAACCCTTGGATTACTTAAATGAAAATTTTTGGACCATCCCCACTACCTATAGTCCAGATTCTTTGCCCCCTTTGCGAGATCGAACGCAAGTGGATATTAGCAATCAAAAAAATCCTTTTGACCTCAAAGACCCCAAGGCTAT
Organism: uncultured Aureispira sp.; assembly: GCA_964445645.1. Taxonomy (GTDB): domain Bacteria; phylum Bacteroidota; class Bacteroidia; order Chitinophagales; family Saprospiraceae; genus Aureispira. The sequence continues at coordinate 10,852 of CAYULH010000054.1, read as the reverse complement.
TGAGCGTACGGTAGAGTACGATGCAGCGAGCGATTTGTATGTGATTAAGGAAACCATTAATGGTTCCTATTACCGACCTCCTATGTATATGACGGCCGATGAGTATTTTAAATGGAAGTCCAAACAAGAGGATAGTGCTTATCTCAAGGAGTTGGCAAAAATGAACAAGGTGGGTGAAATCAGAGGGGGCGACCCTATAGAACCTTACAAAGAACGTATTAGCAGCAGCTTGACAGAACGTTTGTTTTGTGGTTCTACTATTGATGTACGCCCACAAGGAAATATTGGTTTGACCTTTGGGTTTGATTATCAACGCATAGCCAACCCTATCCTTACCGAACAGCAACAACAGCAAGGTGGTTTTGATTTTGATATGAATATCCAATTGAGTGTAGTGGGCAAGATTGGAGAAAAACTCAAATTGTCGTTTAATTACAATACCCAAGCAACCTTTGATTTTGACCGCCAAATTAAGGTAGAATACCTGAGTGATACCGAGTGTTCGGAAGATGATATTATCAAAAAAATAGAAGCAGGTAATGTGAGTTTTCCTTTGCGTTCTTCCTTGATTCAGGGGCGACAAAACCTATTTGGTTTCAGAACAGACCTGCAATTTGGTCGCTTAAAAATGTCGTTGGTGGCTTCTCAAAGTCAGACCAAACGTAAAGAAATCCAAATTCAGGGGGGCTCTCAATTGCAAGATTTTGAAGTGACGGCCGATAAGTATGATGAAAACAGACACTTCTTCTTGTCCCATTACAATAGAGAAACTTATGAGGAAAATTTATCCAATCTACCTCAGATTAATACGCTATTTGAAATTACAAAAATAGAAGTTTGGGTAACCAATGACCGAAATGTAACCGAAGGGGTACGGGATATTGTAGGCTATGCAGATTTGGGCGAAACCAACCCTAGCAAAATGGTGGCTGGCAACAGCTACAGCCCAGCTACGGCTCCCGAACAGGGCATTGATTTGCGTAACAATCGCTTGCCCGACAATGATGCCAACTCGCTCTATGCTCAACTACTAGCGAGTGAAAACGGGAGTCCGTCGCTCAATGCCCGAAGCTTACAAAGCTCGGTTTCGGCTCTACAAGCAGCCCCGCTCAATATGAGTGATGCCGAGGATTTTGTCAAAATTAGAGCAAGGAAACTAGCACCGTCCGAGTATACCTTTGACCCCAAATTGGGCTTTATTTCAGTCAATGTTGCCATCAAGCCCGCCGATGTGGTGGCGGTGGCCTATCAGTATAGTTATAATGGTAAAATTTATCAAGTAGGGGAGTTTGCACAAGATTTGCCCTTAGATTCGGACACCCTCAATGTTATGCACCTCAAATTGCTGAAAGGGGTGCGTACACGGGTAGATTTGCCGATTTGGGACTTGATGATGAAGAATATTTATTCTTTGGGGGCGTATCAAATCAACCAAGAAGATTTCATGTTGGATGTATTCTACCAAGACCCCGGAGGAGGAGAAAAACGTTTTATTCCAGAAGGGCCGCCAGCATCCAAGCCATTGATTACCATGCTCAACTTGGATAATCTGAATCGTGCCCGTGACCCCATTCCAGATGGGCAGTTTGATTATGTACCGGGTACAACTATTTTGCCACGAAATGGGCGGATTATTTTTCCTGTGTTGGAGCCTTTTGGTAGTTCCTTGGCCGATGAATTTTATACCGTGCCGGGTGATCCCAGTAGTATTAGTCCATTATCACAAAAATATCTGTACAATCAATTGTACGATTCTACCATTACCAGAGCACGAGAATTTCCAGAGTTCAATCGTTTTATCATTCGAGGGCGTTACAAGTCGAGTATCTCGTCCGAAATTTCCTTGGGTGGCTTCAATATCCCACAGGGTTCGGTAGTGGTGACGGCTGGTGGACGTACCTTGGTAGAGGGCACGGATTATAGTATTGATTATAATTTGGGTAGAATCAAAATTCTAAATGAAGCTTATCTCAATTCGGGCCAGCCTGTACGGGTAGCTTTTGAGGACAATGCCACTTTTGGATTTAATCAGCAGGGATTTTTTGGGGCTAGGTTTGATTATTTTGTGGATGAAAGCGTGAATTTGGGAGCTACTTTCTTGCACCTCAATGAGCGTCCGTTTACACAAAAAGTAAACTATGGCGATGACCCTATTTCTAATAGTATTTATGGTTTTGATATTCAGTACAACAAGGAAGCCCCTTGGCTGACTCGTGCTATTGACAAAATACCATTAATCAGCACCAAAGCACCCTCTAATATTTCCTTCTCAGCAGAATTTGCACATCTAATTCCAGGTTCGCCCAATATTATCAACCAAGGAGAAGACCAAGGGGGAGTTGTATTTATTGATGATTTTGAAGGTTCTACTAGTAATTTTAATTTATCCTTGCCCAGTTTGAATTGGGTGTTGGCGAGTACGCCCAGAAGTGATTTGCCCAATCCACTGTTTCCAGAGGCACGGTTATCCAATGATTTGGAGTACAATAAGAATCGGGCACAAATCTCTTGGTACAATCCCGAGCCTGCTTTGGGAGGAGCTAGTATTTATACCAAAATTATAGAACAGCAAGATGTATTTCAGAATGTTCAGAATACAGGTTTGACCAATACCTTGTTGCGTACTTTTGATATGACCTATCGACCCACACAGAGAGGCCCTTATAATTATGATACCACCAATATATCTCCTGAAGGAGAGTTTGTCAATCCACAAGACCGTTGGGGGGGGATTATGCGTGCCTTGACCAATACCGATTTTGAAGCGTCCAATATTGAATTTGTGGAGCTGTGGGTCATGAGTCCTTTTAAGGAAGGACGTGCTGGTGCTGGTGGTGATTTGTATATAGAGTTGGGCGATATGTCCGAGGATATTCTAAAGGATTCTCGTTTGTTTTTTGAGAATGGAATTCCTGTGGGAGATGATGCCACTACTACTACAGATGAAACCGTGTGGTCTCGTATTCCTAGAATTCAGGCAGTAACTCGTGCTTTTGATGTGGGGACGGATCCCAGCATTCGTGCCCAGCAAGATATTGGGTATGATGGTTATGATGATGAAGGAGAGCGCAATAAGTATGCAGATTTCTTGGCAGCCATGCAGGGAATTCTGACCCCAAATGCCTACAGTGATTTAGAGGCAGACCCTTCTAGTGATAACTTCCGTTTCTTTCGAGATGCTTTTTATGATGATCCCAATAATATTCCAGCAGGGGTCGACCCTACCTTGTTCCGTTATTCTAAGTACAACAATCCACAAGGCAACTCGTCTAGGGATGACAATAACAGCCAAGGGATTTCGGTGTCAACCAACTTGCCAGAGACAGAGGATTTGAACCAAGATAACACGCTCAATGAGCAGGAAGCTTATTTTAGATATAGAATTCCTATTCGTCCCGAGGCAGGCGAACAAATGGCGTTTACACGGTACACCGTTGATTCGGTGCGAATGGACTATTCAGATGCTCAGGGCAATCCAGAATCGGTGTATTGGTACCAGCTCAAGATTCCAGTCGATCAGTTTACCAATAGAATAGGCGGCATTTCAGATTTTCGTGCTATCCGTTTTATGAGAATGTATATGACAGGATTTGAAGAGGAAGTAACCTTGAGAATGGCGCGTTTGGATTTGATTCGCAACCAGTGGAGACGTTATATGCGTTCGTTGGTACAACCCGGTATTGTTATTCCGCCAGATGATCCCAATAATACAAGTTTTGATGTTTTTGCTGTGAATATTGAAGAGAATGGTTCTAGATCACCCTTTAATTATACCTTGCCGCCGGGGGTACAGCGTGAGCAAATTATTGGTTCTGTGGCCAATGCACAAGGCAATGAGCAATCTCAAGCCTTGCGTATTTGTAACCTAGAAGAAGGTGATGCACGGGGTATTTTTAAGATTGTAAACATGGATATGCGGGTTTACAAACGCCTAAAAATGTATGTACATGCAGAGAATTTTGGCAACAATATTCCTAATGATCCCGGTGATATGACCCTGTTTTTGCGGATGGGGAGTGATTTTGAGAGCAATTATTATGAGTATGAAATACCACTAACCATGTCTGATGAAATTAATGGAACAGGCGATCCTCAGAATGTGTGGTTGGAAGAAAACAAATTGGATTTTGCTTTGGAATTGCTGCAAAAAATAAAACTAGAGCGCGCGGGCAGAGGGGTAGATATTAGTGGTATATACGAAATGCCCGATGGCGACAATATTGTACGTATCAAAGGAAACCCAACATTGGGGCAGGTCAAGGGGGTAATGCTAGGGGTTCGGAATCGCAAGGACGATGGCTTGGCACGTTGTGCAGAGGTGTGGGTCAATGAATTGCGCCTAACTGGATTTGATGAGCGTGGTGGTTTTGCGGGTTTGGCACGGTTGGATGTACAAATGGCTGATTTTGGACAATTAACGGCTTCTGGTAGTTATCAATCTATTGGTTTTGGAAGCATTGACCAAAGTGTAGGCGAGCGCAGTCGTGAGGAAACGATTCAGTATGATATTTCGGGTTCTTTGAAATTGGATAAATTTTTTCCAGAGGATTGGAAGTTGAATATCCCATTCTATGCACAGTATTCTCAAGAAATTAGCACGCCAGAGTTTGATCCTTATGAATTGGATGTGCCTTTGCGTGACCGTCTCAATACCATTGCAGATTTGGAAGAGCGAGAACGGGTGCGTACGGCTGCCCAAACCGTGAGAACGATTTCTAGTTTCAACTTTACCAATGTGCGAAAAGGGCGAACCTCCAAATTTTTTCCATTGCCAACCGATATTTCCAATTTCTCGTTTACCTATGCACAGTCTAGTGATGTGTTTCGCTCGCCTATTATCGAGAAGGAGGAACGGACGGAGCATCGTGGAGTGGTGGATTATAATTATGCTCCCGGACTAAAGTCTTTATATCCGTTTAAGAAGGCTATTAATAAAATTAAGAATAAAAAGACGGTAAAATGGCTGGGCTTGATTAGAGAAATCAACTTCAATCCTTTGCCCTCTACCATTGGGTTTAGAAATGAATTGCGCCGTAATTTTGGAGAGACCACTTATCGTTTTACCAGTGATGCTTCTAGTACTTTTTATGATAAGAAGTTTATTTGGGATAGATCCTACATTGTGCAATGGAATATCTTCAAATCCTTGCGCTTAAATTATACAGGTACCAACAATGCCTTAATTGACGAACCACTAGGGCGTTTGGATACAGACCCTAAGCGAGATGCTGTTTGGGATAATATCAAGCGTTTTGGGCGAACCAAAAATTACCAACACAATATTGGGGTGACGTATACCTTGCCACTGAAGTATTTGCCACTACTAGATTGGGTCAATATCAAAGGGCAGTACAATGCCACCTATAGCTGGACGGCTGCCACACTAGGCTTGGATAGTCTGGGCAATGTGATTCAGAACTCACAACGCCGCCAAGTGACGGGCGATTTTCAGTTTGAGAAATTGTACAACAAGTGGAAATATCTGAAGAAAATCAATACCCCTGCACGCCCCAATCAACGTGGCAAGAAGCCCGAAAAAATTAAATTGCCAGAAAAGAAAAAATACGATCCGCTAAGAGAAATTGAGGACTTAGAAGAGCGTAAGACGGAAAAGGCCAAACGCAAAGTAGAGCGCAAAACTTGGCGGGAACAAGTGGCTAGAGCCAAAGCACGTAGGCAACCCAGTGCCGCCGAACGTGCCTTGATTCGCCCCTTGATGTTGTTGCGTCGTGCACGCTTTACCTACAATGAGGATTTTACTACTGTATTACCGGGTTTTATGGGTATTTCCAAATATGTAGGGCAAGATTATACAGGGACGGCCACTAACCCAGGGCCACGTCCGGGCTGGGATTTTATTGCAGGTTGGCAGCCCGATCGAGAGTGGTTGGATAGAGCAGGGCAGAGTGGCTGGATTAGTGCTAGTATTTATCAGAACCAGCCTGTTATTCAAACACGCACACAAACCTATTCGGCCAATATTACCATTGAGCCGCTGCGTGGATTTAAGATAGATGTGGATATTAATAAGAATTTGACGGAGAATTATCAAGAATTATTTAAGGTAGAAGACGAATTGAGCAATGGGCAGTTTTCGCACCTCAATGGTATGCAAAGTGGCACCGTGCGCTTGACATATTTGCCATTGTCCACGTTCTTTAATGGGCAAGGTACCAAAGGGCTGAATTCTTCCATTACCTTTGAGCAGTTTGAGAACAATCGTATTATTATTTCCAATCGTAGAGGAACAGGGCAGCACGATGACCAAGAGACGAATCCCGGCTTTACAGAGGGCTATGGACGTTATCAGCAAGATGTATTGATTCCTGCTTTCTTGGCGGCGTATAATGGACAAGATGCCAATGCGGTGAGCTTGAGCGATGTTAGAAATACCTTGCCTATGCCCAACTGGAAATTGAGTTACAATGGTTTGTCCAAATTGCCGGGCTTGGATAAGATTTTCGCCAGCTTTAGTCTTACGCATGGTTATAAATCTACGCTCACTGTGAGCCAGTTTGTAACCGATTTGGACTATGCCAATACATTGGCTCCAACAGGAACAGATGGTAAGGATTTGAACAGTCTCAACTATTATTCAAGTTTTGAGATTCCCAATTTGGTTATTGCCGAAGCCTTCAATCCTTTGATTGGAGTAGATATGCGTTTTAAGAATGATTTGGCCTTGAAATTCAATTACAAAACCAGCCGTAATCTATCTATGAGCTTTATTGATTATCAATTGAGCGAGCAAAAAACAACCGATGTAACGGTTGGTTTTGGGTGGAAGTTTAAGAATTTTAAGATGGGAGAGTTGTTCCAAAATAAGAATAAGAAAAAAGACAATCGCAAAGACACCAAAACTAAGCTGGGCGATATGGATTTTAATTTTGATTTTGGAAAAACCGTAGCCAAAGATGAATTGAACATCAATTGTGATATTTCTTTTAGAGATGATAAAACCGTGAACCACATTTTGGATCAAGAGCAATCCATTGCCACACGTGGTATGCAAACCCTGCGTATTTCGCCTGCGGTAGAGTGGATTCCAAACAATAGATTGACCTTCCGTTTGTTTGTAGATTACACGCAAACCATTCCAGCGGTTTCTACCTCTTTCCCCATTACCAGTGTGAAGGGAGGCTTAAACATTCGTTTCTCCTTATCACAATAAGTAGTCTTAAAAAAAGCGGTAGCACTAAAAAAAAGCCCCTCTTGAACTATTCAGGAGGGGCTTTCTATTTCTTGTCAAAAAAATACATTTACAAACGGGTAAACTTAGCAAAACAAGTATCAATGCGTTGATTGGTGGTATCAGCAATCCTATATTCCAAGGTAAGACTCGTATCGGCTTCTTGCCAATTGCCCAAGCCTGTAAATACAGTATCATTGCTCTGAAGGGCAATTTCTACGGTAGAAAAAGTGGGTTGCACCAGCAGCAAACTACGCCCTGTATTGTTGTAGTTATCCCAGCGGAGCTGAGTCGGATCAATGGCAACTAAAGTACTGGTGTAGTTTTGCACCCCTGCATTGGGACCCTTGCAACTGTCATACACACTGTAAGTAGCTGCATACTTTTCCGTCCACGTAAGGGTACATATACCATCGTCATTGGTTCTATACCCTCGGGAGCAAAGGCATTCGCCCGAAATAGCATCACAAACACCTTGGTCGCAATTCGTATTCTCACAAGGATCCGTTTCGCAGGCAAGGAGCAACAGCGAGCAACTACAAAATAAGATAACTCTAAGCAGAGATAAAGATTTGAATGATAGCATAAATAAAAGAAAGGTTATTTGAATAATACTTCGTGGATTAGCGCGCGGTGCTCGGTTTTTTAGCTTTTTTGTACTCGCAAAGCGATCTGAATTAGTTTGTATAGTATACAGACTAATGAAGTAAGGTTAAACACAGTAGATAGATGGTAAGTAGTCGTTCAAAATTCTTTATAACAAAAAACGGATATTTTCCTCCAGCTAGTGCGCTTCGCTTATGAACTCGGCAGAGCCTCGGTTCATCGTTGAAAATACTCACCTTAGCGCGCTAAGGCTGCGTTTTTCGCCTTGATCTGAATAAAAATCTTCCATTTTTTAACTTACAATTAATTTTGTACACCTACTTAACAGAAATAGAATAGTACTTTCTGAAGATTACAAGTATAAGCAAAATAATAAAGACAAACCATCTTATTATCGTTGCCTGTAAAATTACGACAATCAACCTGTATTAATTCAATATTCATTCCTAAATAAAGGGGTGGATAATAATAATTACCAGATGGTATCAATCAAATTTTGGGTAAGGGGCCCAAGTAGTTGTATAGTTTTAGGCTGTGTATGTTGTTTTAATTGTTGCTTGACATTCTCTTCTAGCGTGGAAGGCGTGGACTCTGCCAAGACTAAAATTCTATCCTCGTTGTTGGCCGCTACATATTTTAGCAAACCACTAGCACTAAGTGTCAGTGTAAGTTCAACCTTAGAAAGCTGATCCAGTGCAACAGCCTGTACAATAATACTATTGGAGGTTTCTTTGGCAATTTTATAGGTAAATAGAGCAACATTTGCTGGTAGTACCAATAGAAACCCCTGAGTAGTTAGTAGCAAGGTAATAGAAGCCATTTTGGCGGTGAGTTCTTTTAATTGTGCGGTCGTCCAGCTGTTCATTTTTTCACTTTGCAAATGCTTAAAACTCCAAATTCTACCTTGAATATTCTTAATAAAAGATGATTGAGTATTCTGTTTAATAAAAACTTGGTTTGCAGCTATATGCTCTCTTTGTAATTGATACAAATAATCTTGTAAGTATTGGTTTAGAAAATCAGTTGCCCGATGGTGATTTTGCAAGGAAGCAACCTTGATAAGCCGATAAGCATTGTCTAAATCGCCTAGCATAAAAAGAGCTTTTCCACACAAGTAATGGGCTTCATACTGGTAAGAACAGGGCTGTTGGAGCAAGGGGGTTAGGATACGTATTGCGGCTTCATAATTTTTTAAATGCAGTCGTATTTCCCCCTCAATGGCTATAAGCTCATTTTTTAAGGATAAAGCTTGGTCGCTTTTTTTAATCCAATCTACTTTTTTCAAGGCAGCCGCATATTGTCCTAGCTGTATATGAATACGCGCCTGTTTGATTAAGCCTATTTCGGGGGTTTCTGAAAGCTCCATACAAATATCTAGTATTTTCAATGCCTTGAGGTATTCCTGATTGGCATAGAGCGCATCTACCCATTGGTAAGCAACAGAAACATCTTGATAATGCAGCAGCTCCATTGCTTTATCATAGTGTTGTGCGGCTTCTGGGTAACACTCCAAGGATGCAAGCAATTGTGCACACTTAATATGATAATAAGAATTATCAGGATCAATGCTTAAAATAGCCTTATAACTATGTATTAATTTTTGGTGCTCCTCCAGCCCCTGTAGAATCTCAACCTTGAGCAATAACATCTCAATGTCCTCCTGTTCTTGGTGTAGTTGGAGCATGTAGCTATAATCCTTATAAGCTTTATCATACTGTTTTAAACCAAGATAAGCTCGTGCCCTATAAAAATAGCTTTGAGCATGTTCCATACGATATTGAATTACTTTGTTAAAAAGCTCAATCGCCTGTGTATAATCATGCACCTCCTGCAATTGGTATTGCCCTTTGGCTAGTAACGCCGCTATATTATTAGGTTCAATACTCAGAATTTTACTCCAAAGGATTTGTGCTGCTCTTTCTTGGCCTTGTGTTGATTTAAGCCTAGCAAACTGATACAGATATTGTATGTTATTGGGGGCGAGTTGAGCAGCTTTTGCTATACATATTTCTGCCTTGTTGTAATTTATAGGACTTATGCTTACCAAGGCTTTAGCCAAATAGGCATAACCAAAAGATAGATGGGGGTAAAAGGCAACGGCTCCCTTTGAAAGCAATTCTAATAAGGGATAATCACCTTCTTGTAGGGCTACTCGCATGGCTGTTTCCAACTCTTGTTTATTCATAGCACAGTATATTTTGAGAACACATTATCAGAAATTTGATGCTCAAAAACATCATTCCAACAATATCAAGCCTCCTTTTATCAAAAAATAGATAAATCTAAAAGAAGTATTAATGGGACTGTAGAAGATAATAAAATGTCACAATATAGGAGGCGAAAGGGAAAATAACACAATAAAACACAACCCTTCAAAACATAAAAAATGCTTTAATGGAAAATAAAGAAAGATTAATTGGTTTTTGTGATTTGTTGAATGGAGTTTTTAGTAATGTTTGTAGTTTTTTTGCTGTGTAACAAATGTGGTTTTTAAAGAAAATAATGTTTAAGTCACATTTTTTCTATTTTTGAAAATAAAAAAATAAAGACAGATAAATTGACAAAAAATACCGCTAAGGAGAATAGATATGGATTAAAATGTAATTAATTCGCAAATAAACCCTTCTAAACACGGTTTTTTTATAAAAAGGTTAGTTTTTTCCAAAAAATCTTAGTATTATGTCAAGGATTACAGCTAATAAATTATTTTTTAGGTCAAGTATTTTTTGTTTTTTCATCACATTTGATTTTTTAAAATCTTTTTTCGATATTTTTTTATTGTTTTTTAAATGTTGCTTTTAAAGAATGTTTTGAAAAAAATCAAAAATACCTTATTGGTATCGTAGAAAAAAAATAGCTAAATTTTATTAAAGTAATATTTAATATCTTAAAATTATAAAATATGTCAGAGTTACAAGAAGAAAAGGTATTGATTAAAACCATTGTGTGTCCTGCAAAAGTTTCAGATTTTAATCCAAAATTGGGAGAATCTACTTTGGATCATAAGGCATCAATAGCCGCAGCCAAAGGTGCTGTGACCAAATTGACAAAGAATTT
>CAYULH010000053.1:0-34584 GCA_964445645.1 uncultured Aureispira sp. | reverse complement strand
TACTAGAATAATATCACCCCTTCGGGGTTTTTTCCAATAGCATTCGGAGTCATTTGCCAGAACTTAACAGCCCTGCCCTTCGGGGTTGTGCTAGATCAAGGCGAAAAACAAAGCTGTAGCGGGCTACAGCGCGTATTTTCAACGCCGAACCGAGGCTCTGCCGAGCTCATAAGCGAAGCGCACTAGCTAGTGCAAAAGAATCATTTTTTAGTCCGAGAACTTTTTTAAGACTACTTAAACAACTTCTAACCTACTCCTCCAAAAACACCTCCTCAACATCCTCCAACTCCCCAAAGGTCTGTTTGCCACGCACAAAATGCGCCCAAACAATACTCCTAGCATAGCGTCCAGCAGGGCGAAGTGTGGGCTGGCCTTGGTAAGCATGAGCGGCAATGGTTTGGGCAATGGCAGCCCGTTTTTGGCGGCGGTGTCTGAACTGACCGAAGTAGTGCCAATGTGCCTTGACGATTGACCAAATATTCTTAAACTCGCCCTGCAACAAAAAGCGAACGCCGGCCACCCCATCCAAGAGCAAGCGAATCCAGATGATTGGGTGTACCGCCTCATCTACCTCATTGTTGTACACCATGCTTAGGCTATTCCTGAAATTGAGGTAGGTTTTGTGAGGGCTGCTTTGTGGGAGTGTCCCCCATCCTACATGCCACACCACCGAGCTGGGGCAAACCGCAATCTTGTAATTGCCCCGTTTGAGTCGCCAACAGAGGTCAATTTCTTCCATGTGTGCCTTAAAATCCTCGTCAAAGCCGCCAAAATCATGGAAACAAGCCGGCCGAATGAACAAGGCTGCTCCACTGGCCCAAAAAATTTCCTGTGGCTGGTCATGTTGCCCTCGATCTTCCTCCAATTGAGTAAAAATACGCCCTCTACAAAAAGGATAGCCCCAACAATCCAAATAGCCGCCGGCTGCCCCTGCATGTTCAAACAAATACGGGGCTGATTCTAGGCGTAGCTTGGGCTGACAAGCTGCAATCTGGGGGTCTTTTTCTAACAATTCCACCATGGGTTCAATCCAATTGGGTGCCACCCGCACATCCGAGTTGAGCAGGATATAATAATCGGCTTCTACTTGTTTTAAGGCACGATTATAGCCTCCTGCAAACCAATAATTTTCGGATAGTGCAATGAGGTAGCGTCTATTGTGAGTACTTTGCTGGGCAGCCTCTTCTTGTGTCACAAAACCCTCTTGTTGGAGATATTCCACAGAGCCATCTGTAGAAGCATTATCAGCCACATACAATGACATATTGGGATAAGTGGAGGCATATACCGAGGGCAAAAAATCAGACAAGTAATTGTTTTGCAAGCCATTATAATTCAAGATAACAACAGCAACATGGGGTAGTTGGCTCATATCAACAACTATTTTTTTTGAGAGATGGAGGCAAAAATTAGGATGGTTCAAAAACGGCCAAGGCAGCTTCTTTATCCCGTGCCAATTGGGCTTTTAATTCGTCTAGCGAATCAAATTTGATGTCGCCACGAAGGTAATCTACAAATTCTACACTGAGCATTTCATCATAAATTTGTTGATTAAAATCAAAAATATTGACCTCTATAGTTTGTGCCAAGTCGTGGTCTATGGTGGGGCGATTGCCAATGTACAACATGCCCTCATATTTGGCTTGTTTGTGCTGCACACGCACGGCATAAATGCCCACTGGGGGAATCAATTTGTAGGGATTTAGCACTTGTATATTGGCTGTTGGGAAACCTATGGTCTGGCCTATTTGCAGCCCTCGAACCACCTTGCCCGTAATGCCAAACGGGTGCCCAAGCCACTGGGCAGCTTGCTGCACATCGCCCTCTAAGAGGGCCTTGCGTACCTTGGTAGAACTCACGGCTATATCGGCCACTTCTTGTTTGGATATTTCTATAACTTGAAAATTATGTTTTTGCTCAAAATTCTTCAAATAAGAAATATCGCCGGCTCTATCTTTTCCAAATTTGTGGTCATAGCCAATGGCAATAATACTGGGCTGAAAATGCTTGACCAAAAAATCTTCGATATAAGCATCGGGGCTTTGATTGGCAAATGCCCTAGAAAACGGCACTACTACCAATACATCTACTTGGTATTGTTCTAATAATAAGGCTTTTTCTTCTAAGGTGCTAAGAAGTTTCAAGTGCTGTGCCTTGCCTACTACAAGACGTGGATGCGGATCAAAGGTAATGAGAATAGACGTTCCATTGATGTTGGCAGCTAGATCATTAATTTGTTTAATAATTTGCTGATGCCCAAGATGCACACCATCAAAAGACCCAATGGTTAAGACTGGATTTTCAAAACTTGGTAATTGGGATAAATCTCGAAATATTCTCATGCTTTTGGTAGGCTAACGCCTAAGATTGTTGGTGCTCAAATCATCAAATAAATTGCTCCTATTGATTGGTGGGTGTTTCGGGAGTTGTTCTGGGCACTGGATAAAACTGCATATAAGCACCAAATGCCCAACCAATTTTCCCTGTTTTGGTCTTTACCTTTACCCAAGGAGCTTGTCTGATTTCATCCACCGAAACCCGCAATTTTTGTAAGGCAGTAGTCTCTCCCATGTCTAGCACTTCCTCGCCATAGCTCAAATACGCCAATACAGCCCCTGTTAATTCTGGCGATTGGCGCAAACGCAAACTATCGGCCAGTATATATAACTTGCGAGGCTGGCGCAAGCTATCGGGATTAGCAGTGACAGGTGTAGGCACATTGCTGTTGCCCGCTGCACTAAAAGAGCTGCTATTGGCTCTATTGCTATCTATAGCCATAACACTAGAATCAAGGACTTGTTCGGTAACAATGGGTTGATCGCTGGGGTTGGAGGTTGGTTCTTCTCCACACTTGGAAAAGGCGTACAAAAGTATGGCAAAACCAATCAAGCCTATGGCTGTGAGTTCTATATTATTTAATCTACCTTTGGTGGTTTTAGGAACAGGCTTATCCTCTTGTTGAGGGCGGCGTGGTCTGTTGGATGGCATGGTATCTTTATGATTTTATAATAAATACGAATGGCTTAAAGGTACTGAATTTTTGGGCAAGTGTATTACAAAAGAAACGTTTATCTTAGATTGGGTAGTATTAGCAAACTCAACCGCTATTTTATGATTTTTTTTAGAATAATTGGACTGTGGGGTATAATATGGATTTTTGGCAGTTGCTCAGAGTCTAATCCGCCTGCTCCCACTTCTGCGGCCAACTTGGCAACTATAGTTTTGCCTGACTCCACGCCTGAGCAAGACAGCATTCCCGAAGGGCTGCAACGGCTGCTTCGAGCCTACCCTCAACAACAGTGGCAGGCCACTACACAGGCCCTTATTTGGCCCGATGGCACCACCATGCCCTATAGAGACAGCAGCACTTGGCCGAGCTTTTGGGACTCGCTAGAACGCCCCAACTTGGCTCTACAATTAGCGCAACACTACCCCAAAGGTGTAGAATACCCTATTCCTACCAAGAATCATGACCCCGGACGTATAAGAGTAGATGCTTTTTTTAGGAAGATGTATGGTGTGGATAAAAAGGCGGTAGAAGCCCGATTGGTGGAGGTTGATTTTTTGGGTACCAAGGTGCGAGTAACTACCGTAAACAATGTACATCAACGCCTAAAGGCCGTGGCAAAAGCCTTGGAACAACACCCCGAATGGCAGGGCTACTGCCTGCCCACAGCAGGCACTTTTAATTGGCGACCCATTGCTGGCACGGCGCGCTTGAGCAGTCATAGCTTTGGAATTGCTATTGACTTGAATGTGCAGTGGGCCAATTACTGGCGGTGGGCGGTGGGCAACAAAAATGCAGCGGGCAAACGCCCAATTATTTACAAAAACAGGATGCCGCTAGGGTTGATTAAACTATTTGAGCAAGAGGGTTTTATATGGGGTGGCAAGTGGTACCATTACGATACCATGCACTTTGAGTATCGCCCAGAGTTGTTGTTGTAATGCGCTGCATTATTTTTTATATTTTATAAGGTATAAGCTTATGGGCTGTTTTGTTCGTTTATAGGTTGCTTGTTTTATCAAATCGCCTTGGGCATTGTATTGCCGTTCTTGGCGTACTTCTAGGCTTTTGCCAAAGTAATAGGCTTCTTGTTGTTTTTTTAAATGGCCATTGGCTCGGTAACAGTTTGTTTTTGTATATTTTTTTGATAATTCAGAAACAGGCATTGCTGCGGAAGTCTCTTGGCACAATTGTCCTTGTTGGTTGTAACTATACATTGCTTTTTGAGTAACCGTTCCTGCCTTGTCCAACGTCCAACGCTCTATTAACCATCCTTGCTCATTATAAACCATAGAATCTACAGCAAATAACTCTTTTTGGTCGGGGGTTTGATCTTGCCCCAAATTGTACGATTCCGCTTTCGTCAATTGATTTTCATTATTATAATAATACATATAATAAGCACACCAGTAAGCATTGCCAAAAGGAGCCAAACAATCCTTGTAGCGCAATAATTGCCCCGTAGAATCATAGGTATACACCACATGTAAACTTCCCTGTTGGTCTACTACATAATATTTTAATTTTCCTGATGCTTCAAAGGCATAAGTAGTAGTGCTAGAATCCAACAAATTCAAACCCACCATTTCTAAGCCAGCCAAATAAGCTCCTCCTTGTTGTGACAATTGTTCCCAAGTGTGCGGCGTTGGCAACTGAAAACGAACATGATAGAGTTTTTCTTGCTTATTGGTATACAAAATATCCTCTCTCAAATAACCAGCTTTGTAATATTGCTGTTGGGTTAATTGCAAGTCCTTTCTCTTGCCTGTAGCACTCTTGTAGGTTGCTTTGCTAGAATAATTACCACGATAACGCAAATGGGTTTCTAATTCTTGACTCTTGAGCCAGTGATCGTAGGCATTTTGAGCCATACTCTTGTTGGGTATTCCAATCAAGAACAATAGAAATACAATAAATACAGGTATAGAAGAATACATCTGGTAATAATTCGTGAGGTGCAAGGATGAATGTGGGCAATGCTAAGATTGAACCCATCTAAAGATTCACTTTCATTCCCCATTCACACAAAACACCGCCCATCAATACCCAGGATAGAAGAAAATAGCCAAAATGAATGAGCATGTACTTCACATTGTGGCGTTCACGTACCGCCAATACTATTATGACAGGCAAAATAAACACCACTGCGCCCAACATGCCATGTACAGCTCCATGTCCAAAACTCAAGTGCATATCGCCCACCAATTTGGCAGCCTCCTCAAAGGCTACGGTAGCTGGGGTGCCTTCCTCTCCAAAACCTTCTCTAGCTATAAACAATTGCAGCACACTCATTTGATGATTGACATAACCCATTAGACCAAAAGCGGTCAAAAAGCCCAAGATGTAACTGCCTACAGCTCTAAAAAGCCCAAAAGGCGGCATTTTGGTCTTGGTTTGATTCTCTAATATACGTCCAAACACACTGTTATGATACCAAACAATAGCTAGAATTAGAGGAATAAAAGCAACTAGAGGGATTAGAGCGAAATTAGGTTCAAAAGCCATAATTCTTTATTTTTGAGGTAACTTAAAAGTTAATGCCACAATATACACATCTTATGTTAATGATACTGGATATTTTGGTCTGTTAATTGAAAGGTATGTGGTGGAGGGTTTATTGTGTATTATTATCAGAATTTAAGAAGTATGCTTTCAACAAATAGCTGGGCAGTTTTATGGGTTTATGGACTAATTACAGTGCTGTGTGCTACAAGTGCTTGTGGGCAGCTTCCGCCACAACAAAACCACCAATCCCCCCCCAAAAGCAATGCGCTGATTCACGAAACCAGCCCTTATTTATTGCAACATGCCTACAACCCTGTACAATGGCACGCTTGGAATGAGGCGACCTTAGCACTAGCTCAACAACAAAACAAGCCACTGCTGATTAGTATTGGCTATGCTGCTTGTCATTGGTGTCATGTGATGGAGCAGGAGAGTTTTGAAGATGAGGAGGTGGCGCAATTGATGAACGAGCATTTTATTTGTATCAAAGTAGATCGTGAAGAGCGGCCCGATGTCGATCAAGTGTATATGACGGCTTGCCAGCTCATCAACAAGAGTGGTGGTTGGCCGCTCAATGCCTTGGCACTGCCCACAGGAGAGCCGTTTTATGCAGGCACTTATTATCCCAAAGAGGATTGGAAAAAAATATTGCATCATTTTATCCAATTGCAACAAAATAAACCCGAGCAATTAGAATCGGCTGCCCAACAGCTCACCAAGGGCATTGTTCAGATGCACCAAGTTCCTAGTAGTGGGCAGTTGCCATTAACTCCTACTACAGAACAATTACAAGCATTATTCGCCCAACAAAAAAATAAAATTGACTGGAAAAAAGGAGGTTTTCTCAGAGGGCAAAATAAATTTCCACTGCCTAGCAATTGGCGGTATTTGTTGCGCCACGGGGTGCTGCTCCAAGAACCCAAAGCGGTAGAAGCCGTGCATACTACCTTGGAGCAAATGGCTCTTGGGGGGATTTATGACCAGTTGGGTGGTGGTTTTGCCCGCTACTCTACTGACGCTGATTGGAGGGTTCCTCATTTTGAGAAAATGCTTTATGACAATGCCCAATTGGTGCGTCTGTATGCAGAAGCGTATCAACACCAAAAAAATCCATTGTACAAAAAGGTGATTGAGGAAACACTCGCTTGGATTGAACGGGAAATGACTGCGCCACAAGGGGGCTTTTATGCCTCGTTGGATGCCGATAGCGAAGGCGAAGAAGGGGCGTATTATGTGTGGACTAAGACCGAAATTGAAGCCGTGTTGGGCACAGAGCAGGCTGTTTTGTTTAATAATTTTTATCAAATAACTACTCAAGGCAATTGGGAACATCATAAAAATATACTCTTGCCCTCCACCCCCAACTTGGAGCAACACCAAGCGATGGCCGATATGCGCCAACAATTGTTGCAAATCAGGCAACAACGCGAGCGTCCTGCCCTCGACAACAAGCAAATTACGGCTTGGAATGCCCTGCAAATCACGGCTTATGTCAAGGCGTATCGAGCATTGGGTAAGGAAGCGTACTTGACAACGGCAAAAACCCAAATGGAGTTGATTTTGAAGCAGGCTTGGCCCACACAGCAGCAAGTAAAACGTATTTTCTCCAAGGGGGCTAGTAAAAATTTGGCTGGTTTCTTAGATGATTATGCCTTTTTGATAGAGGCTTGTTTGGAGTTGTATCAGGTTACTTTTGAAGAGCAGTGGCTAGAGCATGCCCAATCATTGGTGCAGTATACCCAAACACATTTCTTGGATAAGAATACCAATTTGTTTTTTTATACGCCTAATTATAATGCACCATTGGTAGCTCCCAAAACCGAAGTACACGACCATGTAATCCCAGCTTCCAATTCTCAGATGGCGCTCAATCTGTATCATTTGGGCATTTATTATAATAATAAAGCGTATAAAGAACAGGCACAAGAAATGCTCGGTCATATCAGCCAGCCTCTATTCAAGGATTCAGGTTATTTTTCCAATTGGGGTTTGTTGTTATTAGAACAAACATTGCCCTTGTATGAAGTGGCGATTGTGGGCAAGGAGGCACAACAAAAACGGCAGGCTTTTGACAGCCATTATTTGCCACAAGTGCTTTGGTTGGGCGGCCAAGCAGAAGGCAACTTGGTCTTGCTGCAAGACAAGTTGATTCCAGCGCAAACGACTATTTATGTGTGTCAGAATCGGGTTTGCCAACGTCCTGTAACCAAAGTAGCCGAGGCACTCCCCTTAATTCAACAATCCCTCAATCAATAGCCACCAGTTTCTAAAAAAAGGGCATCTTTGCTAGTGATAATCCACTCCCAACATCTTTTCAATCTCTACTCTTATGCGTTTTATATACCACTCTTGGTTACTTTGCAGTTGCTTATTTTTATTGATAATAGCCTGTCATTCCTCAAACTCCAACCAAGATACTCCTCCTTCCCCACCCAAAGAAGAACTTCCTGTTAGTCTTCCTTCCTTTGTACAGCAAATGAAGCAGGCAGAAGCAGGACAGGACATTCCTACGGCGTTGAGTGCTGCCTATATTGCACCTGCTTTGGCTAAGGATTCTTTGTATCCCTATTTATCGGATAGCAGTGCTGGTTATCAATATGGAGAGATGATTTATGAGGACAGTAGTTTGATTGTCTTGAGTTTTTATTATAAGGCATTGGATGGGCGTAGCTTGCTGGCGGCTTCTTTTTTGGCGAGTTATGACCGAGCCACAGAGGCTTGCTTGGATATACGCCCTATTTTTAGCAGTTCTACCTTTGATTGGAGTGCCACAGAGGGCTACCAATTGGGACTTTCTTGTCAATCTACCCTCCATTATATAGACAATGGCAGTTTGGGGATTTTGCAATTGGAGAGTACAGTCAAACGCTTTTATACCGCCCTAGAGGAAGGGGTAGCTCCACGCCCTAATACCACTACCGTTTCTCAACATGTTTTGCAGCCCAATGGAAAATTTGCCTCTCGTATACTTTCATCTCAAAAACGTACTTCTTAGTTGTTTTTATAGTGGAATTGTACCGACCAACAAATAAAAAAGGCACACTAGATGAACTCTAGTATGCCTTTCTTATACCTTATAAGCAATAAGAATTGTTTCCTATTGTTTTACAAATTTCTTAGTAACTACGTCACCATTTGCTTTTACTACAGCTACATAGTACATACCAGTAGACAACGTAGAAATATTGATGGCATTAGCTCCAGCTTCCAACTCGCCTACCCATACGGTACGGCCTGTAGCATCTACGATACGCCCCGTGTAGCTAGTAGTGATGTCACCCAAATCTACATTGATAGTACTGTTGGCAGGGTTGGGATATAATTGAACATCTTGCTCTACTACTTCTTCTACGGTAGTAGTAGCCGCACCTCTAGCACTAGATCCTATACAGAAAGTAGTCCCTGCAAAAGCTTGACCGTCGCCTATTAGGGCAATACTAGCACCACCACTAATATTTGCATTCAATACATAATCACCTACTGGCAAGTTGAGTGCTGTAGTAGTAGTTGTTGAAGCTAAGATACTGCCACTGCTAGCTACTACAGATCCAGTATTAGCATCTTCTACTGTCCAGCTAATTCCACTTGTTTTTTTCTTTGTTGTTAGTTCTACAGAAACAGCAGCATAGCAGGTGTTGTTTCCACCTCCGCCACCACCGCCGCCGGTGTTGCCGCCCATGATTTCACGAGGTCCTCCTGGAGCCAAACAAGCTTGCATTCTAGCAGCCTGACCAGCAGAGAACATATACATACAAGCATCATTGCTATAATCCATGTAGTTCATGTGCATATCTTGAGTACCACAAGAACCAGTATTAAGAGATGGGCAACCATAGTTAGGGCCACCTGCAATTGGAGTATCACCTACAAAATCATCTACACTACAACCACCATCACCCCAGATGTGACGTAAGTTCAAGTAGTGTCCTACTTCGTGTGTAGTGGTACGTCCTTCATCAAATGGTGCAGACAAATAAAATCCGTTACCATACTGTGTGCTACCAAAATACTGTGGAGACATTACTACACCATCGGTGGCCAATGATCCACCGGGAAATTGAGCATAGCCCAAAATTCCACCTCCAATATTACAAACCCACATGTTTAGGTGAGTTTCGGGTGTAATAGGATCTACTCCACCTCTTCTAGATTTTTTCATATCATCTCTAGTTCCCCAAGATGATTTGGTACTTCCTGTACGAGTTACTCCTGCCAATGTAAACTGAATGCCTGTATTACCAGAAGCTACAGATTGAAATACAGATGGTACATTATTGTAATCTCTATTGGTAGCTGCAAAGTCAGCATTCAATTGATCCATTTGAGACTGAATCTGTGCATCACTAATATTTTCTTGTGGTCTGTTAACATTGTAAATAACGTGTACATAAACAGGAATAGTGATGGTATTACGACCATAGCTTCCCTGGTGTGCGCGGATAAACTGTTGAGTTTGTGCCTCAATCTGTTGCATGCGTTGCTCTAGGGAAGGATCTGCTTGAATCTGGTTTTGCAGATTGATGTGAGCGTGGCAGTTTCTGCCCGGTGTGTGGTTGTGTACTTCGTCCATGCTGGTAACATGGATAGCACTGCTTTGTGTTTGTGCTTGTGTGTTCCATGCAAACAACAAGCTAAATGTACACAATAATAAAAATGTGAGTTTTAAACTGTTCTTCATAATTCAAATGTTTTTTTGTTTACCTCAGTGTAAAGGTATTGTTATGTTTTTAGCACTTACAAGAAACAAAAAAATTATGAGTATATACAGCAAATTAAAATTTTGTTGTACAAAAGAATAACAGAATAAAACACTAAAATAAGGTTTAAAAACACTGTTTTTTTGCATTTTTTCTACCTGCTTAAAAATTTTACAACAGTTCTAATTATACAAAAAAAAATACAAAAAACACTGACTAACAAACAGATAAAACAAAACTATATACAACAAAATAGTTTAAAACTCCTGTTAATTTATAATCATTTTACTTGCCTAAAGGCTTTTGTAAATCTGACAACTTTATTACTTTTATCAAGGAGTAGGATCTGTTTTTTTTAAAATTCATTGCTGCATTAATAATAAAAACAACTTTTGTAGCGCAATAAATAATGGTTGTTATTGGCATCGCCCCCCCCTTGCAACTGCTTTAGGGCTTCTCTTGTATCTAATAAAAAAATGAGCCATCCCAAGTTATGGAATGACTCATGCTATTACAGTAACAGTATTACACTTAAAACAAAAATTCTTAGTCTTATTCTTTTACAAATTTCTTAGTGATTACTTCACCATCTGCTTTTACGATTGCTACATAGTACATCCCCGTAGACAACGTAGAAATATTGATGGCATTAGCACCAGCTTCCAATTCTCCTACCCATACGGTGCGGCCTGTAGCGTCTACAATACGTCCAGTGTAGTTGGTAGTGATTTCACCTAGGTCTATGTTGATCGTACTGTTGGCAGGGTTTGGATATAACGCTACATCTGTTGCTGCGGCTACATCTGTTATTTGAGCAGAAGTTCTATTGCCATTAGCTACACACAAGGCAACACTTTCAGAAGATCCAAAAGATCCACCAGTTGCTATGGTAGTGCTTGCGTCTCCTGTAAGGGTGTAGCTACCATTACCATAAGAGCAACAAATACCATCTCCATAAGCATCATTGATAGTAAAGGTATAATCTCCAGTAGCTAAAGTTAATGGAATATTATAAGTAGTACGATTACCATAGCCACTTCCAGATTGTACAACAGCACCAGTAGCATCTGTCACTACCCAGCTTGTTTCAGAACCATAACGGTCAGTAGTCAAAGATAAATCTACGGTAGCATAAGTACCAGAGCAAGTGGCTCCGCCACCGCCGCCACCGCCGCCAGTGTTGCCGCCCATAGCTGCACGAGGCCCACCTGCAGCCAAACAAGCTAACATTCTGTCTTTTTGCCCAGCAGAGAACATATACATACAATCATCATTGGTATAATCCATGTAGTTCATGAACATATCGTTTCCAGCCTTATTACGACAAGAATTAGTGCCAGGGCTTGGGCAGCCATAGTTGGGGCTACCAGCTATAGGTGTATCATCTACAAAATCATCTGCATTACATCTACCGTCGCCCCATATATGACGCAAGTTCAAGTAGTGACCAACCTCGTGTGTAGTAGTACGACCTTTATCGTATGGTGCAGATAGGTAATAGCCACTTCCATAGTTATTGCTACCAAAGAATTGTGGAGACATTACTACACCATCGGTAGTAGGTGATCCACCAGGGAACTGAGCATACCCCAAAATTCCACCTCCAATGTTACATACCCACATATTGAGGTGTGTAGAAGGAGTGATGGGGTCTACCCCACCTTGAGACGATTTTTTCATATCGTCATTGGTTCCCCATGATGTTCTTGTACTAAATTTGCGTGTAGTTTGAACCAAAGTAAATTGGATGCCTGTGTTGCCTGACGCTACAGAAGCAAACTCTGCTGGCGGATTGTAATCAGCATTAGTAGCAGCAAAGTCAGCATTCAATTGATCCATTTGAGATTGAATCTGTTCATCACTAATATTCTCAGCACTAGCATTGTAAATAACATGCACATAAACAGGAATATTGATGGTATTTCGTCCATAGCTTCCGCTGTGCTCACGGATGAATCGTTGCGTCTGTGCCTCAATCTTTTGCATACGCTGTTCTAGAGCAGGATCTGCCTGGATTTGGTTTTGCAGATTGATGTGAGCGTGGCAGTTTCTGCCCGGTGTGTGGTTGTGTACTTCGTCCATGCTGGTAACATGGATAGCACTGCTTTGTGTTTGTGCTTGTGTGTTCCATGTAAACAACAAACTAAATGTACACAATAATAAAAATGTGAGTCTTAAACTGTTCTTCATAATTTGATTGTGTTTTTTTGTTCACCTCAGAGTGAATATGTTTTTATGTTTTTAGCATTTACAATAAAAGAAAAAATTATGAGTATGTACAACAAATTAAAATTTTGTTTTGCCAAAAAAAACAGAATAAAACACTAAACAAGCGCTAAAAATGCTATTTTTTTGCAGTTTTCCTATACACTTAACAAGCCTATAGCACATTTAATTAAATAAAAAAAAATACAAAAATTCATGACTATCAATCAAATAAAACAAAACTATATACAACCAAATAGTTTAAAACTCCTGTTAATTTATAATCATTTTACTTGCCTAAAGGCTTTTGTAAATCTGACAACTTTATTACTTTTATCAAGGAGTAGGATCTGTTTTTTTTAAAATTCATTGCTGCATTAATAATAAAAACAACTTTTGTAGCGCAATAAATAATGGTTGTTATTGGCATCGCCCCCCCCTTGCAACTGCTTTAGGGCTTCTCTTGTATCTAATAAAAAAATGAGCCATCCCAAGTTATGGAATGACTCATGCTATTACAGTAACAGTATTACACTTAAAACAAAAATTCTTAGTCTTATTCTTTTACAAATTTCTTAGTGATTACTTCACCATCTGCTTTTACGATTGCTACATAGTACATCCCCGTAGACAACGTAGAAATATTGATGGCATTAGCACCAGCTTCCAATTCTCCTACCCATACGGTGCGGCCTGTAGCGTCTACGATACGCCCAGTGTAGTTGGCAGTAATGTCGCCTAAGTCTACATTGATAGTGCTGTTAGCTGGATTTGGATATAATACTACATCTGTTGCTGCTACTACATCGGTAGTTTGAGCAGAAGTTCTGTTACCACTACCTACACAGAACGTAACACTCTCAGAACTTCCAAAGTTTCCACCAGACTCTACCACTGAATTTCCATCTCTCAATTCGTAGCCACCTTGACCGTAGTTACAGCACATACCATCACCATAAGAATCAAAAACAGTTAGAGTGTACTGTCCAGAAGAAAGATTTAAATTCTCTGTGTACGTGCGGTTGTTTCTGTATCCGCCACCAGATTCTACTACTTGATTGTTAGAATTTCTAACTTCCCAAGAAGTTTCTGAACCATAACGGTCAGTTGTGATGCGAAGTCTTGGAGTAGCAATACAATTGCTTCCACCACCTCCACCAGAGCCACCTCCGATAGTACCAGTACCTAGACTAGCACGAGAAGTGTTCAAACAAGCTACCATTCTATCTCTTTGTCCTTTAGAGAACATAAACATACAAGCATCATCGGTGTAATCCATGTAGTTCATGAACATATCTCTTTGTCCTCCACTACAAGTGTTGGTATTGCTGCCTGGGCATCCACCATTAGAACGACCAGCTACAGGAGTATCACTAACACCATCGTCTACATTACATCCACCGTCACCCCAAATATGGCGCAAGTTTAGGTAGTGACCTACTTCGTGTGTAGTCGTACGACCTCTATCAAATGGTGCTTGTAGGTAAAAGTTTCCAGAGTAATTGCGGCTACCAAAGAATTGTGGAGACATTACAACACCATCTGTAGCAGGTGTTTTGGTACCGGGAAATTGAGCATACCCCAAAATAGAACCTCCAATATTACATACCCACATATTGAGATGTGTAGCAGGTGTAATAGGAGCCACACCGCCTTGACTAGGATCTTTCATGGCATCATTAGTTCCCCATGAAGTTCTGCTTGTTTGATAACGAAATATGTTTACCAAATTGAACTGGATGTTGGTATTCCCAGCAGCTACACCAGCAAAATCTGATGGTGGATTGTAATCAGCATTAGTAGCCGCAAAATCCGCATTCAATTGATCCATTTGAGATTGGATTTGTGCAGTACTGATGTTCTCCTGACTTGTTCTGTAAATAACATGCACGTAAACAGGAATGACACGTGTGTTGCGTGAGTTTAGTACATCTCTGTGCTCGCGAATGTACTGTTGTGTTTTTTCTTCCATACCGCGTAAACGTTCTTCCAACTCAGGGTTAACACGGATTTCTTCTAATAGGTTAGTGTGAGCGTGGCAGTTTCTACCTGGCGTATGTTCGTGAACATCGTCCATAGTGGTAACATGAATGGCTCTATCTTGGGCTTGGGTTGTTAAAGTAAATAAGCTGAATGTACACAGCAATAAAAATGCGATTGTTAAACTGTTCTTCATAATTGTGTTTCGAAAAATAATTTGATTGATAGTCTAATTGCCTCCATGAAAACAACTAGATGTTTTGTTTTTAGCTGACGCAAAGTAAAGCAACCTGTAGCATTCTCACAACACACAAAAATGGGGTATCTAAGTGTTCTAACAAAACAAAAAATTGCCCTAAAATTCAATTACCAAACCAATAAGCACTTTTGTTTTTTTGTTATTAAAACAATTTATTTTTGTTTTAGTAAAAAACACCATAACTACCCCAACAAACTAACTGTCAAATAGTTATATAAAATTCCTATTTAGAATCACCCCTGCTTTACCAATTATAAATGGGCTATACAAGCCAAGCGGATAATTTATCTTTTGGATTAACCAAAAAGTTCAAAAGAAAGGTTTAAAAGAAAAATAAGGCTTAAAAAAAGATTAAAAAAAATGCCTGTTTTGTTAAAAACAGACATTAAAAAGACAATTATTTTGTGAAATTGTATCTCCAACTAATGAGCTTTGGCACTAGCAAAGTTTCTCTTTTTTTTAATTTTGCATTTTCATATACTCTAACGTTTCTCCATTTCAATGGTTACATTCAGTCCCAAAAGGGAGCCACTTGTAATACGAAGATTGGTTTCTGTAAAGTTCAAAATATCAAAAGTATCGTTGTAATTGCCCCCATCTGAAGAGGGATCATTAATAATTAGTAAGTTTTCGATCGCATCAAATTGGTAAGTAAAAGTACCTGTAGTATTATCAGAAGCTTTGTAATCTTGCCCCGTACAGGGGGGTGTAGAGCAGTTGTCAAAGGTGAGTGTGGAACCATCACCGAGGATAGTACTGGTCAAGAACTCTGTAGAAGTAATGGTCCACTTTCCTTCTGCTTGGTCATATACCGTCTGAACACCCTCTACATTTTCACAAGCATTCATCAATATTGCTCCAAGTAATAGCGAAATTAGGCTTAAATACTTCATATTATTGGATGATTTTGAGCTTGGGCAATAGTTTTTGGATGGCGGCTACTCTGGCTGCGGGTATTTTGTTGCCTTTGATTAAGAGTCTTTTTAAGTTTTTGCAATCTCCCAAGGTATCGGGTAGGTCTGTCAATTGATTATTGGACAAATCCAAGCGTTTCAAGTCGGTTAGTTGGCCAATTTCATTAGGGATAGAAGGTATTTCATTATCCTTGAGAATGAGCTGATTGAGTTGGGTCAATTCTGTAATGGCTATTGGAAATTCTTTTAGTTTTTCAGGCTTTTTGCCCGACAATAAGGCTTCCATAGAAGTGGCTGTCATAGCAGTTTGAGGCAAGGTTAGTATGTGGCCTTGTGTAGCCGTGTACTGTATTTGGCTGAGATAAGGATTCTCTGTAGGATCATAAGTATCTGCTTCTTCTTCCTTGGCCTGTTCTATCATGCCCACTCCGTTAAAACTAGCCAACTCGCTTTTTGCAGCCGCATATTCATTACTAGGTCTACGATTGATAGTCAAATTGGTTCTACTCAAATCTACAGCCATATTTTTGTTGGCTTCATACCCACGACTGCGCTCATAAATGAGGTCTTTGAGGGCTTGGCGCGCTTCTGTGGTATTGGAGGTCATATTGGGGTTGGTCAATTTGATAGCCTCTTGAATGGCCTTACGAGCTTCTTCAAAGTGGAGCAAGTACATTTGTGCCCAAGCAATATTTTGGTGCAAATGAAGGCTGATGCGTTTATTGATGCGCGCTTTTTTGTCGTCTAGGTCACTTGCTTCCAATTCTTTGGTCCAAGTAGCAATAGCTTGCTCTAGCAGCCCTTTGCTAACATCAGACATGCCTTTCTTTTTAATGGCTTTGAAAGCTTCTAAGGCTGTTTTTTGGGCAGCATCTAGGGCCGTGTAATCATGTCCTCCACCTTTGGCACTGGCAATTTTGACTATATCCTCTGCTTGTACAAAGAAAGCTGCATTGTTGACAAATCGCTTGGCAATTTCGAAGTTATTGTTCTTTGCTTCGTTGTTGATGGTAGCATTCAACCCAGCTTTGTCTTTCTCGTAGTTCTTTTTTAGTTGTGAACTTACAAAATGCTCACATTTCTTGTGGCCATATTTGTAAATAGCGGCGCCACTAGTGGCTACTTGCTCCATGTAAACCGTCTTGCCTGCTGTATTGGTAATTTTTACAATTGAGTTGGGGCTAGTGTAGTCAATTTGATAATAAAAGGTTTTGAGGTTCACAACATCTTTTATAGAGCCTCCTTTGGGTACACAGGTGGTTTCTACTTCTTTCATCTGTTTGCTGCCAACAATAGCATCTTCTGAATAAAAACTAACTTGTAGGTCTTGTTGGCTATTGCCATCTAAGGGAATTTTGGGGTATTCAATAAAATTGGATTTAGTTTGATTCATTTTTACACTTTGTGCATTCATAAAGGTCGAACCAATACACAAAGCAGCTATTGATAGTAATAGATGTTTCATAACAAAAGTTATTTGAGTGATTAAATGTGACAACTAATTTTATAGTTACACCTCTCCCATGCCAACTTTAATGCCAGAATTAGGATTTTCTTAACAATGCTTATTGGTTTTATTAGACATTATTGCGAATGGAGTTGTAAAGAGACAAAAAGAAAGGTTTTTTCATCAATCAAGGCGAAAATTTAGCTCATAGCAGCGCTATGGGGTCAATTTTTAACGATGAGTGAGGGAAAAAGATTCTTTTTTCGCTACTAATTTATTCGCAATAATGTCTATTATATGCAGTTAGTTGGTATATTCCAGTTCGTTCACTTTGGGAGATAAAAAAAGCGTCCTGAAATTGCTTTCAGGACGCTCTATTTATTCAGATAGAGATTAATTATCTCTTCTTCTTATTTCTTTACAAATTTCTTAGTAACTACGTCACCATTTGCTTTTACTACAGCTACATAGTACATACCAGTAGACAACGTAGAAATATTGATGGCATTAGCACCAGCTTCTAACTCTCCTACCCATACGGTACGGCCTGTAGCATCTACAATGCGGCCAGTGTAGTTAGTAGTGATTTCACCCAAATCTACATTGATGGTGTTGTTGGCAGGGTTTGGATATAGGTTTACTTGCTCTGCTGTTACCTCTTCTTCTACCTCTACAGTAGTTCTTGCAGCAGTTCTATTGCTACCACCTACACAGAAATCAAATGATTCTGTGCTTCCAAAGTTGCCGCCTGCAGTCAATTGACCAGTACTAGCATTTAGCGTATAGCTACCATTACCATAGCTACAGCAAATACCATCTCCATAACTATCATTGATAGTAAAAGTATAATCTCCAGCAGATAAGTTTAATGAAATATTATAAGTACGATTATTCGCATAACCACTACCAGATTGTACAGTTGAACCAGCAGCATTAGTAACTGCCCAACTAGTTTCAGAACCATAATTATCTGTAGTTAAAACCAAAACAACATTGGTATTGGGGCAAGTCGGCCCAGAGCTACCACTCTCTACACAGAAAACAGTTGATTCTGAACTTCCAAAAGCACCACCTGTCTGAAATGAAGAACCATCTCCTGTAAGTGTATAGCTACCATTACCATAAGAACAGCAAATACCGTCACCATAAGAGTCATTGATGGTAAAAGTGTATTCGCCATCAGCTAAGGTAAAAGTCTCATTGATTGTTGTATTGTTACCATAACCACTACCAGAGGCGACAGTAGTACCAGAAGCATCTGTAACTGTCCAAGAAGTTTCAGAACCATAATTATCTGTAGTTAGAGATAAGCTTACAGAAGCAAAAGGACCATCACATGCAGGAGGATTTCCTCCACCACCTCCGCCAGTGCCGCCAGTGCCTAATTGAGAACGAACACCATCTAAACAAGCTTGCATTCTCAATTTTTGTCCATTAGAGAACATATACATACAAGCATCATTGGTATAATCCATGTAGTTCATGTGCATGTCTACACTACCACAAGAAGACTTACCAATACTTGGGCAACCACCATTAGAGCCATCTGCATCTGGAGTGTCATTTACAAAATCACTAGCACCACAACCACCATCACCCCAGATGTGACGTAGATTCAAGTAGTGACCAATTTCGTGTGTAGTTGTACGACCTCTATCAAATGGTGCACTTAAGTAGTAACTACCAGAATTACCATAATTGCGGCTACCAAAATACTGTGGAGACATTACTACACCATCTGTAGCAGAAGAACCACCTGGGAATTGAGCATATCCCAAAATTCCACCTCCAATGTTACATACCCACATGTTTAAGTGTGTTGCTGGAGTGATTGGATTAGAACCACCTTGAGCACTGGATTTCATAGCATCATTAGTACCCCATGATGTTCTAGTAGTCGATTTGCGTATGATACCATTTGGAGCCAATACAAACTGAATGTCTGTATTACCAGCCTTTACATTATCAAAACCTGATTGTGGATTATAGTCTGGATTGGTACCAGCAAAATCTACATTGATTTGGTCAATTTGAGACTGGATTTGTGCATCACTAATATTCTCTTGGCTTGTTCTATAGAGTACATGTACATAAACAGGAATCGTACGACCAGAGAATCGTGCTCCACCAGCCATACTTCTTTGGCGGATGTAATCTTGCACCTTTGTCTCCATGTCCAGCATACGTTGCTCTAAGACGGGATCTGCTTGCATTTGGTTTTGCAGATTGATGTGAGCGTGGCAATTTCTACCGGGTGTGTGTTCGTGTGCATCTTCTATAGTTGTGACATGGATAGCGCGTTGTTGTGCTTGAGTTGTCCATGTGGATAAACCAAAGAAACATAGAATCAGAAAAGTAATTGTTAAGCTGTTCTTCATGATTTGTTAATGTGTTTTTTGTTTGAAAGTGTATTTCTGTTTTTAGCGATTGCAAAGGAAAGCAATTATTTTGAGTTATCCAAGCGATAAAATATTGTAACTAAGCATCCTAACCGAACAAAAAAGGCTTTTTGAACACCAATTTCAGAATAAAAACAATCGTTTTCCAAAATGAAATACCAACTTTCAAAATGGAAAATTATATTTTTTGTAAAAAACACCAAATCGAACCTTAAATACTGATTATCAAACAACTAAAAACAAATTAAAATAAAACAAAATTAACAGATTTTAAACTAAATTTGGCTAAAAACATGCTTATCAACATTAATTTTGGCAAAAGCCATAGCAATCAAAAAAAAATGTCTGTAGTTTTTAAAAAAAACTGTGCTCTGACTAAAAAATTACTTTTTTAATAAAAATTGCACTAAAAAAGTAGCTTTTTCTTAAAAATAGAATAATCTATTTTTTAACATTATCTTCATAAAATGAGTTGGGTTTGGCAACAAAAAAGCACCTCAACCAATGGCTGAGATGCTTCTTGAATGCACTGTTTTTAACTTTTGCTAAAAACAATCATATAATGTTGTGAGATTTACTC
Organism: uncultured Aureispira sp.; assembly: GCA_964445645.1. Lineage (GTDB taxonomy): Bacteria > Bacteroidota > Bacteroidia > Chitinophagales > Saprospiraceae > Aureispira. The sequence continues at coordinate 14,591 of CAYULH010000053.1, read as the reverse complement.
CTTGATAAGTTTCTTGCTGATACTGCCTTCTTCTGTTTCTACTTGCAATATATACAAACCACTAGTAAGGGTAGGCGTATGTAAGAATACTTGTTGCTGTCCACTGGCTTGTTGGCTGTAAACTTGTTGATACACACATTGTCCCAATTGATTGTAGAGTTTGATTTGTACATCTGAGCTATTTTCTAGCTCATATTGAATCAATAAATCACGCTCAAATGGATTGGGCTGCACGGCCACCTCAAATTCCTTGGTATTCATATCTACCACTGTAGTAAACTGATCAATAACACTCACAGGAGTATTGGTAAAGATGGGTGCATTGTAATCAAAATAAATAGCTGCTTGGTTGCTGATTTGTGTTCCTACAGGCAAACCAGCAACACGATCAATCTTGAAATTGATAAACCCAATACTTTGCTCCATGCTTACAGAGGAGTCTGGCAAATTGATGTTATTAAAGGTAAAGACCAAGATATTGCCATTTTCTAGTGTCACATCCATGTTATGCTTGCTGTCCAATTCACGCACAGTTTCGGGGAGCAAATTAACATCTAAGGTATCACGCACAATAACAAACTGTGCAGGGGCTGTTCCTGTATTTTGGAAACGGATGGTATAGTCTAATGTATTGTCTGTTTCATAAATAGCTCCTCCATCCCAAGCATTGCCTGTACGATAAAGCCCAACTTGCTTATCATTGGGATCATAAGAACCCACTACTACTGTTTGCTCACTGTCTGTATTGTTATTGGGCGTAGCATCTCCTGCAATCGGATCAATAGAAACTGTTCCAAGTACATTGGTACCCAAGGCTGTTCCAACAGGTACATCAAACGTTACGTTGAGCGCACGACATTCTCCGGGCATCAGGTTGCTGTAAGACCACAAGAAACGATTGTTGGGAATATCGTGTAGCGTGAGTTGTGTTCCTATTGATGCGATTGAATTGAAGCCTAGGAAACTTTCATAATTGTATTCTATAGTACCTGCTTGTATGGTATTGCCATTGTTGCAATAACGAACACGTGTCACATAAGGGAATCCGGGACTAGCATTGCTGTAGTCTCTTAGACGAATGTTTAGGTCTTGGATGGGTGGACGGGTAAGGTAGAAATTGTTGTTAGAATAATTGCTTCCGACTACAACACCGTTTACTGCAATCGTACCGCCTGTAGGACACAATACCGTAGCATTGGGATTGTTGTTGATGTATTCTACAGTATAATTGCCTGCTGTAGTAACATAGAATCGGTAATAACCATGACGATTTGTAAAGGCAATTTGATTGCCCGGTTGTAGGCGCACCATTCTATTGGCTAGGCGCAAACCATTATTACAAGTATTGGTAGCCGAAACATCGCTCACATAACCAGAAATGATGGCTCTAATTGTTCCACTTACTAAATAGTAATGGCGTACCAATGTACAGCCTGTTCCAGCATCTGTAATAGATACGGTATATCTGCCAGCACCTACATTATTAATATCCTGTGTTGTTGCTCCATTGCTCCAAGCGTAAGTCAGGCTAGTAGCTCCTGATACTGTAATATCAATCGCTCCTGTATTGTTATTGTTAGTAGGATGCGTAAGGGAAGCTTGTACAGTAATTCCTATTTGCCCCCCTACAACAATAGGATCCACTTCGGTTTGGCAACCATTATTATCAGTAACAATAGCAGAATACTGCCCTGCATACAACGCATTTTGTGTGGCTACATTGCCAGTGCCTGTAGACCATTGATAACTAAAAGGTGCTGCACCGCCAGTTACCTGAATGGTTGCACTACCATTTTTATTGCCACAACTCGCATCTACAGAGGTATAAGTGGCATTCAAGCTTGGGAAACTAGGTACAGCGAAGGAAGCTGTATCTCTACATCCATTGGCATCGGTAATGATTACAGAGTAGCTATTGCCAGACACAGGATTGGCTAGGCTTTGGTTGGTAGAACCATCATTCCACAAGAAAGAATAAGGTACAGCGCCCCCCATAGGTGCAGCATCCAAGAAATCGGGTTCACAAGAAGCGGAAGGCTGAATACTAGCCATCACTGGCCCTGCATCATTAATTACAATAGACTCCACAACGGTACAACCATTGTTGGTAACAGTAACCGTGTAGGTGCCGGCTGCCACATTATTAATACTAGCCGTGGTAGCACCATTGCTCCAAGCATAGCTTGGGTTGGTCATATTGTGGGTCGTAACACTCGCACTACCATTGTTTAGGCCACAACTAGCGTCCGTTGTGTTATAAGTAATAAACTCGCCCACTGCAAAGCTGTCGCTTCTGGAACAACCACCATAACCATACAAAGTTACGACATGAAAACCTGCGGCAATATTGTTAATATCTTCTGTAGTTGCCCCCGTTGGCGACCATGACAAACTCTGGTATTGCCCATTGACGGTCAAGTCAATAGCACCATCGCTATTACCACAAGTAGCATCGGTAACAACCGCACTCGTGCTTACATAAGGCAATCCACTTACATTAGTAATCGTATCTGCCGCTGTACAGCCATTGGCATCCGTTACCGTTACCGAATACTGGCCGCCTTGCTGTACAAAAATAGCATTGGTGGTAGCTCCTGTACTCCACAAATATGTATAACCAGCATTCCAGCCCGCTCCTCCATAAACCGAAGCAGCAATTTGAAGGTTTTGGCAATTATTGGTAGAATCCATAATAGAAACTACTAATGCGCCTCCTGTGCTGACAACCACCGTTTCACTTAGGGTACAATTGGCATCCGAAACAGTGACCCCATAACTTCCAGCCGCCAAATTACTAATGGTTGGGGTTGTCGCCCCTGTACTCCATAGTATAGATGGATTTGTGAGTCCTTGTGCATTGGCAGTGGCCGAAGCATTGTTGAGCCCACAACTAGTATTGGTTACACTCACCGCCAAACTTGGCCCTGGTACTACTACATTGTACCAGATGCCGCAGTTGTTGGCATCTCTAATGTATACACGTGCCTCCCCTGCCTGCAAATTGCTTGGATCTTGCACTGTAGAAACCCTAGTCCAACCATTCTGATACCAAGTGTAGGTATAAGGAGCATTGCCACCCGATACCGTCAAATCAACACTACCATTATTACTATTGCAATTGGCGGCAGTTGCGGTATGGGTAGCTGTAATTGGAGTAGGCTGATTGGGGCCTACAGTGTAAGTACCTTGCCCAACACAACCACTAGCATCGGTCATCGTAACAGAATATACCCCCGGTACTACATTATTCAATACATTAGTAGTAGCACCAGTATTCCACAGTATACTAGTAGAGCTTTGTCCTCGGCCATAAGCCGATAATTGTCTGTTGCAAGCACTGTAATATATATTTACAGTAGGCCCTGTAGGAGAAGGTGCCAAATAATACGCTTGCACATTGTATACGCAAGTAGTGGGGTCGGTTACAGTAACCGAATAATACCCTGCCGCTAAATTGTATATATTACGCCCTGTTTGTCCTGTACTCCACACATAACTGGCCGAGCTGTAATAAGTAGTGCCTTGGGCATACAAAGCACCATCTGAGGCATTGATACAACTTGGTTGTTGGCTGGCAACAATTTGATAACTATTGGGACATTGCCCCAATGCTTGTGTTATACTCCAAGAAAAGAGTACCATCATCAAGCACATTAATTTTTTAGCAATTTTCATAATGTTTCATTTAGCAATGATTGATATTTTGTTTTGTCAAGCTAAAACTAAAACATCCGCTTTTTTTATCCTTGGACAATTCTACTCAATTCTATTTTTATTTAACAATAAACAAATAAATAAACCAATAATTACCAAACTATTACAACAACAATCAACAAAAAAAACTTACAAAAACTATTGTAACCACTCTACTAATTAAGCCCCAAACAGTCTATCAAACAGATAAAATTACTATTATTTATAGCCAAAACAAGCCCTCTCCAATTACTTGAAGAAGGCTTGTACAAAAAAGCTAATGCTGTTTTTTTATTTTAAAAATCCACTTTAAAACGCACATTAATACGTCGAGAGGTGAGCACATTGGCAATGGCATAACTCCTATTGGAGAAATCTTTGACCCAAGTATTGGAGGCAGCATTGCGGGTATCCATAAGGTTAAAAATCTCCAGACTGAGCCAAATCCCTTTAAAACTACGCAAGGCATGATTGGATTCTTTCTTAAAACGTTTCTTGTTGCCATCATATACTTTCTTGATGTGAGTAGCACGATCCCAAATACCAAAGGAAGCCCCCAAGTCAATTCTATGATAAGGCGCAAAACGGTAAGAATTTCTAAACTCAATGTTGTTTTCTGGAATACCAAAAGGCAAGCCCGTGCCTAGTGTAAAGGCCAAATTGAGCCGTGCCCAAGGAGCTTTGGGAAAATCATCCTGAAAGTACATGGAGAAAATCATCAACTGGTCGGTTGCTTTGGGTGCATCGGGTGTCAAGTTGGTTTCTACTTGCGACCCTACTAGGCGGCGAGTGCCGTGCTGCACCCCATTGAAGGATTCTCTCGCTCTCAAAAACGATAAATTGATCCAAGATTCTAAATTTTCGACCAATTCCCCATTCAAACGCACATCCAAACCTGCTACATAACCCGTAGCCAAATTATCCCCGTAATAACGAATTCTAACATTATCAATATCATAAGGAATTAAATCCCATTGATGTTTGTAATACGCCTCTGCAATAAACTTGAAACGACGCTTAAACATGGTAAAATCCCAAACAAGCCCCCCCAAGATATGCACTGATTTTTGAGCATCTACATCCAAGTTGGTATTGCCACGCAAATCACGCAATTCTCTATAAAATGGCGGCTGATAATAGAACCCACCCGCCAATTTGAAGGTCAAATCCTTGGTTGTTTTGGTGGTGTCACTCATCAAGTTTCGGTAGCGAAGTGGCGTGTAATACAACTGCATTCTGGGCGCAATCAACAGCTCTTCGTTGAGGGTCCAGTAACTAGCCCGAACACCAGCCGTCATACGAAACAGATGCTTCAGGGATTTGTGTTCCCACGTATTTTGTACATAAGCCGACAAACGATGCGTATTGAGGGCAACATCTGTATTGATATAATCGGGAATACCCACTTGTACCGTAGAAATAGGCAAGGTAAATCCTAGAGAATCCAAACGTCGCCATTCCTTGAGCTTGTCGCGAATAATCTCGTTTTTATAACCTACCCCCCACTTGAACCACTGATGATTTTCTACCCCTGTATGCGTATAACGATCGTTTAAGTAAGTTCCTTTGAATTGTATGTTGGTTACATTAGCCTGTAAATAATTGCGTGCAAAATGGTGGGTTTCGCCATAGGCCAAGGTCCCAATTACTTCTCCAAAATTATCTTCCCCCAAGCCTGTTTCAACCTCCTCCAAGCGATAAAAATTGATAATATCAATGCGCTCATTTTCATTGGATTGATAATGAGAACCTAGTAGTTTTAATTTTAAGTTTTGGGAAACCTTGCCCGTGGTGTCAATATCTCGATTTCGGCCGCCCCCCCAAGGCAAAAAAGTGACAGAAGCTCCTGCTGTAAAGTTTTCAAAATTAGAAATTTCCTGCCCTTCAAATAAAGTGGTCAAACGCAGCGCTTGATTGAACAAGCCCGTAACATCTTCGCTCTCTTGTGGCTCCAAGGAATAAATGGAATTGGAATAATGTCCAATAGCTTCTATCTGCCACTTCTCATTAATATCATAAATAAAATCGCCCTGTAAATCCACAAATTGAGGGATATACTCCCCCTTGACACTCAGGGAGGATAAGAGATAGGAAGTCGTTTTGTAACGCGCCCCCATGGTATAGGTAAAACGATTGGGCACTCGTCTTGCCCTAGAAATAGAATCCTTGTAAACCGCACCTCCTACATACACACTGCCCCCCAATAAGGAACCAGCTACAGAAGCCTCAAATTCATAAGGGCGGCGATAATTGACATCCAAAACCGAGGACATTTTATCACCATATTGTGCCTTAAAACCACCCGAAGAAAAGGAAAGATAATTTAGCATGTCTGCATTGGGAAAAATCAATCCCTCTTGCTGCCCCGAGCGCACCAACAAAGGACGATAAATCTCAAAATCATTGACATAAATTAGATTTTCGTCATAATTTCCGCCACGCACGGAGTATTGCGAGGTCAACTCCCCTCCTGTACCAGCCGTTACGCCCGGTGCTAGGTATTTAATCAGAGAAGTTAAGTTGCCATCTGTAGTAGGAATACGCTCAATGTCCTTTTTTTCTACCCGAATGGCATCAATCTCCCGTGACTCAAAGGGCATTACAATGATTTCCTCTTGCTCAATCAGTGCCATTTGCACATCATAACGAATGGCTTTGCCTGCCCCCAAACGCAAATTGGGGCGACGAATTTGTTGATAACCAACATAACTATAAACAAGGGTAAAGTTCTTATTGGCAGGAAGTTCTAAACGATACTGTCCATCAATACCACTAGAAGTATTAATTTCTGTTCCGTCCAAATAAATTGTTACTCCCGGCAAGGTAATTCCATCTACATCCGTTACGGTTCCAATAATAGTAGCAGTAGCACCTCCATCTTGAGCCACTAGTGCTATTGGGAATAAAACAAGGGAAAGCATCCAACAATACAACACGCGCATAGTAGGTAATTAGGTAAAAGACAAAAAATAAAGCCATTGCTTGGGCACACAACATTTTTTTGTTCTCAATAAGTAAGAACAAAAATCACCATGCACCAACTCACCATATTTTGTACTTTGTTACAAAGCAGTGATTGCAAACAATTTCTTAAATTAAAAACTAAAAGTAATGTTTTTTACCATAAACAGGAGCTATCAAAGGTTACAATAGAAAAGAAATACCATTTTAAATTAGGTAGTTTAATGATACAAACGTGCAAAAAGTGCGAAATGTGAGCTGGATTGTATTTTTTATAAAAAAAAAGAAAAACAGTTGTTGTTTTGTTGTTATTATTAGACTATTCCAACTTCATTTTCTTTTTTTTGATGTTATTGTCAATGCAGCATTCGACAAAAACATTTTTTTTTAACAAAACCCTTACTTCGCTTAAAATCGTATCTAATTGATTATCAGTTTATTACAGAAAATAAGTGAAGTCATAAAATATTGATAATCAATCAGATACAAGATGATTTTTTAGCTTTTTTGTAAAAAAAGTAAAAAATAGAAGAAGCATTACAAAACATTATATCTTATTAATAGCACTGTTTAACAACAGGAATTTCAGGATTATAATTACAAATAAAATCTTAAACATTCGGGCTACTACTATACTTTTTTATTTGTTTTTGATAGCTTGGTCTATTCTTTGAATGGTTTTTAAGTAGAATCATTTTTTAGAGCTTTATAACTTAGCCTTGTTTAGAATAGGAGCTTTTCAATAAAAGCTCTATTTTTGTAACAATATTTAACTACTAATTTTAGTACAACAAAAACTTCTAACCCAATTATCTTTTCTAATATTAGAACTTGTTTGCATCACCTCAACTCCACTATATATGAAAAAAATAATACTATTCTGTTGCAGCCTTCTCTTGATGAATAACCTAATCGCACAAGAAAATCGCAAAGAGAATGGAGTAAAAGTAGGGGCATGGGCACACAAGGACAGTCGTGGTTTTGTCTATGCAGAAGGCAATTATACAGAGGGCATCAAAACAGGCGCTTGGCGGTATTATGTCTCTCCTGTCAGTCGTTACACAGGAGTATCAGACGTAAGTGGTAATTATGATGCCTTGGGACAAAAAACAGGCAACTGGCTTTTTATCAGTATGGCTACCAAAATCCAAATAGAGGCCGAATTTCAATCCAATCTCATGCAAGGACGCTGTTCTTATTTCAATTCTGAAGGAGATATTATGGCCACTGGTGCTATGGATGCAGGTATTCGCCATGGACAATGGGTATTTTATTCTAATGGAGAAGAAATGACCAGAGGATATTACAAAAATGGCCTAAAAATGGGCGATTGGGTCTATGATTACTATCCAGAAAATGATTTGCATGTCAAAGGGGTACTCAATTTTGATAATGGTGCCAAAAGTGGCAAATTATTCTACTACAAAGTAGATAATCACCCTAAGTTTGGTGTCAATGAGTTGCTTTCTGGTATTGGCCAATACATCAATGGCAAGAAAGTGGGCCGTTGGATTGAGTACAACCAAGGGTTGAAAGGGGAATTGGTAGAAGCGGGATTGTACAACAACCAAGGCAAGCGTCAGGGCGTTTGGCGTACGACCATTGACCGCAAAAATTATCAAATTGCTTACTATGAAAATGGCATTAAACAAGGCGTTTTTAAGCAATATCATGATAATGGGGAATTGGCCTACGAAACCACCTACCAAAATGATGCGCCCATTGGTCCTTTTAAACGTTATTATGATAATGGAAGAATAGCGGAAGAAGGAACCACTGTTTTTATCCCCAATACAGGCAACCTTAAGAGAGATACTTTGTATATGAATTTGAAACTGCCTTATGAATATCATTTTCAATTGGTAGAAACACCCAACTTTCAAGACCTCAAATACAATTATGTCAATTGGATTACCAACCCCAACTTTTCTATTGAGCCTGCCGAACTGGATCGCCGTTTTAGAGTATATTTAGATTATGGCTTAGAACCCCAAAAACGTATTAATAGAATTGTTGTAGACAACAAAAAAGCAGTTTGTCAAGGTCCTTACATTGCTTATTTCAAGAATGGTGAGAAAAAACTAGAAGGTACTTATTATCCTAGTATGACCGAAACATACGACCCCGAGCAAAACATGACCATCAAGGATTATGCTCGTACAGGCAAGTGGACTCAATATGATGATAATGGCTATATAATGCGTACTATTTTTTATGATAAAGGCAAATTCTTACGTATGCTCGATGACAAGGGCAATGAAATGGACATGGGCAGCAGCAGCAGTGGTAGTGCCAGCAATACCAGCAGTGCCAGCAGCAACACAGAGGAACCACTCCCCGAAGAAGCCCCTGAGGAAGCGGCTCCCAAAGAGGGGGAAAGAAAAGTAGAAATAATTAGAAATAATTAGTATTTGCTAACACCATTATAACCAATAAATAGGCATCCTCTCCTGATTGGAGAGGATGCCTATTGTTTATTCTTTAGTCAGATGACTGCCCTACTGCTTCACAACAGGATAAACAGCTCTGGCATCCGCTTCGCCTTCCAATACCAACAAATAATAACCATTGGGCAGCTGCCCCAAAGACAATTGTGCTTGCTCCTGCTCCAAAGTACCACTCAACAAAGTCTGCCCCAAGGTATTTTGTACCTGATAAGATAGCTCCGTGGTCAAAGAAGGTAAGGTGATGTAAACTCTATCCGAAGTTGGATTGGGATATACCTGTACTTCTGTTTGCAATAAAGCAGTCGTAGAAGTTGTCAAATCTTCTACTTGATACACTACGGTCGTACCCGAAACCTCATTGCTCACAATCAATAAGTTTTGTTGGGTATGGCTCTGACTAGCAGGTACAAATACCAGCCCTTCGGGGGCTACATCGGTAGAGGTTCCTGTAGCTGTATTGAAGGTATTGACATACTGCTCAAAAACAGGTGTAGTAGGATCCGTGATGTTGTATACCATCACTCCCCCTTGACGTTCTAACCCTATAAAAGCATAAAATTCATTGCCCAATTGCCCTACAGCAACCGCCTCCGGCTCCGAGCCTTTATCATCCGAACGATTATCCATTCTGGAAGCCAAGCCATCATTGCAATTGAAGAAACTAGGATGATTGGCAGCAATATACTGGGCAATGGCATCACCACTATCCCAAACCAATTGTCCATTGGCATCCCAAATAGAAAACGAACGCCCACCATAACTGTACAATTCATCAACATCCCCATCGCCGTCAGTATCTCCTAACATATCTGCTGTAAACGTTTTGAGTCGTCCAATAACAGCATCTGTCTGCAACGTAGCCGCTTGTGGAAAAGCAGCACTATCGAGCAATAAATCCTCAATTCTAACTTCTGAACTATAGCCAGCATAATCTCTAGCATCCCCTTCATTGGCCGATACATAATACGTAGCATTGTTTACCGTGTAAGCCGCAATAGCATCGGGCTGATACACCCCTTTTACAGGCTGCAAACCAATATTAATCATTCCATCTGTATTATTGGCATCCAAACCATTGCCCATTACACTGTGATCCTTAAAACCCAAACCTCTGTAAGCTTTGATGGTATCAGCAGTTAGGTCTACCAAAATCAATACATTATTCTCCTGACAAACCACAGCTGCCTCTGTGCTGGCTGCATTCACAGCAATATACTCAGGCTCCAAATCAGCGGCTACACTAGTATTGGGCTTTAATACCCCTCCTGCAATGGTAGTGGGTGCTTGCTGAAAGTTTAATAAGGTAACATCGCTGGCGGTTAAGCTCGCCACAGTTCCCGACAAATCAATAATAGCAATGCTTCCTTCTGGATCGACCATATAACTGTCGTCGGGTTCGCCCTCACAAGCTACCAATAGTTTCATACCATCAGGGCTTACCGTGAGCATATCGGGCAAGGCTCCTACTGTCAACTGATTGACATAATTGCCAGCTACATCAAAGAATACAACAGAACCATCTAATTGAGCATTGCTATCCTGAACAGCAACCGCAATATGGCCAGAATTGAGATAAACAACAGAGTTGATACCTCCTCCATAGGGACTCATACCAATAGCGTTAACCTTGGTGAGCTGACTGGGATTAGAACAGTCAATAATATCAATAGAATCACTCACAGAGTTGGTAATAAACAATTGTTGAGAGGTAGAATCATAAGCTGTAATTTCACAAGCCCCTTCTCGGCCGTCTGTATAGCGTCCTAATAATTGTATCGAAAGATTTTGAGCAACACTCGCATAACTCCACAAAGTCAGTGTAAAAAGTAATAATAAACGCATAAAATTAGTTTTAATTAAAAGTATTATTTTTTGATGCTCCAAAAGTATTTCTTTGTTGTTGCCTCAAATTTAAGCCTATGCTATAGAATTGTTAAGCAACTGTCTAAAGCTCGTTAAAACTGCGTCAGAAATCCCAACAAATTCAAGAAAGCCGTTTTATATCAAGTCCTTTTTTTACATCTTTGCACTTCATTCAATTCATACTCCCAACTAGACTTCCCCAAAAGAAGCAATCAGTCCAGTGGGTTTTAAAAACATACACAGATGCAAAGAACAGTATCCGAAGAATTATTTGCTACCGCCAAACGCTTTTTTCCAGGGGGCGTAAGCTCACCTGTACGTGCCTTCAAATCTGTAAAGGGCACCCCTTTGTTTATCAAAAAAGGAAATGGCTCCCAAATCTGGGACGAGGACGACAATCAATTTACAGATTTTTGCTGCTCTTGGGGGCCACTCATTTTGGGGCATAACAACGACCAAATCCGTGAAGCTATTGTCAGTACTGTAGCCAATGGTACTTCGTTTGGAACGCCGACACGTTGGGAAAACAAATTGGGCGAAATTATACTCAGCAACAATCGTTATATTGAGAAATTGCGTTTTGTAAGCTCTGGTACAGAGGCTGTAATGTCTGCCATTCGGCTGGCACGTGGCGTTACCAACAAAAATAAAATTGTCAAGTTTGATGGTTGTTACCACGGGCATGTAGATTCCTTGTTGGTCAATGCAGGGTCTGGCTTGGCTACCTTTGGTGTGAGCAGTTCGGCTGGAATCCCCGAAGCCTTTGCCAAAGAAACCTTGGTATTGCCTTTGGATAATTTGCCTGTCTTGGAGGACACCTTCAAAGAGCATGGCGAAGATATTGCCTGTGTTATTATTGAGCCTGTTCCGGCTAATAATGGTCTTTTGTTGCAATGCAAGGAACACCTCATGGGCTTGCGCCACTTGTGTACTCAATACGATGTCTTATTGATTTTTGATGAGGTCATTTCTGGCTTTCGGGTAGGATTTGAAGGCGCAGCAGGCTACTTTGATATTCAGCCTGATATTATCACCTACGGAAAAATTATTGGTGGCGGAATGCCTGTGGGTGCTTATGGAGCCAGTGCCGAAATTATGGGGCATGTTACGCCCGATGGCAAGGTGTATCAAGCAGGCACCCTTTCGGGGAATCCAGTGGCCATGGCGGCTGGTTACACAGCAGTTGCTCAATTATTGGCACCAAATTTTTATGAGAATATGGCCGCTACCACCCGCAACTTTGTACAAAAAATACAAGACTATTGCGACCAAAAGGAATACGAGGTTTCTATCTCCACTATTGGTTCTATTTTCTGGATTGCCTTTACCAAAGATACCATACGTCGAGCCGACCAAATTGATCCAGCAAGCATGGAAAAATTCAAAACACTACATGCCTATTTATTGGATAATGGGGTGTATTTGGGGCCTTCGGGCTATGAGGTTGGTTTTGTGTCTGCGGCACATACAGAGTCCGAACTTCAAGCAGCGGCTGATAAGATTTGTGCAGCTATGGATGTTGTACATGCTTAACAAAAAACGGAGCGCAATTGCGCTCCGTTTTTTGTTTATGGCTAGTTAGACTGTGGTGGCCCATAAGGCTTGATGCCCACAAAAGAAAAGTATTTCCAAAGCCCAAAATAGGCTTTGTAAACATCTACTGATACAGGAGCAAAACGAGTTTCCAACAATTCTAACAATTGAGGCTGGGCTATACGCTGCTTTTTTTGGAATTGTTTGGCTATTATTTTAGTAAAAATTGTATGGAAATCTAATACCACAATTAAGCCTCCCGGTTTTAGGTCATTATAGGCTTGCTCCAACTGTTCCCTCCACGGAACATAGGACTTGGACAATTGATAGGAAAACAACAGGACATCAAAAGAACCTTTGGCTGTAAATGATTCTGGGGTATAAGCCCCCTCTACCAAATCAATTCTGTGCGTATATGGAGCTAGAGTTTTTTGACTGCGTTCTAGCCAATGTTTGGCTGGATCTAAACCAACCAACTGAGCATTGACAAAGTGATTGGCAAACTGTTCTAGGGTATAGCCCTCTGAACAGCCAACCTCCAAAACTCGTATAGCTGCTTCCCGTGCTATGGGAAGTTGGTGTACCAAATCCGATCGCTTTAGGTAAACCAATGCCTGTTGCAAAGCTTGCAGACGTGTCATTTTTTTAGGTATAGCAGTACTTGCCGACAAAGTGTTTTTTTCTTCTACAGCACGAATCATAAGTTAATAGTTAGGCAGTCATGTCAGGAATTTGACTGTAAAAGAAGGCTTTTCAATTAACAAATGATGACATAAATGCTTTAAAACTATGAGAAATATATTTCACGCTAAATTCACAAATACAGAACTGTGTTAAGTTAGTATTAAGAACAGTTTTTGTCTAAAGCAAAAATCGCTCCAATATTCTTCTTATAAGTTCTTGTTGTTCATTACTTTGTGTCAACAAACCTGATGCTGCAATACCCCAAAGCCCAACTTCACGCAAATTAGCGACATCCTCTTCCCGAATTCCTCCAATAGCAAGTACAGGAATATTTATTTGCTTCTTTTTCATTTTTTTAAGTAAAAGTTCATAACCTTTTATACCCAATGTAGGACTCAATTTTTTCTTGGTGGTGGTAAAACGAAGTGGGCCCAAACCGATGTAATCAATGGGTGCATCAGCCAGTTTTTCAATATCTTCCCAAGTATTGGCAGTAGCTCCAATAATAGCATCAGGACAAGCCTCTCGAACCAATTGGGGAGCAGTATCTGTTTTTCCTACATGTATGCCATCTGCTTGTATGGCTTGAGCCACCTCCCAATTATCATTAATCGTTAATAAAGCCTTGTACTTTCTACATATAGTTAAGGCTTGCCAAGCAGCCTGCTCATACTGCTCCTTACTTACCTCCTTCAAACGCAATTGTACCCAAGGACAGCCAGCCTTACAGAGCCGTTCTATATGGCTCAAATGCTCCGCTGCCGTTTTGCCCTGTGAGACATAATGCAATCGTGGTAAATTTTGGTGTGCTTTATAATTATACTTCATTTGAATAATTAAATGTTATCGCAAAAAAATATTTTTAGCCACCTCCTTGTAGCAAACAACGACCAATTCAATCAGTAGCGTCAAGTCGTTTTTATCAACCAATACTCCAAACTTATACAAACTGCTTCTCCTTTTTTAGTAAGTACAACTAAATCTGTTACATTATCTTTGTAAAATCACTAATCATTTCACCCCTTCACAACCCGAAGGCTCAGCGAACGCTAAACACCGCACTACCCACCAGCACGCCATCTTGCCGCACCTCCAAGACATACCAGCCCCCCAACAATTCCCACACAGGAAAAATATAGGTCTTGTCGGAAATATCCCTAGCGGTATGGCTTTGCAGCACTCGCCCTTGCACATCCAAAATCCAAAAGGTCAATTTCTCCCCAACTTGCTTGTTTCTATACAATACATTCAAATAATCTACGGCTGGATTGGGATAAAGTTTTAGCTCGGCTTGGGGCTGGGCATGGAGCGGCAGAATGCTGTTGGTGGTGTCGGGCAGGTGACAACCCGGTACTAAGCAGCCGTGTTGGTCGAGCTTGAGCAGCCAGCCTTGTTGGTAGGGGCCTTGGC
>CAYULH010000052.1:33316-34700 GCA_964445645.1 uncultured Aureispira sp. | reverse complement strand
AGCACCCTACCCTTTGCCCTTCTTGATCCTAGAAAGCGTTTCAGGAGTCATCCGCAAATAAGAAGCAATATATTTGTGTGGGATATGCTGAAAAAGCTGGGGGCTTCTATTCCACACCCGTTCGTAGCGCGCTCTGGGAGAATCCAGAAATAAATCTTTTTCACGCTCTATTTGCTGATACACCAGTTGTTCCAAGATGGTGTACCACAAGGCAAATAGCTCTTGGCTAGACTGCACCAATTCCATAAAAGCCGCTTTGCTAACGACCTTGAAATGGGTCTTTTTGATGGTCTGTATATAAAATGGAGAAGCTTGCTCGGTAATAAAAGAATCCAAAGCCCCAATAAAATTGCCCTCATAGCCCAAACGAATGGTATGCAAACGCTCTTCTTGCTCCACAAAAATGTGTACGCTACCACTGACAATATAATACAAATTAGTGTCAGTGGTGTCGGCCATTTTTAGATATTCGTTCCTAGACAAATGCAATTCCTTGTGCCAAAGATTTTGTTCTTCTATTTTGTCGGCTAAAGCAGCTATTGAATTCATAAGATGATTGATTTAAGAGCGCAACAATTGGAGTTGGGTTTGAATAGTTGCCAACAAACTACTAGCTCCTATTCTAAAATAATGAGGATGCTCCCATGTTGGGCCCAATTCTTTTTCTACCAACATCAACCACTGCCAAGCATGTTGAGCACGCCGAATGCCCCCTGCGGCCTTTAAGCCTGCATACAAACCTGTAGCTGCTTGGTGCGCTACAATTTGCTGGGCCATGACAATGCCTGCCTCCAAGGTGGCCCCCACCGCTTCCTTGCCGGTGCTGGTTTTGATAAAGTCGGCTCCTGCCAATAAAGCCACTCGGCTGGCTCGTGCCACGGTATTCAAATCGGGCAAATGCCCTGTTTCCAAAATCACCTTGAGCCGTGCCTCCCCACAGGCTTCACGCATTTGTACCAACTCTTGGTACAAGCCTGCCCAATCTTGCGCCAAGCTGTAATAACGTGGTGCTACAATATCTACCTCTTGTGCGCCTGCTTCTACCACGCCACGGATTTCGGCCAAACGCCAAGACAAAGGCAGCAAACCAGTTGGGAAGCCAGCCGCCACACTAGCCACAGGTATGCCACTGCCTTTCAAGGCTTGCTGTGCGACCAACACAAAAGCAGGATAAATACAAACAGCCGCTACTTGCATATTAGGCGCATCCACCAAAGGTTGTTGGGCGGCTGCACACAATTGTTGCACCTTGTGTATGGTATCTGCCCCCGACAAGGTGGTCAAATCCATACACTGCAAGGCCAATTCCAAACGCTCGGCTTTTTGCTCCTTGCTCATGCGTGGATTGCCACGGTACAAGGCAGCTTTTTGTTGCACATAAGCA
>CAYULH010000052.1:0-33306 GCA_964445645.1 uncultured Aureispira sp. | reverse complement strand
GATCCACTGCAATAGAGGCAATGGTTTCCAAATCTAAAGGCTGTGGGCTGTTCCTTGATTGCGAATTTTTTATCATATACTATTATAAAAAAAGAAAGCCATCTGGTAGCAGCACTACCAAACGGCTTCCCATCGTTTAATCTCTTACTTTATTCTCCCTGCTTGGGATATTCTCCTGTAGGAGTAGTAGTAGGCGTATTTTTTTTGTTGTATTTGAATTTGCCTTCCTCCTCTTGATTTTTTTCGTAAGCATTGATAATTTGCTTTACCAAACGGTGGCGCACCACATCTTCGCTGGTCAATTGGAGCATTCCAATGCCATTGATATTTTTGAGAATTCTCAAACTCTTAATCAATCCTGATTGTTGGCGACGTGGCAAATCGATTTGGGACAAATCGCCCGTAATAATACACTTGGCATAGGGTCCCAAACGAGTCAAAAACATCTTCAATTGTGTTTCGGTTGTATTTTGTGCTTCGTCTAGAATGATAAATGAATTATCTAGGGTACGGCCACGCATAAAAGCCAATGGTGCCACCTCAATGACGCGATTTTGCATGTACAAGGCCAATTTTTCGGGATGAATCATATCATCCAAGGCATCGTACAAAGGTCGCAAATAAGGATCAATTTTGTCTTTAAGATCGCCGGGCAAATAGCCCAAATTTTCGCCTGCTTCTACGGCCGGACGGGTGAGTATAATTCGGCTAACCGTACCCAACTTGAGGGCACGAACGGCCAATGCTACAGCCGTGTAGGTTTTTCCCGTTCCTGCTGGCCCAATAGCAAACAAGATGTCATTGTCATTCGACAATTCTACCATCTTCTTTTGGTTCTTGGTTCTGGGCAGAATAGGTTTGCCATTGCGGCCGTGTACAATGATGTTTTTGCTGTCCTTTTGTACTCGTCCAGCCATAGGATTTTCTCCACTCAAAATTTCATTGATATGAGCAGGGGAAAGTTCTCCATATTGGCGCAGCATTCTAGACATCAATTCTAGTTTGGCTTTGACATCTTGCACACGTTTTTTCTCTCCATTTATTTTAATCATTCCTCCTCTAGAGGTGATGGTTATATCTGGATAAGCTTTACGCACAGCATTTAAATGGTTGTCGTTCTTACCATAAAAAGCTACTAAATCTACGTTTTCAATTAATAGTACTACTTCGCTTAAACTCATTCTTTTTTGATTAGACAATGCTGAAAAGTTGTTCTTCAACCTTGAGTATTTTTTCTTTTGGTAAATGTATTAAAATTGTTGCTTATGTGGACTAAGTTCGACCCTCTAAACTGTACAATTTTTATCAAAATAAGGTTCCTCAAAAATGAAAGTTCTACAAACTTTGTGGTGTAGCTGTTTTCTTATTGCTTTGACAGCGTTTGCTGCAATATTTCACTTCGTCCCAGCAATTTTCCCATTTCTTGCGCCAAGCAAAAGGGCGTTGGCAAACTACGCAAATTTTTTCAGGTAAATTAGACTTGTTATATTTTGCTGTTTTGTTTTTTTTGGATTTCATTTTATTGTCAGTTCTGTGCTTCTAACGATCATTTTTGGCAGATGTTGGTCAAGGATAAAACAAGGGATTAGTTTTTTTGTTAACTTTGACTAAAACAATAGACTTTAGGGGTGTTTTGTTATTTTATTATAATAAAACTGAGAAAGACCCTCATTACCTGATACAGTTAGTACTGTCGTAGGGAAAAGTTGATGCCGTATTCTAGGAGAATACCACTTCCTTTCTTTCTATGTCCTCTTTAAGCTATTGGTGTTTTTATATTAATAATAAGTACGAAGGTTTGACCTTCTGCTTCAACACTATTATAGTTTATGATTCTTTGGGTCAACAAAAATAAGCAGCAGCACAACAGGCCGCTTTCTTTATTAGAATTATTACAACAATTAAACAAATCCGAGCAATCGGGCATTGCTGTAGCCGTTAATAATCAAGTGATCCCTAAAGATAACTGGTCGGCTCAAGCCTTACAAGATCAAGATAGCATTACCATTATTACTGCCACTCAAGGCGGATAAGCCATAATTTTATAACCAACCATAAACCGCTCTACCCTATTTATTGGGGTTGACTAAATGGGTTTTGTATTCATAGCACTACTGATATATTCAGAACTTAAAACAAGCACAATGAAAAAAGATAAAATTCCAAGTGAAGGTATTATTACCAAAGATGCCTTTCCTGCTTCCAAAAAAATATATGTTCAAGGCAAATTGCACGATATTAAAGTTGCTATGCGTGAAATTTCCTTGGAGGATACCATACATAAATCAACGGGCAAAGTAGAGAAAAATGCTCCTGTAACGGTTTACGATACCAGTGGCCCTTATACTGATCCTTCTATCAATATTGATATTACCAAGGGAATACACCGCCTACGTGAGCAGTGGATACTGGATCGTGGTGATGTAGAAGAGCTAAACGGCATCAGTTCTGAATATGGTCAAGAGCGTTTGCACGATGAGAAATTGGATCACTTGCGTTTTCCCTCCTTGCAGCACCGCCCACTTCGTGCCAAGGCAGGAGCCAATGTTTCTCAAATGCACTATGCCAAAAAGGGAATCATCACGCCTGAAATGGAGTATGTAGCCATTCGTGAGAACCAGCGCAGAGATGAATTGATGCAGCAAGGTGTTGAGTTTAACCAACATGCAGGGCAGAGCTTTGGGGCCAATATTCCCAAGGGTTTTATTACGCCTGAGTTTGTGCGAGACGAAATTGCTGCTGGGCGTGCCATCATTCCCAACAACATCAACCACCCCGAATCAGAGCCGATGATTATTGGGCGCAATTTTTTGGTGAAGATCAATGCCAATATTGGCAACTCGGCCGTTACCTCTAGTATTGCCGAAGAAGTGGAGAAAGCGGTTTGGGCTTGCCGCTGGGGGGCAGATACGATTATGGATTTGTCTACAGGTCAGAATATTCACGAAACTAGAGAGTGGATTATTCGCAACTCACCGGTGCCTATTGGTACGGTGCCTATTTATCAAGCCCTAGAAAAGGTAAATGGTAAAGCCGAGGATTTGACTTGGGAAATTTTTAGAGATACGCTCATTGAGCAAGCCGAACAAGGGGTGTCGTACTTCACGATTCATGCTGGGGTATTGTTGCGTTATGTGCCTCTGACGGCCGATAGAATCACAGGTATTGTGTCCAGAGGCGGTTCAATTATGGCCAAATGGTGTTTGTCGCACCACAAAGAGAACTTCTTGTACACGCATTTTGAGGATATTTGTGAAATTATGAAGGCGTATGATGTGGCGTTCTCTCTGGGCGATGGTTTGCGCCCCGGTTGCTTGGCCGATGCCAACGATGCGGCTCAATTTGGCGAATTGGAGACTTTGGGTGAGTTGACGAAGATTGCTTGGAAACACGATATTCAGGTGATGATTGAAGGGCCGGGGCATGTGCCGATGCAGCTCATTAAGGAAAATATGGACAAGCAGTTGCGTGATTGTTACGAAGCTCCATTTTACACCTTGGGACCATTAACTACCGATATAGCTCCCGGCTATGACCACATTACTTCGGCTATTGGTGCCGCCCAAATTGGTTGGTATGGCACGGCTATGCTTTGCTATGTGACCCCCAAGGAGCATCTGGGATTGCCCAACAAAAAAGATGTAAAAGACGGCGTTATCACCTACAAGATTGCGGCTCATGCTGCCGATTTGGCCAAGGGGCATCCAGGCGCACAACACCGTGACAATGCCTTGAGTAAAGCGCGTTTTGAATTCCGTTGGAACGATCAATTCAACCTGTCGCTTGATCCTGACACCGCCCGCGAGTTTCACGATGAAACCTTGCCTGCGGAGGGTGCCAAAATTGCCCACTTCTGCTCTATGTGTGGCCCCAAATTCTGCTCTATGAAAATCACACAAGAGGTGCGCGATTATGCCGCCAGCCTCAAAGCGGATGAAGCAGAAGCTTTAGAAAAGGGTATGCAAGAAAAATCTAAGGAGTTTACCGAGAGCGGTTCGGAAATTTATCATTAGAGATAAACTTACTCGTATCCATAAAAATGATGTGGCGTACTGGATACGTCACATCATTTATTTTTTGTGGGTTTATTCATTCTTCACACAACGACAAGAGAGATAGTTCTCCTTGCGGGCATCGCCTCTAAATATGGTATCAAAATCCTTGGTCAAATTACGCATGTATGCCTTGTTGGTGGTGCTTGCTGTTGCAGACCAAAACTCTGCTTTCTCTCCCAGATTCTCAAAACGCTGATCTTGCTGCACATAGCTTCCAGCAGGATAGGCATTAAACAAGAGTTGGTTGGTGCCATTGTTCAGCACCCAGCCCGAACTAGCTTTGAGCTTGCCGCCAATAGTGCCTCCTCTATGCCCTACAAATCCCAAGGCATTGGCATCCACCCCCAAATAACGCTCTAACACTTGCCAATCGCTGTCTGTTGGCAAGTGCCAACCATCGGGACAGACCAACAAAGCTTGGTCATACGAGTACAAGCGGCCGTATTCGGAGAATGGATTGTCGGGATTGACTTTACTGCCTGTAAAATTATAGGCCAAATTCTCGGCCATCCAACGTTGGGTGCCATATTTTTCTGTAGAGTAGCGTTGCCCGTCTCTTTCGTCCACCAAATCGGTTGGGTCTCTATTGACTTCTGGACGCTGGCAGGCCATTGTTATTACTAATAATAAGATGGTGCTTATCCAGATTAGGTGTTTATTGGTTGGCATAGGCGATTGCTGGTTGGAACATGGAAGAATATCGTGTCAACTAAATGCTATCAAAAATTATACGCAAGTTGTTGATTGATTGTTGCGTTTTGGTTTAATCAAACTGATTTTGATATAGATTTTTTTCATTTTTGTGGGGGTTCTGTGTTGTGAAAATATACTTTCTTTTAGAACGATTGTATCAGGCTAAGTGTGTGCTTTGGTGTAGGGATTTTCATCCAAAATGATTGTTCTAACCATAAAAAAGGCCAACAACAGAATACTCTATTGCTGGCTTTCTATAAGAATGTTTTTTACTATTGTAATACGAACCTACAACATCTCCATCGCTACCTTCCTATTGATTTTGCGTACCATACCCAACAAGATACGGCCCTTGCCCCCTACTTCTGTAAAGCTATCAAAACCATCGGCCAACATATTTTGCACACTTTGGCTCCAACGGACAGAGCCTGTTAGCTGGTTGATTAGGTTTTGGCGAATGGTGGCAACATCTGTGGTAGCTTGTGCCGTCACATTCTGATAAATAGGACAGAATGGCGTTTGGAAATCAGTGGCTTCAATGGCAGCCTTTAGTTGTGCCTCGGCAGAGGCCATTAGAGGGGAGTGGAATGCACCACCTACGTTGAGCGGAATGACGCGTGCGCCTGCCTCGGCCAGTGCCTTAGAGGCTTGTTCTACCCCTGCCAAGCTTCCAGAAATAACCAATTGGCTGGGAGTATTGTAATTGGCCGGCACTACTACCGCCTCTGTTTCGGCGCATACACGCTCTACCAATTCCATATCCGAAGTCATGACCGCAGCCATTGTTCCCTCTGTTTCCTCGCAAGATTGCTGCATGGCCAAAGCACGTTGGGAAACCAACTTAAGCGCAGCCTCAAAGGACAAAGCACCACTGGCTACCAAAGCAGAGAATTCCCCCAAAGAGTGTCCTGCTACAGCCTCTGGACGATCGGCCGCCTCCATTTTTACTTGGGCCGTAATAACGGAGTGCAAGAAAATAGCAGGTTGTGTAATTTTGGTTTGGCGCAATTCTTCCTCGCTTCCTTCAAACATTACTTGAGCAATATCAAACCCCAATACTTCATTGGCTTTGTCAAAAAGCGCTTTGGCTACTGGATAATTTTCATATAAGTCACGTCCCATACCCTCAAATTGAGCACCTTGACCCGGAAATAAATATGCTTTCATAATCTAGTGTTTTGTAGATGGTGTTTTTCTCTTTTGTAATAATGGCTGCAAAGGTATAAAACTATATAGGGGAATTTAGTTTAATGGCATAAATTTTCTCTTTTTTTACCAAAGAAATACGTTCAAGACATTTCTACACCAAAACCCCTGCAATAATTGCTGTTAAGAAACAAGCAATGGTTCCTCCAATGAGGGCTTTGACTCCAAATTCGGCCAAGGTGGTGCGACGCTCTGGGGCAATGGCTCCAATGCCGCCCAATTGAATACCAATAGAAGCAAAATTGGCAAAACCACAGAGCGCATAAGTGGCAATAATTTTTCCTTTGTAGGTTAAATTTTCTTGTACTGCTGGAATATCTGCATAAGCTACAAATTCGTTCAAGATGGTTTTCTTGCCCAATAATTGGCCTACAATCAAAATATCCTCAGAGGGCGTACCCAAAATCCAAGCCACAGGCGACAACAACAATCCTAATATGTATTCTAAATTAAAACCACTAAAACGACCATCGGTGGCCTGACTCACATACATATTTAAGGTCATGCGCTCCAATTCTTCACTACCAAACGCCAAATTGCCCACTACCTTGTTGCTTTCATCCACCAAATTCCAGTGTTCTGGAGTCCAAACTGCTGCTAGATTATTATAAGAAAACGTATCTTGTACCGACTCAAATTGTGCCATGCTCAAGGGTTGTTCTACAATGGCAAATACAATACTGTCCTGCCCTTGGGAACCTGTAACAATGCTTTCTTGCACTACTTTGGTCAATTGTTCTATAGGAGGCAAAGCATTTTGGGTGGTTCTAATAAAATCTAAATCCGTAGGGAAATTACTCTGAAACAAAGCCAAACTATTATCTACAGTAGACCAGCCAACCCACTCTCCTATAGTGCCTTCACAAATCACATTGAGCATCTCTACCAAAGCCACAAAAACAATCAACATAGCCCCAACATTCACGGCTAGTTTTAGTCCATCGGTTGTTCCATTGGCAATAGCCTCTAGCAAATTATCGCCAATCTTATCTTTGGGTACTTCTAGGTTGGTATCTATGGTTTCTGTTTCGGGATACAACATCTTGGCGGCCAATATGGCGGCTGGGGCAGACATGATAGAGGCCGTGAGCAAGTGGCGGGCAAATTCCTGCTGCATGGCAGGGTCTTCTCCGCCCAAAAAGCCAATAAAAGCAGCCAATACACCGCCTGCAATGGTTGCCATACCGCCCACCATCAAACACATCAGCTCTGATTTGGTCATTTTGTCCAAGTAGGGCTTTACAATGAGGGGGGCTTCTGTTTGGCCTATAAATACATTGGCAGCCGCCGCCAAACTCTCTGCTCCCGACAGGCGCAGGAATCGAGTAAGGACATAGGCAATACCATAAATAAGCCGTTGCAAAATGCCCAAATAATACAAAATAGAGGACAAGGCCGAAAAGAAAATAATGGTCGGCAAAATCTGGAAGGCAAAAATATACCCAATGTTAGAAGGATCCATCAAGCCACCAAAAACAAAAGTAGACCCTGCTTTGGTAAAAGCTAAAATTTGTACAAACCAACCACCAATAGTATCAAAAATTGATTTTACAAAGGGTACATACAATACGGCCGCTCCAAAAGCAAGCTGCAAGCTCAGTGCAAGCACCACCAATTTCCAGTCAATGGCCTTTCTGTTGGCACTCAAACCATACAGTACTAACAACATAACTACAATTCCTAGCAATCCTCTTAAAATGTCCATAGATTCCTTAATTTTGCTTAAATTCTATTTTTCTGTAAGTTCAGAATAAATAAGCTGCCTAAGAACAGCAATTAGTTATACTTTCCTATTTTATTTAAAATTTAAATAGAAACTCTAGCGGCCGAAATTAGCGGTTTTTTGGCAAAAGCAAGGTCTAAGTTGCTAACTTTTTGTTAACAGTAATTTTATTCAAATAGAACTCTAATGCCAAATCCTTGGTGTTCCAGTCTTATTTTTTTATTATTTATAGTATTATTGTGTTTCTTAGTAGTTAAATTATTATTAACAAACTATCTTACATTTACCCTACTCTATTTTTTCATTTTTATACATTATTAGTATGCGTACAATACTTATCCTTTTTTGTATGTTTCCTGTGTTCTGTATAGGGCAATCTCCCTCCAATTCAGTTGCCCAAACACAACACCAGCAAGCCTTACAACAACTGCAACAACACGCACCGCAAGCACAAATAATTGACTTAGATGCACTGGCTATACAGCAAGCTCAAGAGC
Source organism: uncultured Aureispira sp. (assembly GCA_964445645.1). Taxonomy (GTDB): domain Bacteria; phylum Bacteroidota; class Bacteroidia; order Chitinophagales; family Saprospiraceae; genus Aureispira. Next base: position 25,132 of record CAYULH010000052.1, on the reverse strand, counting down.
ACCATGCTTGCAGCAGTTGTGCCCAAAAAGCCAAGGTCAATGCTACTGCTTCTGCGTACCAAGAAGTGTCCAAGTCGGATTTATTGGTCAAGCAAACGCAGTTATTAAACACTATAAAAACATTGCAACAGGCAAGCCCTGTAGATAAACCTTTATTACAAAAATATCATCAAGCGTTAAAGCTCAATCTGGCAGCACTCAAAAAAGCAGAAGCTGTAGAGGCTCAACAGGCAGAATTGGATGCCAAAAAGGCCAAAGAGTAAACAACTCGCAAACGATCTTATTTTTGGAAACTCGTATAGTAAACTGAGTTTTCTCATTGGAGTTGTTGATTTACATTTTTATTGGGTTAGCACAACAATTCTACAATTCTCTGAATTATGAAATTATCTTTTAGTATAAGCCTGTTGCTCTTTTTGGCAATGAGTGGATGGCTCCAAGCACAAGCACTCAACTGTGGAGATGCTTATTTGAGTCCATTTTGTAATGGAATTGCTCAATATCCTGCCAATTTTGATGGTACGGGAGCTGGCAGTGGCCCTCAGGCTCCTGCTGGGCCCAATTATGATTGTTTGGGTACACAGGGCAACCCAAGTTATTTTTCGCTCACCATTGACCAAACAGGTAGTATTGATTTTATCTTGGACAATACCAGCAATCTGGATATTGATTTTATTTTGTGGGGGCCTTTTGCCAATATCAATGCCGCACAATTGGCTTGTGACTCTATGGGCCAAGGGGGCATTTGGGGTGATGTGGCCGATTGTAGCTACAGTATTGGAGGGCAAGAGCCGGTGTCTATTCCTAGTGCTGTGAGTGGTGAAGTTTATATTCTTATGGTAACCAACTATACCAATACAGCTACCAATATTTTTAGTACATTCAATACTGGTACAGGTTCTGTAGCTTGTCCTTGTGATATTCCATTTACGATAGACACCCTTCCTGCTGCTGCTGGTAATATGGGTTATTTTACAGATACCACCAATGGCATCAATCAATTTGTAGTTTGTCCTAACAATACCTTGGGTTTTCGGGTGTCTGCTAGTAGCAATTTGAACGATACCTTGGGGCTGTATGCGCCTTTTACAACGGTTAATAATGTTTTTGCCAATAATACTGTTCTATCCATCAATCCCAATGCGCCTACTAACTTCGATTCTTTGGATGTTTTTGGTTTGATTACTCCTACCACGGGCGAAATTGGTGTCAATGACTTCACGCTTGGTTTGCGAAATAGTATTTTTACAGGAGGGGTCTCCGATAGTGCTTGTTTTGATTTGTTGAATGTGCAAGTGATTGTTCCGGGAGTCAATCTGAGTGATCAAAACATCTGCCCCGGTCAACAAATACAAATCCCAACAGACTCTATCCCGAGTACCGTCTTGGGAAGTTCCTCCTATGCTTGGCGACAATTGAGTGGTACACCAATTACTTTTTCTAGTACTACTAGTTCACGTCCAACGGTTACTATTCCTCCTGCCAGTAGCAGCAGTTCCAATGATTCTATTGTCTTGGTGGTGGATTATAACTATGGAAGCTTATGCCCCATGTCTGATACGATGGTGTTGCGTTTTAGTGATTTGACCATGACCGCTACCGCCCTGCCCGATTCGGTTTGTGCAGGTGATCCTAGTACTTTGGGTGTCATTTTCTCCGATAGTCTAACTACGCCTGTTTGTGATGATTACGAAGTAACGGCTATTCCTTATGCCCCTATTACGGGTACAGGAACATTGGTAACCACCTTTACACCCAATCCAGATGATGGTGTCAGTGCGCCTCTGCCTATTGGTTTCTCCTTTGACTTCTTCTGCAATACTTATACGCAGTTTATAATGAGTACCAATGGCTTTATAAGTTTTGACCTGAATGCAGATGATGGCTGTTGTAGTGGGGATGTGATTCCTACCAATTTTGGGTTTGATCCCAATAATCTGATTGCTTTGGCTTGGAACGATTTGAATGTGACAGGTAGTGCCTTAGAATATTTTACAGTAGGAACTGCCCCCAATAGAATTTTGGTAGTCAATTATAATGCTATATCACATTTTCCTGGCCCCAATACAGACCCTGTAACGGTCCAAGCATTATTATACGAAACCAGCAATATTATAGAAATACACACTACTACCCAGCCCGATGCTTTTGGTATTCATACCCAAGGTATTGAGAATGCCAATGGAAGTATTGGTTTTGCGTCTCCTGGTAGAAATGGTCAAGCATGGACAGCTACCAATGATGCTTATCGTTTTGCGCCTAGAAACAATGGGCCGTTCTACAATTGGACTCCTGCTGCCACCTTGAGCAATGCTACTGCGAGAAGCCCTATTGCTACACCCAATACCACTACAAGTTATGTCGTACAGGCCACAGACAATACGTGTATTTATACAGATACTATAGAAGTAGCTGTTATTAGTGCCTTGTCTACTCCCGTAGTCAGTTGTGACAGTGCCAATCTTACTAGTATTAGCTTTAGCTGGTCAGATATAGGGTTGCCCCCAACAGGGTTTTATGAGTATAGTATAGATGGTGGTGCTACTTGGATTAATGCAGGCAATACCTTTAGTGCAACGGTGACGGGTCTGATGTCTAATACCAGCTACACCGTTTTGGTACGTGGCAATTCCAATTCTGGAAGTCTTTGCCCTATCAGCCCTGCTGGCAGCAATACTTGTACGACCCTCAATCCTTCTTGTACCAACAATCCAGCTATCAATATTACGCTCACGCCAACCAATCCGCTTTGTAATGGAGATAGTACTGGTTGTATTAGTGCAGTAGTGACGGGTGGTAGTGGCAATAACAACTGGGGCTTGGCTTGGTCTACAGGACAAATAGATACCACTCAGATTTGCAATTTGCCCGCAGGCAATTATACCTTAGTGGTTTCTGATAGTATTAATACTACCCTTCCTCCTACTACTGTTCCCTTGTACCAAGAGGCTTTTGATGGCGTACACAACTGGAACCTCAATGTTCCTACAGGCACCAATGGCGCTGATAACAATTTCTGGACGGTAAGCAGTGACGAAGCTGGTCAGGCGGTAGGCAATTGTGGTGCAGCAGGCGGCCCCAACCAAACCTTACACATTACTTCTGTTATTGGTCTTTTTACAGGTGCAGCTTATGATGCTGGAGGTTTCTGTCCTTTCTTGACTTGTCCTGAAACCAATATGCGCGCCGAATCCCCTGCTTTTTCTAGTATTGGAGCGGCCAACCTAAGTGTAACATTCAATTATATCTCTTTGGGGGATGGTTTGAATGATAATGCGAGTGTATGGTACAATAACGGTTCGGGCTGGCAATTGCTTACGCCTAGTATCAAGTCGGTTAATTGCCCGACTGGGCAAGGGCAGTGGACACGCTACACGGCCAATCTGCCTGCTAGTTGTGACAACCAAGCAGCCGTACAAATTGGCCTTCAATGGACCAATAATGATGATGGTATCGGCACCGATCCTTCGGTAGCTATTGATTCTGTAGTTGTTCTTGGAGTCCAAGGAGGAGGCATTTCTTCTACCGTGTGTATTGATTCTCAAACCATACAACTCACCGAACCTACTCCGCTTATTCTCAATGTAGATAGTTCTAGCAATCCAACTTGTAGTGGTTCTGCTGATGGGTATATTGCGGTTTCTACCACAGGCGGAACAGGCGGCACCTACAGCTACAATTGGAGCAATGGCGCAACCACCGATACGCTAACCAATCTCAATGATGGTAGTTATATGGTGACGGTTGCCGACAGTAATGGCTGTACAGCTATGGGGCAAGTGATTCTGAATGTTCCCAACCCTATTGTAGTAAATGTAGATAATGTAACCAATAATGGTTGTGCTGGTCAGGCCAATGGTGGTATTGATGTAACCGCTATAGGTGGCTTGGGCACCCTAAGCTATCTCTGGAGCAATGGCACAACCAATCAAGATTTGAGTGGTGTCTCTGAGGGCGTTTATAGCCTTACCGTAACCGATGTTAATGGTTGTTTTGTTACCATACAAGATACCATTGTTCCCACTACCAATTTGGTGGTGAGTGATAGCATTGAAACGGGTTGTGCTGGTGATCCTATTATTGTACGTTTAAATGCTAGTGGTGCTTCTGCTGGAATTTATAATTACAATTGGGGCGCAGCCTCTAGCAGTTTGACTGATACGGCTCAATTTGTTTTGGCGGCCAATACCAATTTAACCGTTTTTGTAACTGTAACCGATGGGTTTAATGGCTGTGCCATCGTCGATACCATTGATTTGGTAGCAGTGGCCCCTGTAGCTGTTTCCTTGGATAACGTTCAAGACATTCCTTGTGGCTTTACGGCATTGGGGCAAATTACTATCAATACTTCTGGTGGCACGCTGCCTTACACTTATGCTTGGTCTGACGGAAGCACTAGTTCCAATTTATCTTCTGCCACGGCTGGCTCTTTCTCTGTTACTGTTACAGATGCCAATAGCTGTACAGGTACGGCTGGGCCTTTTACGCTCAATCAAGCCTTATCGGCTGATGTAAGCGTAGATACCCTCAATTTGATTACGGCTTGTAATGGGCAAGCAACAGGCGCATTAACCGCTGGTTCTACCGATCCTGCGGCTACCTTTGCTTGGAGCAATGGCAGCACGGATAGCAGTGTAACCAACCTAGCAGCAGGCAGCTATACAGTGGTAGTGACCAATTCTTTTGGCTGTGTTGATTCTGCTACTGTAGAGATTATAGCACCAACCGTACCTACTCTGAATGCAGCCGTACAAACAGCAGGCACACGCCAAGTTAGTGTTCCACTCAACACCACTGTCACCTTAATTGCAGGCAGCAGCAGCTTTGATTATGTATGGACAAGTGTTGCCGATCCTGTTACTGGAAATGCTAATATTGCTAATGCCAACTTGGCTACTACTACGGCCTCCCCTGACCCATCAGGTGATTATTGGTACATTGTTACAGCATCAGCTACTACAGGTGATACGACTTGTACAGCGGTAGATACCGTGATGGTAACTGTAGAACAACCCTTTAATGGCGTTCCTGATGCCTTTACCCCCAATAACGATGGGGTTAATGATTTCTTCCGCCCAACTTTCTTGGCAGATGAGGAAGTGACCAGCTTCCGTATTTTTAATCGCTGGGGGCAAGTGGTTTACAATGGTGATGCCAATCATGGCGATGGCTGGGACGGTACTTACCAAGGGGTGCCGCAACCTGCCGAGGTCTATATTTATATTATTACCTACAAACGTGCAAGCGAACCTGAAGAACGACAAATCAAAGGTGAAATGACCTTGATTCGATAAATATTTAAGCAGTGGCACACCCAAATAGTGTGTCACTGCTTTTTTGAGCTATTTGCATAAAAAAACCTTGTTTGATTGTCTCAAACAAGGTTTTTTATTTATAGTGAGGAGTGTATGGCCTAACTCTGAAAAGGTACCGTTTCATAATCAAAGGGCAATACTTTGGAATCTTTTACCGTAGATAAGGTCATGAGTGTTTTTAGACGCTCAATTTCTTCAATTTTGGAAAGCGTCTTGAACAACAACTGCTCATAAGTTGGAATATCTTTGCACACCAAAGACATCAAGAAATCAGCCTCTCCTGTAATGATGTAACACTCTACAATTTCTTCAATTTCATTGACCTTAGCAATAAAATTCTCCAAGGCATTTTCTTTTTGCCAAGCTAATGAAACCAATACAAAAGTCTTAACACTAAGGCCAATTACTTGGGCACTGACTTGGGCATGATAACTTTGTATAATTCCTGAGCTTTCTAATTTTTTGACACGTTCTAAGGTTGGTGCTGGCGACAAACCAATTTTCTTAGATAAATCTAGATTGGTAATTTTACTATTGTCCTGAAGTATCTTTAAGATTTTTAAGTCAATCTTATCTAATTTATGATGTCCTGACATGCGTTTGTTGTTATTGTAATTGATAATTGATGTTTCATACGTCCTTGCAGTTTGGTCGTATGAAGGGTTTGTCTAGTAATTCTTGGAGCAACAAATATACAACAATCTAGCTTGTAGGAATACATTTTTTCGTTTTTTAGAAAATTTTATTTGGTTTGGCCTTAATTTCCCCTTTACAAGCAAGATAATAAGAACTATAACTGACTTTTTATTAGGATATTATTGGCATTGGCAAACTAACTTATGTGCTTCATAAGGAGTTGGGCATTTCTAAACTTACCCACATTTTTTGTAATTTTTTCTTTGTATTGTTGGGCAGCGGCATATTTTTGGGCTTGCTCATAGGCTGGGTATTCTTTAGTACCTCTACCCAAATTTTTGTTGGCATTAAGTATAGAGCCACCAGCAAGCTTCAAAAAAATAAATTGTTCAAGGTGGGTTATCCTATTGAATGATTATATTGTTGATTAAAAGAAAAAAAAGTGCTTAGAAACCATATTTTTCAATAAATATTGTATTATTCATTCATGACCAACATCTAGAAACTTAGACACTTAATCTACTATACTTATGAATTCAACGATACTTATTACTAGCAAATCTCTTTTGCTCATACTTTCTCTTTTGTTATGCCTACAAGCTTGTGATACCGCTACACCTGCTTTAGAAACCAGCCAACTAGAAGGCAGTTGGTTGTTTGAAAAAGGCACTATTGACGGAGATTCAGCAATGGATTTGCTTAAGGGGTTAGTTTTTTCCTTTACAGAAACAGAATTTAACAACGAACTGCTAGGTGATATGATGCCGGGTTTTTCGACAACAGAACCTTATGTCATTGAGGAGAAAACGGTGATAGTGAATGAAAAATTCAAACTATTGGTAAAGGAAGTAGACGACCAACACTTGCACGTTTCTTTTGATGTAGAATTGGGCGGGGCTGTCAAAAATTTTGATTTGGTATTTGTAAAAACAGAATAGTGCTGTTGCTAGAAAAAAATAGAGGGTTAGTTGCCTACCCTCTTATTTGGAGAAGTTGTTTGCCAATGGTTGAACAACTTCTTTGTTATTTTAGCTTCCTCCTATTTTATCATAATCCCCTTGCGTTCGATAATGGGAATGGTGGTAAAATGCTCTTCCATAAAGCTCCCAGCCACAAAAACATATTTTTTATCATACATAAAACCATCGGCATTAAAACTAATCCAGTATTCATTAGCCAATTGAAAAAGCTTGGAATCCAATGGTTCAATTTTTACAGCCATTTCTGGGCCCACTATTTCATAAAAATAACGCAATTGGGTGGTTTCTCGCTTTTCGCCATCTATAAGCCCATATCCACGAGAACTAATCAATACATTTTTGATGTCGTGGTCTTTGAGATTTAAGAGATAAACATCCCAAAAATTCTCATCTTCGACACTAGGCAATGCTGCAATAGCTATACCCGTCACCTTTCTTACAGGAATATCCTTTTTCATGTTGTTTAGTATTATTTAGATTGGTCGGGGCTGTAATGTGCCCCCATCAATTCTGCAAAATGCTGCTTGAGTGCTGCCTTCACCGCTTCCATATCTACTGCTCTGCCCAATTCCTTTTGCATAGACGTAACGGCCTTGTCATCAATACCACAAGGTACAATGTACTCAAAATAGGTCAAGTCCGTATTTACATTTAGAGCAAAACCGTGCATGGTGGTCCAACGGCTCAAGTGTACGCCTACTGCACAAATCTTGCGTGCACGTTCTGTTTCTGCCTCAATCCATACCCCAGAAAGCCCTTTGATACGAGTTCCCTCAATGCCATAAGCCGTGAGCATACGAATGACCGTTTCTTCCAAAATACGCACATAGCGTGCTATATCTGTAAAAAACTCATCCATATCCAAAATAGGATAGCCTACGACCTGACCATAACCATGATAAGTAATATCGCCTCCTCTATTGATTTTGAAGAAGGTAGCATCTTTTTCGGCCAAACCTGCCTCGTCCAACAGTAAGTGGCTTTCCTTGCCATTTCTACCCAAGGTATATACATGGGGATGCTCACAAAATAGCAAGTAATGAAACTGGTTGTGTTGTTCGGATGCTTCTACTTTTCTATTGTGCATTTTGCGTTCAATGACTTGTTCAAACAGGCGTGTTTGCAAATCCCACGCCTGTTGATAAGGCACCAAGCCCAAGTCTTTATAGAAAATTTCTTTTCCCATAATCTACTGATTTAGCTCAAAGCAGCAGCAGCCAATTCACTTTTTAAGTAGTCAATTACATCTACCTCAATAGAATCTACACCACGAGCCATAGCTATTTCATAAGTCAACCAATCTCCAACATGTACGCCATACATCGCTTGTTCAATAAGGCTATCGCCTACACAATCTACCTGTACCACTACATCGGTTACTTTGGCCATAATTTCTTTGTTGATTTCCAGACGCTTTTGGTTGCGTTTGTGGTCGTCTGCACTGGCAAAAACAATAACCCCAAAGGCATGGGGTTGTTTGGTCCAACCCACCAATTCATTGTGGTTCATCTCAGGCACCGTGTGGTGTGAAGCCAAGAGTTTGGCATTTTCGTTGAGTTGTTGGCGGAAGCGTAAAGCCACAGCAGACATACGTTCGGTCGCATAAATAATAGGATAACGTCCTTCAAATTTGCGGGCCAATTGCTTGGCCTGTGTGTGCATTGCTTCTTGTTTTTGTTCTAATAATGCAATAGATTTTTCCAAATCGACCAAACAGCTATCAGGAGCAAAACCAAAGAAATTAAGAATGTACAATTGTTGTACAAAGGAATAGCCCAAACAAGTTCTAGGTGGCTGCCCCGAATTGGGTACTTGTACATAATCCAACCCTAGTTCTTTTGCCAATTCTATTAATTTACCTCCAGACGAGATGCAAACAATTTTGGCACCACGCTCACGAGCTTGCTCAAAAGTGCTCAGGGTTTCTTCTGTATTGCCAGAATAAGAAGAAGCAATGACCAAGGAATTGGCATTGACATAAGCCGGCAATACATAGCCCTTGCAAGAGAGCATTGGCACCGAACAAGTTGCTTGTACAAATTCGGATACAAATTCTCCACCAATACCAGAACCACCCATTCCCAATACTACAATATTATGAATAGGAGCACTATGCTTTGTAAATTTTGCTTGTTTTCCAATCTCCATAGCTGTTTTGAGTTGCTTAGGAAATTCTTGGATAAAAACATTCATCATAACTTTTCTCAATTTTTAGGTGTATATAGTTGGTTATTCTATCATTAATGAAATACAAACCGCTGTGGTCAATCATTTCAACAAACCAAATAATTTTATATCTTGTCTTTTGTTCTTTGTTGAGAACAAGAAACGCATTTGGACAGTTTTATGTAACGCTGCAATATACTATATTTTTATGGCTAACCACAATGATTTAGGGAGTTTGGGCGAACAGTTGGCACAAGAGTATCTACAAGATTTGAACTATACCCTTGTTGCCCAAAATTGGCAATGGGGAAAAGCAGAAGTAGATATTATTGCTTATGATCAGGAGGCATTGGTGTTTGTAGAAGTCAAAACACGCCAAAAAGCTACTTTTGGGCCACCCGAACTAGCCGTAACCCCCAAAAAACAGCAATTGCTCTATGATTTGGCCACCGAATACATGTATCAAATCGAACACGAACAAGAATTTCGCTTTGATGTTATCGCCATTATTATAGAACCAAATGTTGCTATTCAACACTTTCCAGATGCCTTTTTCCCCAATTGGATGAGCAATACCGATTTTTAGTGGTGTGCATCTTTTTTTAGCAACTCTGGAAATTTCTTCTTGAAACGATTGAGGCGTGGAATAGACACATTACGCACATAGGATTGATTGGGATTGAGGCGTTCAAAATCTTGATGATAATCCTCGGCCGGCCAAAATTTGGTCAGTGGCTCTATTTGTGTGGCAATAGGCTTGCTGTATTGTCCAGAGGCTTCCAAATCTTGCTTAAACTTGGTGGCAATTTGCTTTTCCTTATCATTGGTATACAAAATCATAGAACGATACTGGGTACCAAAATCAGGGGCTTGCCCATTGACAGTAGTAGGATCATGCGAGCCATAATAGACCTTTACCAAGGTTTCATAACTCACTACCGCTGGATCATAATAAACCTCTACGGCCTCTGTATGCCCTGTAGCACCTGCACTCACCTGTCTGTAAGTAGGGTTTTCCTCCTTGCCCCCTGCATAACCAGACACGGCTTCTTCTACGCCTCTAACCGATTCAAAAATAGCCTCCACACACCAAAAACAGCCACTAGCAAAATAAGCTTTGCTCAATTCACGCAAATCCTTTCTAGAATGTTTGGATACTTCCACCGCCTTAGGATTTGTTTCATTATTGCTCGATACTTTGTTTTCTTGAGCTTTGGGGGAGCTGCATGCCATTGCTAATAGGGCAATTCCTATCATTGTTGTTATTAATCTCATAAAAAGATACTTGTATTTTAATACTAAAAAAATCGTTGTTAGAAATGGGCAATAGGCTAACCTTACCACGCTCTACAAATTTTAGGCTCAATGTTATTTTTGAGTCTTAAATTTTTCATAATAAAAAGCTCATTGTCCTGTTCTCTTTTAAAAGGTCTACCTCTGAGCCATTACCATTCGATCCTTGCCATACATATCCTGAATGATTTGGCAGTTTTTGTAGTTTTTTTGTTGAAAACAGGCCAATACTTCTGCCCCAAATGCCTCGTGAATTTCTACATACAACCAACCATTGTTGTGCAATTTGGCTCTTCCCAAATCGGCCAATACCTTATAAAACTGCAGTGGGTCTTCATTGGTCACAAACAGTGCTAGGTGCGGTTCGTGTTCTAGCACATTGGCGTGCATCTGTGCTTGGTCGGCTGAAAGAATATAAGGCGGATTGCTTACAATAATGTCATACAGAGGCAATGTTTGGGTAGCTGTGGGTTCTAAGATATTGAGTTGTTGGTAATGCACTTCTACCCCATTGGCTTCAGCATTCTTTTGAGCCAAAGCCAGTGCTTGGGGGCTGACCTCTATGGCGGTGACTTTAGCAGTGGGGATTTTTTTTTGGAGGCTTACAGCTATACAGCCACTGCCCGTACCTACATCCAGAATAGTTGGTGCTTGGTGTTGGTGTTCTTGGATGATAAAATACACCAGCTCTTCTGTTTCTGGTCTTGGAATCAGTACAGACTCATCTACATAGAAGGGCAAGCCATAAAACTCTGTACGCCCCACAATGTACTGCCAAGGACGATACTGCCGCAACTCTTTTACGACACGTTCCAACAATACTTTTTCTTGAGCTGACCATTGATGTTGTGCTGATTTTGGTGTAATGGGTTGAAATAAGTCTTCAAAAAGATAGTTTGCAATGGTATTGGCTTCGCGTGCCTCATACAATTTGCCCAGTACTGTTCGGAGATATACAAAGTGCTGTTCAGCTGTTTGGCAATGTTCTAACAACAATATAAAAGATAATTTAAAGCGATAAAAAATGAAAAAGTAGCTTGTATTATTCGCCTGTTATTTTTAATTCAACTCGGCGATTCCGTTGCTCTTGTATAGGATTGTCAGCCATTGGGTGAATCATTTCTGAATTACCATAGCCCTTGTATTCCAATCGTTTGGGATCAATACCTTGTTCTATTAAATAATCATACACCACTTTGGCACGAGCCTCTGACAGTTTGAAGGAAGAAGTGTTTTCGAGTACAGGTGGATAATTGGGTTTGTTGATATGTCCTCCTATTTCAATGGTCAAATTATCATTGAGGTTCAAGAAACCCACCACGCCATCCAATGCTTTTAGAGAAGCAGATTTCAACAGAGGCGTACCACTTCTAAAGAACAAATTGCTCAACGCCATTTTGCTCCCTACTACGGCACGTTCTAGAGAAAAATTAACAACAGCTTCTTGACCGAGTTTGGTAGTAGCCAATTTGGCCACAAAAAAATGTTCTTTGGCATAAGCCCGCACTTCTACATTGGTTTCCTTAAGCATCGTGTATTCATACTTTCCGTCACTATCTGTATTGATGGTATCTTGCCCTGCCAAGGAATTAAACACCACAATGGTTTCTAAGGGTTCTTGGGTTTTGGCATCTATGACCTGTCCCGAAATTTTGCATTGTAGTTCTTCTATAGTGGGTGGAACATAAGGTTCTACCACGTCAATACTCACCCGTCTATTAAAGGCACGCCCATCTGAAGTTCGGTTATTTTTATACGGTACAAATTCTCCATAAGAAGAAATTTTCAATTGAGCAGTATCTACCCCTGCACCTGCCAGTAGCTTGTATACAGATTGTGCCCGACGGTCAGATAATTCTAAGTTAAAGTCATAACTCCCCAAAGAATCTGTGTGCGCCTGAATCCAAGCTGTTCTATCAGAGGACTCCTTGAGCACTGCAGCCAAAGCTTTCATTCTTTTGACCTGCTGTGGTGTTACCTTATCAGAGCCAGAACCAAAAAAAATGGCATCTTGATCTATAATTTTAAACTGTTGGCGTTGTGCTAATACACAAGTGGTATTCGTTAATATTCCTATAATTAACCACACAATTGTAGAGCGCATATATTATCTTTCTAGTCTTCTTCTTGTAATTAAGAATAAGGTAGAGCTACCTCACTTCTAAAATAAAACTCAATCACTCTAAATTAACTGATTTTTATTAAAAACGATAAATTAATTCCTGAATTCCTTATTATTGCAGTAGAAGAAGAGCATTTAATCAAACCTTTAATTTTTATACCCTCTTTTTTCACACATTACTTTATAATACAATTATATTTACATGAATATCAATCATTTAAACTAAAATAAGTTTTAAATACATGCACAGATAAAGTTTCCTAAAAAACATCGTTTATTGCAACAAATTGATAATCAAACAGATATAAAACACTTTTTCACTTGCTAATTAGGTCATATCCGTGACACTATAATTTAAATTGCTCTTTAAATCTACAGCACTAACCTTTAGCAAAGAAAGCATTTTGTAAAGCATAATAATAAAATCGCTATGACTACCGATCAATTCAAAGAACTTCAAGGCCAGTTGGGCATATTGGGGAGGTATCTTTGACATTACTAATGTACGTTCTCAAACAGAGGAAGAAAAAAAACACACTTATGACCCCGAATTTTGGTCCGATCCTCAACGCGCAGAAAGAATTCTCAAAAGTGTAGGAGAAAAAGAAGCCCTGCTCAAGCAATTTGATGCGGCTGCCCAAGCAGTAGATGATTTGGAAGTATTGTATGATTTTTTTGAGGCAGGTGAAGTGGAGGAGAAAGAAGTGGAGCAGCAATATCAACAAACCCAAACCTTGTTAGAAGACTTAGAGTTTAGTTCTACCCTCAACCAAGCAGAGGACAGGCTCAACTGCCTACTCAAAGTACATGTGGGAGCAGGCGGCACCGAGAGTTGTGATTGGGCCAGTATGCTGTTGCGTATGTATACCATGTGGGCCGAAAAATCGGGGCATACCATCAAACAACTCGATTATCAGGCAGGTGATATTGCAGGTATAAAATCCGCTACTATAGAAATTATTGGGGAGCATGTCTATGGATGGCTCAAAGGCGAAAATGGGGTGCATCGTTTGGTACGTCCTAGTCCTTTTAATGCCCAAAACAAACGTCAAACTACCTTTGCCTCTGTTTTTGTTTTTCCTATGGTAGACGACAGCATAGAGATAGAAGTCAATCCAGCAGACTTGGAATGGGACACCTTTCGGGCTAGTGGTGCTGGGGGCCAACACGTCAACAAAACCGAATCGGCTGTACGCCTTCGCCATTTGCCCTCTGGCCTAGTGGTAGAATGCCAAGAGCAACGTTCGCAGCACAAGAACAAAGAAAAAGCCATCAAAATGCTTAAGTCTCAATTGTATCAATTGGAAATTGAGAAACAAAATGCAGCCAAAGCTGAAATTGAAGAGGGCAAGATGAAAACAGAATGGGGTTCTCAAATTCGCTCTTATGTGTTGGACGACCGCAGAATCAAGGATCATCGCTCCAATCACCTCACGCACAACATCAAACGGGTACTAGATGGCGATATAGATGATTTTTTGAAAGCTACCTTGATGATCTCTAAAAATTTAAGTTAATTCTATGGCTTTAGTTATTCCCGATTATTTTTTTGACATTCCTTATAAGGGGAGCTGTTATCCGGGTGCTCCCCAATTGGGTGATTTTAGAGCGGGTGCCAATTGCCAAGTTTTTGTTTACCAATTGCTGGCTCATTTTGGCTATCCGATGCTGCCCGATTTTAGATCGAGCGAGCTTTGGGCCGACCAAATACACACGTTTCCAACGAGTAGTATTGAGCCTTTTGATATTTTGTTTTGGAATAAAACCAACAATCCTTGGGGAGCGCATGTAGGCATGGCAATTGACCAGCACCAAGCTATTCATTTGGCTAGAGAAAATGGCAAAGCAGTAATTTGGCCATTAGAACGTTTTTTAGAAGTACCTAATTATACTGTTTTTTTGGGTGGTAAACGCCCTTTCAAGTCTTAAACAACTGCATACCATGAAAACATTTTTTTTATTGCTAACGATTTTATTTTTTGCGGCTTGTAATGAAGTCAAACAAAAAAACACAACAACTACAACAACCGTTGAGCCACAAGATTCGACACCGCCTCCTGCTATGGCTAGACAAATGCCAGAAAGCAGTGCCGCTCCTAATCCAATGAACCAAAATCTTCAAGTGATTACAGGCACACTCAAAGAGGGTTTTGGAATAGAAAGTGAGTGCTACTTGAGCATTCAAGTAGAAGATGAAGTGCTGGATTTCTTTTATGTATACAAGACTATTCACACCAATCATTTTGACGAAATTATAATTACAGGGAACAATGCGCCCGAGCGACTAATCATTCAAGATGAAGATATTAGTCTCATTCTTGACCCCCAATTTGTTGGCAAATCGGTCAAAGTAACGTATGAGCCGCTTTCTAGTGAAGCTGTGCGTGAAAAATTTGGGTTTGATTTGATGCAGGGATCAGAGGATGGTCAAGAAAGACTTGTTCATAGCATAGAGCTTCTATAAAATTTTCAAAAAAAATTAATCCCTCATTAAACTTCTCTCAAAACAGGTGGTCTAAAAAGCAAACGAAGCATAACAATTAGCTCGATTATTCATAAATCACACTTCGTAGATTAGACCATTTTTATACAAATCTACGCAGTACTATAAAAAATAAGTCGTATGAAATTTTTTGTTTTGATTGTAATTGGTTTGATGATAGGAATGAATAGTGCAGAAGCGCAAACCACCAAAAGAAAAGTAAGAAAAAGACAAGTTACCCAAACCACTCGTATTGCTCATGGAGTTAATAATGGCGAACTGACTGGCAAAGAAACCAAACAACTAGCGGCCCAACAACGCCACATCCAAAACACCAAAAAAGCAGCTAAAGCTGATGGGGTGGTAACTAGAAGAGAGCGTGCCCAAATCAACCGCAAGCAAAACAGAGCCTCTGCTAATATTGCACGCAAGAAAAATAATGGAGCCAGCCGATAACCACATTTTTTGGTAGGGGCGTATGCTATATATCGGTATAAGTAGGGCGTATGCTATAGGTCGGTATAAGTAGGGCGTATGCTATATATCGGTATAAGTAGGGCGTATGCTATACGCCCCTACTATACCGATTCTTATTTTTTTTCTGTTTCTCCTTGCCTGCTATTACAATAACAATTTCTCCTTTTGCCTTCAATTTATTGGTGGCTACTTGTTCCACCAATTCGGCTAGTGTGCCTCTGGCATATTCTTCATAAAGCTTGGATAGCTCTCGGCATACCACTGCTTGACGCTCGCCACCACAATGCGCTGCCAATTGCTGCAAGCACTTGCCCAAACGATGGGGCGACTCATACAACGCTACCGTACAAGATAATTCCGCTAGATACTCCAATCGTGTTTGGCGGCCTTTTTTGTGAGGCAAAAAGCCTTCAAAATAAAACCGATTGCAAGGCAATCCAGAACCTACCAAAGCTGGAATAATGGCCGTAGCACCGGGCAAACATTCTACCCGAATGCCTGCTTCTACGCAAGCCCTTACCAGCGAAAATCCGGGGTCAGAAATCCCTGGTGTGCCTGCATCCGAAACCAAGGCCATGGTGCTTCCTGCAGCCAACTCTTGTACCAAGCCAGCAGCAGCCTGATTTTCGTTGTGGGCATGGTGCGCCCTGAGGGGCGTACTTATCTCATAATGCTGCAATAGTTTTTTGGATGTGCGGGTATCTTCGGCCAAAATCACATCTACCTCCTTGAGCAGACGCAAGGCACGAAGGGTAATGTCCTCTAAATTGCCTACAGGCGTAGGAATAATGTATAACATGCTATTGTTTATAATATTAAAAACGCTACTCTTCCTTATTTTCTAACGCCTCTTGTTCTGCCTCACTCCACGTATTCCAAGCCAACAACGCCCCCATAAACAGCACTGGCAATCCCACCAAACATAGCCCCCAGACACTGGCCCAAGCCGTTCCCATGCCTTGCTTAAACCAATCAGACAACACATAGACTTGCAAAAATTTTTCTACATAATCTCCTAAAAAAAACCACAACCCCATCACCACCAAAAAAGCCCCATAACTCAACACCGTTGCTATTGCCCCTAGTGTCAGCCACAAAAACAACATAAGCGAATGCAGTACTTCCCAATCTGTTTCGGCTACAAACCGAGGCAACATCAACAGATGCGTGGCAGCAATAAAACCCAATAAGGCTTTGATTAAAAACAGCGGCTTGTTTTCGGCTGTATATACTTTGCTCTTTGTCCTTGTCAGAAAGTCATCTAAAATTGCCATGCTGCCATAAGGTTAAGCTGTTTGCTATCAGAACCTAACTAAACTGCAATTTAGCCAATTGATTGTAAATGCCTTCTTCCTTGGCCACCAATTGTTCGTGCTTTCCTTGCTCTACAATTTTGCCATGTTCCAATACATAAATACAATCCACATCTCGTACAGTTGCCAAACGATGGGCTATAATAATAGATGTTCGGCCTTGCATCAAACGATTGAGTGCCTCCTGAACCACACGCTCCGATTCTGCATCCAACGCAGAAGTGGCTTCATCCAACAACAGGATAGCTGGATCCTTGAGCAAAGCACGAGCTATGGCTATACGTTGGCGTTGTCCGCCTGATAACTGCACGCCTCTATCCCCCACAATGGTATCCAACCCCTCTGGAAATCCTTGTATAAATTCCCAAGCATTGGCCTGTTTGGAGGCTTCAATCAGCTCTTGCTCTGTGGCATCTTGTTTTCCATAGGCAATATTCTCTCGAATACTGCCCCCAAACAAAATCACATCTTGTGGCACAATCGCTATATTTTGGCGCAATTGCAACATGTTATAATCCGATAGCAACTGGCCATCTACCCTAATTTGGCCGCTCTGCAATTCATAAAGACGCAGCAATAGTTTTACAATCGTAGATTTTCCGCCACCAGAAGCACCTACTAAGGCTACTTTTTCGCCTGCATGAATATTGAGACTTACTTGATTGAGAATGGTTAATTCTGGACGAGTTGGATAACTGAACTGTACTTGGTCAAATACAATATCTCCTTTGATGGACAAAGGAGGCAATTCTTCGTCAATGCTTACTTCTGTAGGAGCATTGAGCAGCTCCATAATGCGTTCAGAAGCCCCAATAGCACGCAACATCTGGGTATAAAAGTCGCCCAAACTGGCTACAGCACCACCAATAATCGCTGTTAGCGTAATGAATGTAACCAATTCTCCCGATTGCAATTGTCCAGATTCTACCATGGTAGCCCCCCACCACAACACAAAAAACATAGCCCCAAACAAGGCCGTTATAATAAAAACAATAAACAAACCACGTACACGGGCAAAACGCAGGGAAATCGTCACCACATCGGTCACAGCATTGCCGTAGCGACGACGCTCCCACCACTCATTGGTAAATGATTTGACCACAGAAATGGCTTGTAGGGTTTCTTCCAAAATAGTGCTGGTGGTTGCCAGTTTATCTTGTCTATCTCTCGATAATTTGCGAATATAACGACCAAAAAACAGGGCCAATATAATCACCACTGGAAAGGTAGAAATCATCACCAACAACAATTGGGGAGCCATCCAAGCCAAGTAGCCAAATCCCACCACCAGCACAATAATTTGGCGAATGAGTTCTGCCAAGGTTACAGAAAGAACATCTTGCAACTGCTGCACATCTGCTGTACTTCTACTGGTGAGTTCTCCTACTCTATTTTGGTCAAAAAAAGCAGTGGGTTGTGTAATTAGACGTTCATAGAGGGCTTTTCGAATATCTGCCATTCCTTGCTCGCTAACATTGGCAAACAACAACACTCTAAAATAGGAAGTCATGGCTTGTAATATCAATATAAACATCAATACAAAACCAACATCCTTGAGGGTGTAGCCCCACTTAGATTGCCCCAAGGCAATATCAATAAGCTCCCCTGCTGCTGCTGGAAATATCATAAAAACAGTGCTACCTGCCACCAAAAAGAACAGTCCTCCAATAAAGGACCATTGGTAAGGTTGAAGGTAAGCCAGTACTTGTTTGGCCTTGAGCCATCCATCTTTGCTAAGTTTAGGACGCTCATTTTCAGCACTTTTCCGTCTAGCCATAATCTTTTTCTACCTGTTGTAAATAAGGGTTAAACAACTACAATGTTACTTACAATTTATCATTACAGTCAAATATTAGGCAAAGATACCATTATTAACTAGCAATACTGTCAATCTGCCGTAAAACTCAACTGTTACTGGGTTGATAGACAAACAAAAAATTCGCCCTTCCTAACTGGTGTAAGAGGACGAACTTTTATGCTTTGAGAAAGTAGTACTACTTCCAATTATTTATCGTTGCGTTGCGTATTAATCGATGGGTACGTCAACAGGAGTAGGCGTAGTTGGTTGCTGCGTGGTTGTATTAGTCGTGTTAATCTCCTCGCCCGCTGTCTCTGTTGGGCCACCTTTGAAGAAAATACCTGTCACCAAGCACAAGCCCAACAAGGCCGAAGCCAAGCCCCAAGTAATACGTTCTAGCATGTCACCAGAATTAGCAGCTCCCATTACTTGGTTAGCAGCAGCACTACCACCAAAAGAAGAACTCAATCCACCACCTTTAGGATTCTGTACCAAAATTACCAGAATCAATAAAACAGAGATAAAGGCAATAAGTATGGTTAGTAATAAAACCATGATTTTGTAATGTTTTCTTGTATTAATAAATGACAATATCTAATAGCAGGTATTGTCCTAATTGTATAGATGAATGTTAATCTTCAACAATAATGGTCTGATAATCAGCATCTTTTTTAGCTCAATTGAAGATTGTATTCTTTTGTATAAAACATGCCTATTATAAAAATGCAATTCCAAAAAATAATATTGTAATGAATTTACACTTCCAACGCGGCAATTTTGTCTGCAAATAAACGACTTTTTTCGGGAAACTTCAAACTTAAGGCCGCATACATTTTAATTGCCTTGGCATTTTGGCCTTGCGAAGCCAACAACTCCGCCAATGTTTCTGAAACTACAGCATCATCTTCTGTTGTACTCTCATCTTCCAAATCTTGCCATTCTCGCTCTACTTTGGCCTCTTTGCGTTCGTTCAGGCTTTTCAGAAAGCTATCGGTTTGCTGCATAAAAAAGTCAAACACATCCGTCTCCTCACTTCTTGATTGCTCCACAGCGTCTGTTGTTTCAGTAGGATTGTCTTTGGTGGTAGAAGCTGTTTCTTCTTCTTCCAAAAAATCAAACATATTCTCATCAAAAACAGGTATTCTTGATAATTTGAATGGTTTTTTGCCCAAGTCATCTGTATCTGTTGGGGCTTCCCCTTCTGATTCTTCGGGTGGATGGTTTAGCCATTCTTCTACAGGCATGGTGCTCCACTCCTCTCTGGCCTCCGTTGGTTCAGGGGCTTTCATGCCCAAATCTTGTGCAGTCAGTGGGGTTTGAAAGGCTAAAATGGGAGGGTTTTCAGATACTTTGTGACTGTATACGGCTGGTGGCTCTACCAAAATTACTTGTTGCTCTTGGTGGGTATCAGAGGCCGCTAAAGGAATAACTTTGGTTTCTGCATTGGCCACCACTGAGGCATTGAGAAAATCATACAAACGTCCGCGATCGACTGCATACATAGAAGCCAGCATCAAGTGGCGATTGAAGGCAATGTGACGGTCATTTTTATATTTCTTAAGCAACAACATACGTAGACCATTACAATAGGGGTATTGCAATAATAATTGATCCAATTCCTCATAACTCCAATCATTGAGCTGGCTAGGATCAGTTAGTAGTTGTGTCAATTCTTTGATGGTCATAAATATAAAATACGTGCGCCTTATTGTGCTAAATCGTTCCTAATGTCAGTTTTTGAAGATAACAAATATAGTGTTTTTATTTCTCAATAAGTTAAGTGTACAAAACAAATTTATCATCCTGATAAAGATGCCTCTAAGCCAAACAAATGCCGAATACCATCTTCAAAAAAGTACATCCCCAAGCTCAATCCAACAATAGGGAGTAATATTCCTATCAAATTGCCCACCAAATACTGCCGTTCCTTGATATTGGTCAGGGCCAAGGTATAGCCTACCACAGGAGAAAGTTGCACCAAAATTCGCAATATAATCAATGTTCGGATAGGCCGTGTTTCGGCCTCTGCAAGCAGGTTTCGTATGGTTGGGTTGGTCACTTCAGTAAGTGCCTTGCCTCCTACCTTGCGCCCAATAGCAAACGTGGCCCAAGCCCCAATACAGGCTCCAATATAGGCCAATAATGCTCCCTCCCAATAGCCAAATAACAAAATGGCTAATAGCAAAAAGGCTGTCCCCGGTACATTCAATACAGCAGAAGTTACAAACATTCCTACAAAGACTACAAAGCCCCAAAATCCTGCTTGTGCAACCATGTATTGTAAGTTTTCCAAGCTCAACCAAGTGCCTATAACGGTGTATTTTATCAATAAAATAGACAACACCAAAAAGCCAATCAATCCACCAATACGCACCAATACGTATCGAGGTTGTTTTTCCTTGTTATGTTCAAATGATTCGTTCATGTTAGGGATAGCTGATAAACGTAAAAAAAGCAGTATAGTAAGATAAGAATTTTAACGGACAATTGCAAAATTGTTTACGCAAACAAATTTTTGAACCAAACGACAATTACCTCTTGAAAATAGGCACTTTGCACCAAAAATGTTCCGCCCAAAATCACCATCATGGGAAAAATCATGGCAATGCTATTGGCTACCAAAAATTGGCGACTTTTGATGGGGGTCAAGGCCAAGGCATAATTGATTAGTGGCGACAGCAGCATAAATACACGCAACCAACAAACGGTCTGGATAGGATGGGTTTCGATGCGAGATAGTGCTTGCTGCAAACGCTTATTTTCAATTTCCGACAAGCTTTGTCCACCCAAAAAACGAGCCACCCAAAAATTGATTAAAGCATTGCCCACGGCACCACTGTAGGCCAAAACAATTCCCCAGCTCCAACCATAAGTTAACACCGCAAATATAACAAATACAGCCCCCGGTACGTTCATTAAAGTACCCAACAAGAAGATAAGTAAATACAACAATACGCCCCAATTGCCTGCTTTTTGTACCATGCTCTGCAAAACCTCCAAATCAAAATATACCCCCAAAGGAGTGTATTTGGCAAGGACTATTAGGCCAAGCATAACAGCAAGGAGCAAACTGAGACGCAGTAATAGTTTTTTTTTAGGGTTGGTCATTGGTAATTGTAACAAAACTGAGGGAATAAACAGCTTGCAAACTTACCACTATTTATTCAAAATTCGCTTTTTAGGTATCAAAATTGAAGTACATGAACATACTTTATAAACAAGCACTCCAACTGTTTCTTCATTTAAACAAATCAAAACAAATATAAAAAATAAAATTTTACAACCTCAAGTCCTCTTTCCACGTCTTTAACCTAATACATAATTTATGGCTAGTACACTTGGCTGACAAAAACAGTACTACAACTAAAAATTATTTTACATCCAATTGATTGTCAAGTTATTATAATTCTTAACAACAACCGTAGTTATTTGATAATCAATAGGGTATAATTTGCTGAGGAAATAGTAAAAAATACAACAACTTGCTTGATTTTTGGTGAGTATTTACGAAGCCTACAAAAGCACCATGCCGCTCACATAATTACTAGCAAAAAAGCCTATCTTTGCACAGTTGATGTAATAAACGGCTTGTTGCGACAACAAAAAAGTTGTGTTATTTGGCCATAACAGAAATCAAAATCATGAATAAAATTATCACATTAGACGAATTTATTATCCAGAGTCAAAAGGATTTTCCGTATGCTACTGGTGAACTATCTGGACTCTTGCGCGATATTGGACTAGCCTCCAAAATTATCAGTCGTGAAGTGAACAGAGCTGGTTTGGCCGATATTGCAGGGCGTGCAGGTACGGTGGATAATGCTTCGGGCGAAGAAGTGCAAAAACTAGATGTACTGGCTGATAACTTATTGATTTCGTCACTCAAAAACAGTGGGGAATGCTGTGGAATTGCATCAGAAGAAAACGACACCTTTGTTCCCATTCAAAGCAGCCTCAATGCCAAATATGTGGTGTTATTTGACCCCTTGGATGGTTCTAGCAATATTGATGTAAATGTTTCTATCGGAACTATTTTTGCTATTTATCGCCGTGTTTCGGATGATGGTGCCTGCCAATTGGAAGATTTCTTGCAAGATGGCGTAGAGCAAGTAGCAGCCGGTTATGTTTTGTATGGCTCTTCGACCATGCTCGTATATTCTACAGGCAATGGCGTAAATGGCTTTACCCTTGATCTTTCTCTTGGAGAGTTCTGCCTATCGCACCCCAACATGCGTATTCCTCAAAATGGCAAGGTTTATTCCGTCAATCAAAGTGCTTTTCGCAACTTCAAACCTTGTGTGCAGGCTTTTGTAGGCGAATGTATGGACAGAGCCTGCAATTTCCGTTATGTGGGTTCTATGGTGGCTGATATACACCGCACCCTCATCAAAGGAGGTATTTTTATGTACCCTGCCACCTCCAAAGCCCCCCAAGGCAAATTGCGCCTATTGTATGAGTGCAACCCCCTCGCTTTTATTATGGAACAAGCAGGTGGTTTAGCCTCCAATGGCCATCAACGAATTTTGGAACTAGAAGCAGACGAACTCCACCAACGCACCCCTGTTTTTATGGGTTCGCCCAATTTGGTCAATCGCTTAGAAGCCATCAAAGCCAAACACCAACACAAAATCATGGTCTAAGCTTAGACTTTTTTTCATAAAATATAACACAACCTCTATTCTATCTACTATTAGAATAGAGGTTTTTTGTTATTATAATAATAATAATTTTATTAAAAAAACACTTCTAATAATTGTAAATAATAAAGCATTGTTATTAAATTTACAAAATAACAAAACTTAATTTTTTATAATTATCATGACAAACGAAAGAGACTGGAGCAAAGTCGTCTTCCTAGCCCATGCCAAGGAAGATAAAGCTGCTGTAAAAAAACTGTATCATGCCCTCCAAAAGGCTGGATTAGACCCTTGGATGGATGAATTTGATTTGGCTCCCGGTATGCACTGGGATGTTGAAATCCGCAAAGCCATTCGCAAGTGTAGCTTTTTCTTGGCCTGCCTATCCTCTACCAGTATCAACAAAACAGGTTATGTACAAAAAGAATTGCGTTTTGCCCTAGACCACTTCCAAAACAAACCCACCAATAGCATTTACTTTATTCCTGTACTCTTAGAGGATATGGATTTGACGGATTTGTATGTGGATTCGATTAACTTGAGCCAATATCAAGCAAGCAAAGCTTTTAATGCCGATGGTGTACAACAATTGCTTAGTCATTTACAAAAAGAGGCAAAAATTATAAAAACCATCAACCAAGCCCAACAAGAAAAAAGCCCTGACTTACAAGCCATTCGCCAATATGTAGCCGAAGGTGACCTAAAACTAGCCTTGGATGAATTGGAACATTTGGTCAATCGTTCTTATCCTGAACTAAAAAACAATGTCATCCTCCTCCAATCCAGACGACATCGCTTGTCTCACGAACACAATCTCTATCTTATTTCTTCTTCTGATTATCAACGAGAAAGCAATCGACTGGTGTATGCTATTTTGGAGACTTTGGATATTTTGGAGCAGAAAAAGTAGTGCAGTATGAAAAAATGGATGCTTTACTTTAGTCGAAAAAAATCAAGTGGAATTTTTGTTCCTAATAGCAATGGTGATTATCAGGAATATACTAGACCAATAGAGGGCAATGGCTCTATCAATGCTATTCGGAGACATTTTGGTTATAGTAATGAGATGGTTTTTGCTCATTTTTGCTTTCATGATCCTCAACTACCTATTGAAACTATTTTGATAGAATTTTTTACTAGAAATATTATTTGTGTTATCGCAGATAGCAGACTATCAACTGTAACTCAAAAAATAGTTGATAAAGCAATGGAAAGCTTTGACGAAGAGTTTGAATATAGTGATGGCAGTGTCAATGATAATTTAGAAGAAGGCGTAGAGGCTCGCTCATTAACCTTAGAGTTCTTAAGTCGTGTTTTGGAAATACCTAGTCCACAGCCTAATGGGCCTTGCTATGTTCCAAAACTAGAAATTTACTTATACTTTATTAATGGTATACTAGTAAGTTTCAAATGGGATAACCCATTACTACCTGTTGCAAAGGAATTAAAAAAAATAAACCCCAATTTATTTGCAAGCTTATCCAAGGTCTCAGCATTATACTGGAAAGACAACTATGACCAAATCTACAAAGAGGTCAACCAACAATGCACTGCTTTATATAGTATACCTAAAGCTTTATCAAATCCTCATATTAACCAACACAAAACAGAAACTGGAGGCATAAACTTTCACATGCTTCTAGTTTGTCATCATAACAAGTCTATCACTCAAGCAGAATTTGAAGAATTGAATTATGGTCGTTATACTAAAATCCCTGTTTTTGGAAATAATATTGCTAAGTATAAACTAGGCAACTTCTATTATTACTTTAATAAACATGGTAATCTACTTAAAACTTCTTCTTTGTTAGATTAACGTGAACTAGCTCGAACAAGCATAATCCATCTATAATTTGTTTAACTGTGTGCAGGGTTGGGCATATGAATTCTAAGGGTAAGCAAATTGCTTTTTC
>CAYULH010000051.1:12857-34954 GCA_964445645.1 uncultured Aureispira sp. | reverse complement strand
TTCTTGCTAATATAACTTTTTTTTAGAACTTAACAGCCCTGCCCTTCGGGGTTTTCCCCAACAATATTCGGAGCCATTTTCCAGAACTTAACAGCCCTGCCTTTTAGGGGCTATTGGGGGCTTTTTATTTACATTCTTATTCAGACAAGTTGTGTGCAACACAAAAAAAATAAGCATTGCCAACAACGGGCAATGCTTATTCTAATTATATTTATAAAACTAGTGCTTACTAGTAAGTAAGAGTAGTTACGCAAGTATCCGCTCCACCATTGTTAGGGAAAGTTACAATAGCATTAATAGTTAGTACATTACCAACTTTGCTACCTGTACCTGTAAATACACGACCAGCAAGATCGGTATGGTTGATAGATATTTCTGTAGAGCTTGTTACATCAACATCGATTACGTTGCTGGAACCATAACCAAATAGATTAGTTGTACGCAATGAAGTAGCGTCTACAAAGTTAATATCAGTGCTATATACAAACACACCTGAATTTACACTACCACCATAGCAACTGTCAGTTGATGGAATAAATGGTCTTACAAACTTAATAGACCAAGGAGTGTTACACAGATCAGCAGAATCTTTCTCCCAACCAAAGTTACAGTCACAAATACCCTCCAAACAAGTACCTTCATTTCCGCATACTACATCTTTACAAGGATCTTGGTCACAAGAGATTACAATAAAAGCAGACAATAATAGAGCTAAATAAAATAAATTTTTCATAATAATTAATGATTGATAAAAGATTAGAAATGTATTATAGTTGATGTATAATATTTAATTTGAATAAATTAACATTAGGGCAAAATTAGAATTTTTACACAATATTTACAGCATTTGCCCAAAAATGTATGCGAAGATACAAACTTTATGAAGTTTCAAAAAGATAAAGCAGGAAATGAATCGTTCTCAGTATTATTTTTAGACACCAAATCAAATATCGTGCAAAAAATATTTTTTACTTCATCAAAGCCTGTTATTTATTTACCATTAGCAGGGTAAACTTCATTGCTCAATACCTGTTATGCTAACACTAATCGCACAATTCGTTTATCCTTGTTGAACAAAGTGTACGGTTTTATAATTTCTAATCTATAGCAAAGCCTTACAAAAAGAATAGTTCCTTACAGATAGAGTATACATTATGTTTTAGCATTTTTTGGCTCTATACTACCCAAAATAGCATCCTTTTTTACTATATATAGAAATTCCTTTGAGTAGACGTTTGTGGGGTTTAATAGGTTGGAATAAGACCAAGATAAGTTGCCCCCAAAATTAGATAGCGATAAAATAAATGGTGGTACAGGACAAAAAAAGGCTCTATTCCACTTTTATAAAATAGATCTGTTTTATTCAAAAACTAAAACAAAACAATATGCGCTCACTTTGGTATGCAGTAGGAACACTATTTTTATTGATAACAACAACTGCTTGCTACAAGATAGACAAGGGTACACGGAGTGCATCGGTCAAGGTCGATTCTTTGCCGGCTCAGGGTGCTTCTATTCCCTGCAATGATGCAATAGAGCAAGGTTTACTGTCAGGGAGAATGAATGGGGTTTCGTTGGTGGCGCCGCCCAATCCTTTTAAGGCCGATCCTGTAGAAGCGTTGGCGCAATTGGATGCTACTTGGGTGGCTTTGTTGCCCTATGCCTATTTTAGAAAAAACCAACCTGCTATTCATGCTTTTTCTAAGGGTGGTTGGTGGGGCGAACGCCCCGAGGGCATTGCCAGCTCGGCGCAGTATGCCCACCAAAATGGCCTGAAAGTAATGCTCAAACCCCAATTGTGGACACACGACCAATGGATTGGCAATTTGGCCTTTGATACCGAAAAGGAGTGGCAGGAATTTGAGCAAAATTATGAAGATTTTATTTTGAAATGGGCAGTTATTGGCGATAGTTTGGGCGTGGAGTTGTTGTGTATTGGCACAGAATTGTGCAAGGTGGTGGAGCAACGCCCCCAGTTCTGGAAACAGTTGTGCCCCAAAATACGGCAGGTATTCCAAGGCCAACTAACTTATGCCCCCAATTGGGACAGTTATCAAAAAGTGACCTTTTGGGACGAGTTGGATTATATTGGTGTAGACGCTTATTTTCCTTTGGTCAAGACCCAAACGCCTAGTGTTTGCGAACTCAAAGCGGCTTGGCGGCCTTATGTAGAACAACTAAAAGCTTGCTCCCAAAAATGGGATAGACCCATGTTGTTCACAGAATATGGTTATTTGAGCTTGGACAATTGCACTTACCAAACTTGGGAATTGGAAAAGAACAGAGGCAGCGTAAACATCAATGAACAAGCACAAGCCAATGCACTGGAGGCCTTGCTAGAAACCTTTGGACACGAAGATTGGTGGGCAGGGGGCTTTCTCTGGAAGTGGTATCCCTCTTATGGTTCGGCCATGGGAGAGGGCAAACATGCACGGGATTATACGCCCCAAGGCAAACAAGCAGAGGCGGTTTTGGAGCAGTTGTTTGAGAAGCAGTAAGTAGGTATAATTATGTCATTTTATTGTAATTTTTTTTATTGAAGATAAAAATAAATAAACTTTTTTTTATTTGCGTAAGACAGTAATGTTATTTTGTTGATAAATATTAGTATTATAATATAGACCAACAAAACATGAAAGAACTATGCTCTATTTTATTGCTCCTTACGGCCAATTATTTGCAGGCCCAAACCACCCATTTAGCGCAAGCTCAAAGCTTTGCCCAAAGCCAAAAAGCGGCCTTTGAGCAAAACAAAGGCCAAGTTTGGGATTGGAACGAGCAGCCGGCCACGAATGTCAAATACCATTTCCAGCAAGGCACTATGAACATTTTTATGCTGCCCACAGGAATGGCCTACCAGTTTAGCCAGTTGCACTATCCCGAGGGCTACCAGCACGACCACAAACACCTCGATCCCGAGGAGCGCACTGCCCAAGAAGCCTTACACAAGCAAATACGCCTAGAAACCTACCGCATGGACATGGAACTAGTCAATGCCAACCCCAATGCCACCATTGTAGCCGAGGGCAAAAGCAAAGACTACATCAATTATTACAACAAAAATGTACTCGATGTCCACAGCTTTTCCAAGCTCACCTACCAAGAAATCTACCCCGGCATTGATTGGGTCATTTACACCACCGATAAGGGGCTGAAATACGATTTTGTGGTGCAAGCAGGGGCCGACCCCAGCCAAATCCAACTGCGCTTCAAAGACCACGAGGGGATTACGCTCAATGATGATGGGAGCTTCACCTTATCCAATCGCATGGGTACGATTACGGAGCAAGCACCTGTCTCTTTTCAAGGAGAGCAGCAGGTTGCTACGGCATTTGAGTTGGAAGGGAATGTTATTTCTTTTCAGTTGGGGGATTATGAGGAGCGTGAGGTGTTGGTGATTGATCCGTCGTTGGTTTGGGCGACTTATTATGGGGGGAGTGGTTCAGATGGGTCGGCTAGCTGTGCAGTAGATAATCAAGGTAATGTTTACTTAGCTGGGAGTATGGCTTCAACTAATAATATAGCCTCCAATGGCCACCAAAATGTATATGGAGGAGGACAGCATGATGCGTTTTTAGTAAAATTTAATAGTAATGGAGTACGTCAATGGGCGACTTATTATGGGGGGATTGGTTATGATTTTGCATATAGTTGCACCGTAGATTTACAGGGCAATATATACTTGGCTGGGAATACGGCTTCAACTAATAACATAGCTTCTAATGGACACCAAAATGTATATGGAGGAGACTGTGATGCGTTTTTAGTAAAATTTAATGCAAGTGGCGTGCGCCAATGGGGTACTTATTATGGTGATGTTGGTTACGATAATGGAAGTAGCTGTGCAGTAGATGCACAGGGAAATGTTTATTTAGCTGGTTATACAGAGTCAACCAATAACATAGCTTTTAATGGACACCAAAATGTATATGGAGGAGGCTGGGATGCGTTTTTAGTAAAATTTAATGGTAATGGTGTGCGTCAATGGTCTACTTATTATGGTGGTAATTATAGTGATTGGGTAAGCAGTTGTGTCGTAGATACAAGTGGATATGTCTACTTAGTAGGAACAACAAGTTCAACTAATAATATTGCCTTAAATGGACATCAAAATGTATTAATAGGAGTTGAAGATGCCTTTTTAGTAAAGTTTAATGCGAATGGCGTTCGTCAATGGGCAACTTATTATGGTGGTAGAGGGTCTAGTATAGGAGTTACTGATGGAGGAAATAGTTGTGCAGTAGATGTACAGGGTAATGTTTATTTATCTGGAAGTACGGCTTCAACAAATAACATAGCCTTTAATGGTCACCAAAATTCAGTTGGAGGTACCTTTTTGGTAAAATTTAATGCTATTGGCGTTCGTCAATGGGCTACTTATTATGGGGGGCTGGGTTGCTTGGGAATTAGTTGTGCTGTAGATTTTGGTGGTAATGTTTATTGGGCTGGAATTACAGATTCAAGCAATAATATACCCTTCAATGGCCATCAAAATGTATTTGGAGGGGGATATGATGATGCCTTTTTAGTGAAGTTTAATGCTAATGGAGTACGTCAATGGGGAACATATTATGGTGGAGGCGGAAAGGATTGGGGGTATAGTTGTGCAGTAGATGCTTTTGGCAATGTCTATCTAGCAGGCCAAACAGAATCAACGAATAACATCGCCTCCAACGGCCACCAAAACATACATGGAGGACACTGGGATGCCTTCCTAGCAAAATTCCAAACAACTGCACCCCCCACCCACACCATCACCGGCTCCGTACGCAACACCAATGGAGTCATGTTGGGCGGCATTACGGTAAGCTTCACAGGCAGCGGTAATTTTCCCTCCTTTACCACAACAACCGACAATGCAGGCGTATACAGCCAAGCCGTGCCAAGTGGCTGGGAGGGAACGGTAGTACCCGTGTACAATTTGTACAGTTTTAGGCCGAGGGTACACAGCCCTGTAGTGAGCAATTTGGTGGGGCAGAACTTTGTGGGAACGAGGTTGGATTATACCGTTTCGGGTTCGGTGCGGAATAGCATGGGAACGATGTTGGCCGGTGTTGCGGTGAATTTTGTAGGTACGGGCGGTTTTCCATCGTATACGGTTACTACTGATAGCAATGGTGTGTACAGCCAAGTGGTGTTGAGTGGTTGGCAGGGAACGGTTGTACCTTCTGACACCAATTATACGTTTAATCCCAGAACGTATAGTGGCGTATTTAGCAATTTGAGCAACGAAGATTTTGTGGCTATGGGCGTTACGTATACCGTTTCGGGTTCGGTCAGAAGCAATACGAATGTGCTGTTAGCAGGGCTTACGGTGGATTTTGTGGGTACGGGTGGTTTTCCCTCTTTCGCAGCGACTACAGACAGTAGTGGGCACTACAGCCAAGTAGTTCCCGATGGCTGGCAGGGGAGTGTGGTGCCTGTTTCTAGCAATTACACCTTCACACCAAGAACCTACAGTGCAGTTATTAGCAACCTAACAGGTCAAAACTTTGTGGGCATCGGCGCATTGGTGACTTACACCATAACCGGCTCCGTACGCAACACCAACGGAGTCATGTTGGGCGGCATTACGGTAAGCTTCACAGGCAGCGGTAATTTTCCATCCTTTACCACAACAACGGACAATGCTGGTGTCTACAGCCAGCCTGTACCAAGTGGCTGGGAGGGAACGGTAGTACCCGTGTACAATTTGTATAGTTTTAACCCACGCATACACAGCCCTGTAGTGAGCAATTTGGTGGGGCAGAACTTTGTGGGAACGAGGTTGGATTATACCGTTTCGGGTTCGGTGCGGAATAGCATGGGAACGATGTTGGCCGGTGTTGCGGTGAATTTTGTAGGTACGGGCGGTTTTCCATCGTATACGGTTACTACTGATAGCAATGGCGTGTACAGCCAAGTGGTGTTGAGTGGTTGGCGAGGTACCATAGAGCCTTCTTCTAATTTGTATAATTTTACAGCAAGAACGTACAGTGGGGTGTTTAGTAATTTGACAGGCCAAAACTTTGTAGGCACTCGAATTATGTACACCATATCAGGTATAGTAAGCGATAGCACAGGCAATTTGCTTGGAGGCGTTAGGGTTGATTTGACAGGTACGGGCGGTTTGGCATCGTATACGGTTACGACCGATAGCAATGGACGGTACAGCCAAACGGTGCCAAGTGCTTGGCAGGGTTCGGTCATTCCAGTTTCTAATTTGTATAATTTTACCGCTCGAACGTACAGTTCTGTAAACAGCAATTTAACCAATCAAGATTTTATAGGCATCCGAATTATTTACACGGTTTCGGGTGCAATAAACAGCAACTTGGGCGTACCCTTGGCAGGCGTTGTAGTAAACTTTGTGGGTGCGGGCGGTTTTGCGTCCTACACGGCCACCACCAATAGCAATGGAGCGTATAGCCAAGCGGTGCTAAGTGGCTGGCAGGGTATGGTTATGCCTGTTGCGAGTGGTTATACCTTTAGTGCAAGAAACTACAGTGGGGTGTTGAGCAACTTGACGAATCAAGATTTTGTAGGGCAGGGGCAGACCTATACAATTTCGGGTTCGGTTAGAAGCAATACCAATGTGAGGTTGGCCGGTGTGGCGGTGCTTTTTACAGGCAGTAGCAATTTTCCATCTTTTGCCACGACGACCAATAGCAATGGGGAATACAGCCAAGCGGTGCCCGATGGCTGGCAAGGCACAGCGGTTCCTTCGGACAGTGGCTACAGTTTTACGCCACGCGTACACAGTGCTGTAACGAGTAACCTAACGGGGCAGAATTTTGTAGGGTCAAGCGGTATACCAACGTATACGATTACAGGTTCGGTACGTAATACGGATGGCGTGTTATTGGGCGGTATTACCGTTACTTTTACAGGCAGTGGCAATTTTTCTTCTTATAGTACAACAACGGACAATGCTGGTGTCTACAGCCAGCCTGTACCAAGTGGCTGGGAGGGAACGGTAGTGCCTGTGTTTAATTTGTATAGTTTTAACCCACGCATACACAGCCCTGTTGTGAGCAATCTAACAGGCCAAAACTTTGTGGGAACACGCATCAGCTATGCCGTATCTGGCTCGGTTCGAGGGGCAACTAATCTTCCTTTGAGTGGGGCAGTAGTGACATTTGCGGGTAATCTTGGGACGTTTAGCGATACGACATCAAGCAATGGAACCTATACGGTATCTATTCCTGCTGGTTGGAGTGGCACGGCTACAGCATCCAAAGCAGGTTATACCTTCAATAGCAGAACCCACAGCAATATAAGCAGCAACCTAACAGGGCAAAATTTTGTAGATATTACAGGCGTTCCTATAGTTAACCAAGGCTCGTCTAAGTTGTTTGTGAACGATATTCTAGTGCAATGCTACCCCAATCCTAATAGAGGACAATTTACAATTGATTGGGGGCGGTCTTATGAGAATGTATATCTTAGAGTGTATGATGTATCGGGACAGATGATAGACAAGCGGATGGTTTATGCTAGGGAGCATGTCCAGCTTAGTATTAACAAAGGAAGGGGTGTTTATATGGTGCAAATAAGCACCGAGGAGGGTTTGTTGCAAACGCTTAAAGTGGTGGTGACGGA
The DNA here is from genome assembly GCA_964445645.1 of uncultured Aureispira sp. Taxonomy (GTDB): domain Bacteria; phylum Bacteroidota; class Bacteroidia; order Chitinophagales; family Saprospiraceae; genus Aureispira. Next base: position 27,373 of record CAYULH010000051.1, on the reverse strand, counting down.
TTAGTTACGCCATTAAATTAGAATGATATAGCTGTTAGGAATCTTGAGGGTTGCTGACAGCTATATTTAGTTAGATACGTTTTTTTATGAAAATTGAAAGAGTATTGTTATTATAACTACTAAGCACCCAATCCAACCTATTTCATTCTATCAAAAAAAATAGCCCATGCTACGACCATTCAAACAACCACCTACTTGGATAGCACTTTTATTATCATTTTTGGGCTGGTCTAGTTGCCAAATCGAAGACCCAAACTTGCCTTGTGACGAAACCCTGCCAACTGGCTTATTAACACAGCACATTCGAGGGATGAGTTTGGTAGCTGCCCAAAGCCCCATACAAGGCCAACCGCTTCATGATTTGCAACAATTGGGGGTCAATAGTGTGGCCTTATTGCCGTACTGCTTTTATACGCCGGGGGATCCGTCTATTGACGAAATATCACGCTGTACTGACCCCGGTTGTCCGCATGGGCCAAGCATTCGGGGGGCGGTTTTGGAGGCATTGCAGCGTGCTCAAGCTGCTAATATGTCTATTATGATAAAACCTCAATTGTGGGCGATGGATGAATGGGTTGGACATCTTAGCTTTGCTACAGAGCAGCAATGGCAGGTGTTTGAGCAAAATTATACCAATTTTATTATGGAGTGGGTCAGGATTGCAGCCGCCAATCGGGTCGATTATTTTTGTGTAGGAACGGAGTTGCGGATTTTTGCAGCACAACGCCCTGCGTATTGGAGGCAATTGATTGCTCAAATCAAAACAATTTATTCTGGCCAATTGACGTATGCCGCCAATTGGGATGATTATCAAGAGGTTTCTTTTTGGGATGAATTGGATTATATTGGGGTGGATGCTTATTTTCCATTAACGCCCAAGGCGGTGCCTGCTGTTTGTGAACTGAAGGAAATGTGGCAACCTTATAAAGAGCAACTGGCCAATTATGCTCAAGCACAACAACGGCCTATTTTATTCACCGAGTTTGGTTATTTGAGTGTAGAAGGTGCTGCTTATAATACTTGGGTATTGGAAGATAAAATCAAGGAAACGGTCATCAATGAGGAAGCGCAATCCAATGCTTTGCAAGTTTTACTCACAGAGTTGGCACAAGAGGACTGGTGGGCTGGTGGTTTTCAGTGGAAATGGTATGCCGATAGCATCAGTGCTTATTGTGAATGGGATTTGAACAAGGATTATACGCCTCAGAATAAACAAGCTGAAGAAACGCTTAAAGTATTGTATCAATAAACTAATTGTATGAAATTTGGACGTGTTGAGCATCTAACAACCATTGATTTTTCTATGCCAGCCCCTCCTAGGGCTACCACTACTTTTTTGGAGGGTTTGCCACCTGTTGCTACGCCCAATATTTATTTTGGTTGTACAGGTTGGGCCATGAAGGAATGGGTAGGCAAATTCTACCCGCACCAATCCAAGAGCAAGGAGTTCTTAAAATATTACGCCAAGCAATTTACCACCATAGAACTGAATACCACGCATTATAGGATCCCAAGCCTAGAGTTGGTTGAGAATTGGTACCAGATGACAGATGCTAATTTTAAATTCTCCCCCAAAATACCCCAATCTATTAGTCATGCAGCAGATTTGGGAATGCGTGGGCCGTATGTGAGTTGGTTTTGTGAGTCTATTGTGGGCTTGAGAGACAAGTTGGGTACTTCATTTATGCAGTTGCCACCCAATTTTGGGCCGGGGCGTTTGCATCAATTGGCTCAATTTCTGAAGCATTTTCCACTGGAGGCCGTGCCTTTGGCGGTGGAGGTGCGCCAAGAAGCGTGGTTTGAGGAGGAGGCGGCTTTTCAGGAGTTATTGGACGTGCTTAGAGCGCATGGTGTAGGGACGGTTATTACGGATGTGGCAGGGCGACGAGATGTGCTGCATTTGGGGCTGACGACTCCGCAATTGTTGTTGCGTTTTGTGGGCAATGGCTTGCATCCAACGGATTATGAGCGCGTGGATGCTTGGGTGGATTTGATGCTACAATGGGTGCAACAGGGCTTGCAAGATATTTATTTCTTCTCGCATCAGCCAGATAATATTTTATCGCCCGAAATGTGCATGTATATCCAAGAACAGCTAGAGGCCAAGAGTGCCTTGCGGTTTTCTAAAAAAACAAAAGTACTAAATGACGGCCAAATGAGCCTCTTTTAACTAATTTGAGTATTTTAAGCGCTTATTCATAGCAAAGGCAAAAAATACAGATGAATTATATAGAATTTACAATTACTGGACAGCCCAGCAGCTTCAATGAAATTCTTATCGCCCAGTTGAGTACCGTTGATTTTAATGGTTTTTTGGAGGAAGAAAACCAATTGGTAGCCTATATAGAAGAGGCCGCTTATTTGGCACCAGCCCAATCATTATTGGAAACACTAAAAGCCCAGCATCAATTAAGCGTTAGCACCAAAATTATAGCAGAACAAAACTGGAATGCACAATGGGAGGCCGATTACCAGCCTGTTGTGGTGGAGGATTTTTGTGCGGTACGGGCCAGTTTTCATCCCCCCATTAATACCGTACAACACGAGCTGATTGTAACCCCCAAAATGTCTTTTGGAACAGGACACCACGCCACTACTTATATGATGATGCTTCAAATGCGTGATTTGGCATTACAAGGGCAGCAAGTATTGGATTATGGCTGTGGTACAGGGGTGTTGGCTATTTTGGCCGAGCGTTTGGGCGCCGAGCATTTAGATGCGGTAGATATTGATTATTGGTCGTATGAGAATACCTTAGAAAATAGGGAATTAAATGGGGTAGAGGCTTCCAAAATGCAGGTGTATCATGGTGTATTGGCGGATGTGCCAGCCCAGCAGTACGATGTAATCTTAGCCAATATCAACAGAAATGTTATTTTAGAAACAATGCCAGACATCTGTGCTCGTTTAAATAATGAAGGCAAATTGTTGTGTTCTGGATTTTTAGAACAGGATATTGCGCTAGTGGTAGAGGCTGCTCAAGAGCAGGGATTGCAATTACAACGTCAAGAAGCACGTGAAAAATGGCGTTGTTTGTTGTTCTCTCATTAGTTTTAGAACTAAGAAAACGTTAAATCTTGAACATATATTCTGTTCATTTGGATGAGAACACTTATCTTATAGAATCTATACACACCATATAATGTGTATAAGAGCATCTATCAATTATCTTATTTGGTGCCCCCACAGCCATACTGAACTAAATCACAAACTATGAAAACTGGATTTTTTATAGGTTTATATTTAATGATGAGCAGTGTATTAATGGCACAATATACTGTTAATACGACCTCCAATCCTTATCAGGATTTGGTGAATGCCACTTCCTTAAACCAAGGGGCTGTTTGGGCTAATAGTTCAATTTATCAAATTTATTTTAATTTCAATTTTGAAATAAATGGTCAAGTATATACAGCTCTTAATGTCCATGCAGGAGGGGGCTTGAGTTTTCCTGGTTTGGGAGTCAAAGAATTATTTGTAGTACATTCTCCCTTTGGAGGCTATTTTCTTCAAGACAAAGGCACTACTGTTTCACAATCCTCTATTAGTTATACCATTTCGGGTATTGTTGGTCAACGAATTTTAAAGATTCAGTGGAAAGATGCAGGGTTTGTGCCCAATGGAACTACACCCACCAATACAGCTGATTTTATGAATTATCAAATTTGGCTTTTTGAGCAAGATAATCATATTGAAATTCGTTTTGGAGACAATCAATTTGATAGAACTACCTTTGGGCAATCTGCTAGTAGCAGTAATCATACTCTGAGTATCAAATTGTTACATGATGATTGTAATAATATGCTAGGATTACAAGGAGCTGCCAATTTGCCGTCTTATTGGTTTTTTAATAGTTGTATACCCAATTATACTTTTATCAGTGGTGCCCCTAGCTCGGGTGTTACTTATGTTTTTTGGCCAGTTATTTTTACCAATATCAATAAAATAATGGAGGATGCTGTTCGTATTTATCCCAATCCTACTACTAAAGACATTTGGATAGATGCTATTCCTGAATCATTTGGATTAGAAAGCATAAGCTTGCACGATATTACAGGAAAAACAGTGTTAACAAAACATACCAGAGGATGGACGAATACAGCCATTCCTTTGACTTTACAGAATTTGCCTAGTGGTATTTATATCGTAAACCTAAGGGGCAAAAATGGAACAATACACAGTAGAAAAATAATTAAGCAAGAATAGACCTTACTTTGATATGTTTGGCTCCAAAACAGCTTTATTCACAAACGCATTCCTCACGAATATGAAGATAATTTTAAATTTACTCCCTCTTACTTTGTTTTTATTAATGAGTTGGACAGCAGCAGCACAGGATGAAGTAGACGAAATCCCAACAGATCCAGATGCTTGTTACAAGTACATGGAGGAAATCATGTTGACGATTAAGAGAACAGAATGTGAGGAGATTATGAATAAGTGGAAACAAGATCAGAAAGCAGGCAAATGGACACCTAATTTTTATCAGGGCTTGGCCGAATTGGGCAATGAAATGATTAAGCGCAAAATGAAGCGTTTTAATTTCTTCAGGCATGTATTGGCCACCATCAATAGTTTTGCTGATGATAGTGACTTGGCTGCACAGCACTTTGATCGTTGGATTACCATTTCCAAAAAAGTACTAGAAAATCAATCCTCGGGTAAGACGGCAGAGTATGAGCAGTATCTGAAGTTTAGTCGGCAGTTTTGGAGTACAGGCAATTTATATGATATTTCAAAAGGAAGCCACAAATGGCGTTCAGAGTCAAGGGTGTTTGTGATGAAATATGAGGATGACCGTTTCTCTATCAAGTATGACAATACCAACTTGATTTGTTATCACAAAAGCGATTCTTTGGTCATTAAAGATGCAACAGGAATTTATTATCCCTTGGAGCAGATGTGGTATGGAAGCAAGGGACGTGTTGAATGGTTAACAGAAGGGGCTAGAGATGCTTATGCTATATTAGGGCCTTACAAAATTCAAACCCGAAGCACTACTTTTGGCGCAGCCAATTCTACTTTGTATTACAATTCTATCTTTAACAAACCCATCAAGGGGATGTTGGTGGACAAAATATTTAAACACGCTCAACCGGGTTCACGCTACCCTCAGTTTACTTCCAATGCCAGAGATATTCAGATGGATGATATTGGAGAGGGGGTTAGTTATGTGGGTGGTTTTAAGATGGCTGGAGCATCTGTAAGAGGATATGGGGATAAAAAAGGCTTATCTACTGTATATATTACCAATAAACAAGGCCAAAGAGTAGCCAAGGCCGAATCCAAAAGCTTTGATATTATCAAAGGGCAAAAGGTAGTCTCTGAAGATGCAGAAGTAACCTTGTATATTCATGGAGAGGATGGCAAATTGGACTCAATTTATCATCCTTCTATTAATATTTTGTACAGTATTATCCATCGAAAAATTGACCTCACACGCGGTGAGTCTAGGACTTCTAAGGTGCCTTTTGTGAATTCGCTACAGCAAATGGACATGCAGGTGGCTTCCTTGTCTTGGTTTATTGATACCGATCAGATGAATTTGGGCGATAACAAGCAGGATATGGAAATGGCTTCCGAAAATCACTTTGACCAGTCATTATACGAAAAATACCGAAATATTATCTCTATCAATCCATTGGTCAAGTTTGCTGTTTATTCGGACAAATTAAAACAAGAATACGAATACAATAGTGCTGCCTTTGACGAAGGTGAAGAATCATATGACAATGGAATGGAGGACGTTGATCTTTGTGAAGAGTACCCCGAATTGTGCGAAGACGGAGACCCTGCTTCAATGGTCAATGAAGATGATTCTGCCTCTTTTGGAGAAAATCCATTTCTAACCGATGATCCAGAAACTGACCCAGAGCCAGAGCCTATAGTAGAGGAGTTTGACCCAAGGGTAATTGATGCCAATGAATTGGCGATGCTGCTGGATAAGCGCATGGAGCGCATTAGTATTTTGACAACAGAAGAGGTAGAGCGTGCCTCCAAAAATCCTTCTTTTAAGATTGTAAAAAATGACCAGTCGTATCGTGATTTTGTACGGGGCTATCCTTCTGTATTTAAGTTTGGGGCAATGAATGTCAGTGATTTGACGACTGTAGTTCGAGAGCCTTCTTTTGATGCCAAAACCGCCTTGCCGTTGTATTTGGAAATGGTTAAGGATGGTTTTGTGATTTATGATGAAGATAAAGGCACTATTACCCTCAGAGATAAGCTATTTCACTACACGGCTTCTGTTAATACCAAAAAGAAAGACCACGATTTTGACAAAATTCGTATACGTTCTGTGCGTTCACGCAACAATAAAAAGCCTGCCAATGCCATTTTTGACCTCAAGAAAGGAGCCATAGAAACCTATGGGGTACAGGAGTTTATTTTGAGTGATTCTCAACAAGTTATTGCACGGCCCTTTAATGGCGAAGTCCAAATGTTGGCGGGTCGTAATATGGATTTTAACGGGGTAATGTCGGGTGGTTTTTGCAATTTTACAGGCACCAATTTCCACTTTATTTATGATATTTTTCATGTAGAAATGGACTCTATCAATTACCTTGATATGTTTATTTACAAACGTGCTCGTCATGGTGATGATGCCCCTTCGTGGCAGCGAGGCCGCCCCAAGGAGGAGCGAGAAATGATTGATGGTACAGAGCAATTGAGCAATGAAAAAGAACCCATCAATAGTGTAATGGAGGGAGGTAGTGGCCTGATGCTGATTGATGTGCCTAGCAATAAGTCAGGCCGAATGAAAAGTGACCCCATTTATCCCTCCTTTGAGTCAACTAGCCGCTCAAGGGTGTATTATGACAAACGGAATAGGCAGGGAGATGGTACTTATCCAAGAGATAGTTTTTATTATGAAGTAGAGCCGTTTATTCTAAATGGAATGGACAAATTGGAACCCGAGCAGTTGGTGTTTGAGGGCAAATTATACACAGCTAATATTTTTGAACCCATCAACGAACAATTGAGAGTAATGTACCACGATTTGTCCTTGGGTTTTGAAACACAAACCCGTGGTAATGATCCCAACCCTGTATATTTGAGAGATGATAAAGCAGGTAAGGGAACGTTTAAGGGAACCATGGGTATCTCCAATGAAGGATTGATTGGCAATGGTCGTTTAGATTATTTGGGGGCAACTATAGAGTCTGAGTATATTGAATTTTTGCCAGAACAGTTTAGAGCAGAGGAGGTGGACAGTTTCAATTTGGCTGGTTCTACTCGTGGAGATGTAGAGTTTCCGGATGTAAAAGGGGAACAGGTACAAATAGACTGGGCCCCTTACAGTGATAGTATGTATATCGAATCTTCTTTGGCTGAAGGTGCGCCGTTTCAGTTTTTTGATTCAACCGATTTTTTCCTAGATGGTTCCTTAACACTTACGCCTGACGGATTGCTGGGTAGAGGTAAATTTGATTGGTATGGTGCTACTTTAGAATCCAACCCCGGCGGCGATTTTAAATTTGGAAGACAATCTATTGCTTCCCCTTCTTCGGCTGTAATTATCAAATCTCAAGGGGTGCAAAAATTTGCGTTTGAGAATGAGAATGTGGATGCAGTCATTGATTTTGAAAAACAAACGGGAGACTTCATTTCTCAAGAGGCTGATTTAGCAACAGATTTGCCGTACAATAGTTACCAGACTTCTCTAGATCAATTTCACTGGGATATGGAAACAGACCATATCTACATGGATGCACAGGAGGGTAAAACGGGATTCTTCTTGGCAACAGAACAGGCACAGGATTCTTTGGTGTTCTTGGGAGAAAAGGCCGATTATGATTTGAACACAGGTTTGCTCAAAATTGATGGAGTAGAGAATATTCGTGTGGCCGATGCCTTTGTTTATCCCAAAGATAAGCATATCGAAATTGAAGAATCATCGCACATGCGTACCTTAGAAGATTCGCGTATTGTAGCTGATACCTTCAACCAAAACCACGTTATTCAGCGTGCTACCATTAATATTTTGAGTAGAAATGAATTTAAGGCCGATGGCTATTTGGAGTTTAATATTGAAGGGTACAAGGATCAAGAGATTCGTTTTGATAATGTAACCTCGGCCCAAGAAGAACCCGGTATGTTTGTAACAGTAGGGAGTGGTGAAGTAAAAGATAGTTCAGATTTTTATTTGGATAAGAGGACTCGTTTTAAGGGAGAAGTAAATTTGAACTCCAAATCCAAATTGCTCAATTTTAATGGTTTTGCCAAAATTTCTTCGGCTGTTATTCCTACACAAGAATGGTTTGGTATTGATTCTAAAGTAGATAAACGTGATGTATCTATTGAATTTGAGAATCCCCAAAACCCTGATGGGGAAAACTTGTTTGTAGGGCTTTATCTCAACTTAGATACCATGGAACTCTATCCAGCTATTTTATCGCCCAAGCAAAATCCAACCGACAGGAGTATTTTTTCTACCTCAGGGGTATTGAAGTTTGATAATGATGAAAACCAATACCTATTTGGAGATTCTGCCCGTGTATTGGGCGATGCAGAAGCAGGACAATTATTTACCGTATCAGAAAAAAATGCCAAAGTAGTAGCTTCTGGACGTTTCGATTTCAACCGAGGATTCCAAGCAGAAGGCAACCCCGATTTCTTGGTGGATATTGTAGGAGATTTTACCTTCTTCCTCAATGCCAATTCTGATTATTTGTTTGAAACGTCTACGAATTTGAATTTCTATTTGCCACAGACCTTGCGTGATATTATTGTCAATGACTTGCAGAGCAATGATGAATTGATTGATAAAGTATTGTATGCGAGTATCAAGAATGAGAAATTGCAGCAGCACATGAAAAACTACATTCCAGATGTACGCAAGTTTGATAAAATGTGGAAAAAGGTAAAGGACGATGAGCGTTTGCAATTGCCCAATGATTTCTTACACACCTTCTTCTTTATCAACAACAAACTCTTGTGGAGCCCCAAAACAGAATCTTTTGTAACCAAAGGCAAGCGTTTGCAATTGGCTTCTATTGGTGGCAAGCATGTGGGGCAAGTAGTCAAAGGACACATGGAAATCTTAAATGATCCTGCTCGTACAGATGCCATGACCTTCTATATTGTTTCGCCTAGTGGCGATTGGTATTATTTTTCTTACCAACGTGGTTTTCTCAAGACGGTATCATCCAACCCCGATTATAACAATGCCATTGCTTCGCTCAAAACTAAAGATCGCCGTGTGAAGACAGAAAATGGAAATTGGATGGAAATTGTAGTAGGCTCGCCTGGAGAGTATTCTAGCTTTAAGAACAAAGCTAGTGCTGCCCATAATTAAGATTTAAGTACTGAATAGTGTCTAATAAAAAGATGAGTCACCCACAAGTTGGCGTGACTCATTTTTTTACTACATGTACAGACTTTGAATGTTGACCTAAATACTTGATTATGATAGAATATCAACTAATACAAGCTTTTTATGGCAGCAATAGAGCCAAAAGGAGTGGAGTACTGCTCCTAAATCACATTGATGAAGGACTCAAAATACTAGAAAAAATTAAAGCCGCAGAAGTATCCAAAAGAGCCTACTGCCTGCATCCACTGCTCCAATCAGATGAGGCTTTTAGGAGCAACAAAACCATGAATTTTGAAGGCGTGTCTTCTGAAGTATTAATTCTCACTATGGAGTACAGAAGAGTAGCCAACAGTTATCTTTCTAAGGATAAAGTAACGGATTTTGTGGGGTTTAGCTGCCCAGAAATAAAGGAAATGCTGACAGCAGACAAGATTCAAAACTACAAAGATTTCTTATTGTACCACAAGGACACGCATCCTCGAAGTGCTGCCCTAGAGAGCTATTTTCATAATTGGTTTGAATTGCTTGGAGTGGATTATGAGGGGGATTGGGCCACCCTAATCTAAAAAAAATCCAACTATAGTTGTTAGGAATATAACTTAATACAGCATTTTTTGAACTTTTTGCCACTGCCACAAGGACAAGGATCATTTCTACCAATTTTTTTCTTTTTGGCAGGGGCAGGAGGAGGCATAAAATCGTCATCCTTTTCTCTGTAGAAATACTTATACGCTTCTTTCCAATTGCTTCTGTTTTGATAAAATGGAAAAATAGAATTTGCCACTGGAGAAATTCCCGTTTCTAGTTCTTGTATAGCTTCTTCCAATTCAGCTATGGTGAATGTATCTAAGAACTCAGTACTTTTGTTCTTATAATATTTTAAGATTTCTTGTAATTTGGGGAGTGCTCCTTTAATTTGTGCTTGTGCTAGATGTGTAGCAAAAGAATCCATCCATTTGTAATCTACATGTTGAAGTATGCTCAAAATCTGAGGCAAATCCTCCTCTTTGTCCACAAAATGAATGCACTCATGCAGATAAAGTACAGGGAGTTCTGTATTCTTTTTTACAAATGTTTCAATGGTATCAAGAAAAGCCTTGATAGCAGGTCGGCCTATCTCTGCACATGCTTTTCCTATCAAAAAAGAGCCTTGCTCATCGAGCCAATCCCAGCTATCCCCATTTCCGGTAATATACAATTCAATAATAGGATTAATTAAGACTTCCGATAAGTGATTTTCGGCCACCACAGCATACCAAAGCGGCGCAGGCGAGTAATAATCCTGCTGCTTGTCATAAATAATGGCATCGTTGTAAGCATTTTCTAAATAGAAAGCAATCTTTTTTTACAATTTTTGGCAAATGGATAAATAGAATAATCTCATGGTGATGGGTTTGAATAGCTGCTATGAAGAATGTACTAATGAATAATTTTAGATAGCTCTACCTCTACAAATTTATTTGCAGAAGCCTTATAAACCCAAATACTCAACCAAGACAACACCTCTGCACCCTTTGTATCCCAAAAACTTGTTTGGTCAACTTTTACAGGGCTTGGAACAAAGGCAAGAACAAAATCAACATCAATCAAATCTCCCAATTGTTCTTGGATGATTTTTTTTCGCGCCTCTATAAAATTAAAACGACCAGTTGCTGTTTTTTGGTTGAGTCCCTGAATAAATAAATATTGCTTGACATTGGAACAAATCAGCTTGCCAAAATCTGTTGCAAAAGCATGGAGTCCTGTATTAAATTCTGATTCACAAGCAAAAAGAAGATGGGTATTGATGTCTTTCTTTATGGTTTTGGATATAGTTTTGTATCGGGTGACACAAATATCAAAAAGCCATTCACCACTTTTTTTTTCTGATGTTTCAATAGATTGGACAGCTTGGTAATGAACCTTTGTAGATTCATACTTTTCAAAATGCTTTTCTAGCTGCGCTCCAATTAGACTAACAAAATAGGAGGAACGAAAGGTGTTGTTATTCTTTAAAGCACCCTTATCTTTTTTTGCAAATGCCTGTTGGAAGGCTTCATGCACTAGGTTTGCAATTTCTTGGTGGTGTATATATTTGGAATACATTGGACTTTTTGGGGTAACGGCTAATAAAATTAGTTGTTATGATAAAAAGAACAGCTGCAATTGAACACGTTAAATTTGTAGCAGAACGACTCCAAGGATTCTATCCCAATAGCCCAAAATTAGTTTTTCGCCTTGGCAGGATTGGTCACATCGTTCAAGCTGTTGTTCAAGGAAATGTTCTACTGCTGTTTGGAAATCCCTCTCAATACAGAGGTAGCTGCCAATCACCCCAAACGCCTATATTCACTCGGACTTTGTCCTATTTTGGATTTGAACAAATTAGAAAAGTATTGTGGATAATCAAACCCTAGCTTGTAGGCAATTTCACTAATGGGCGTACTAGAATTGAGCAAGTTATTTTTGGCTATTTCTAAGATAAACAAATGAATGTGTTCTTGGGCAGTTTTACCTGTTTCTTTTTTGAGCAAATCACTTAGATAGTGGGGCGATTTATTCAAGATTTTGCCAAGATAGGCCACTGTAGGCAACCCATGTTGGGCAACCTTATCCGATTGATAATAAGCTCTCAACTCCTTTTCAAATTGTGCTATAATCCCAACATTCAAGTTAGAACGAATCAAAAACTGCCGATCGTAAAATCGCAAACAATAATCCAAGAGCAATTGTATATTGGAAACTATAAGATGGTGGCTATAATGATCTAGGTTTTGGCTGTATTCATTGATTATTTTTCCAATAATATCCTCAATAGCCATTCGTTCCTTATCCGAAAGATGCAAGGCTTCAGAAAGTTCATAGTTGAAAAATGAATATTGATTGATTTTGGCAGACAAGTCATGGCTTCTAATCAAGTCGGGATGAAAAATTAAAGTCCAACCTTCAATATCACCATCAGCTTCTACCTCTGCTCCATATTCCATAATTTGGCCCGGAGCCGAAAAAATTAGGGAACCTTCTTCATAGTCATAAGAATTTCTTCCATACTGTATATGTCCCTTGTAGTTCGATGATTTGAGAGTAACTCGATATAAATCCAAGATGACCTTGGTATCATCAAATATAGGAGATGCCTCATATACCTTGGATTGAATAACAGAAACCAATGGATGGTCAGGTTTGGACAACTCTAATAATTTATGAGCCTGATGGATAGAGTTGATAGTGAGTATATTGGACATAAAGCAAGTGGTTTGACCAATGAAGCTAAAGAATTATTGGCAGGAAAGGCTATATCAAGGAACCCTATGTTCTAAAATAGAGCTGATTATTAAATCTATATCCAATAATCAGCTCCTTTTCTTTCTATTATAAAGATAAAAAACTTGATTATACAGCACTGATTTGCATAACCAATTTTCCTTTGGTACGATTAGACATACTTGCTTCCATCATATCACGCAAGGATTCGGTTGTTAGTTCAAAAGAGCGAGGAATAACCAAAGGCTTCACCTTTTCAGATTCTACCAAAGCAGTTAGGGTTTTCAAATCTTGGGTAACTTTAGGAGGGTTCGTATTGATTCTGAAAAAATTATAGTGTGTTCCCAAACCTAATTTATACTTAAGATAACGCGTTCCCCAACGTGCCAGCAGTTTGATAAGATTATCATCGCCATCCCCTATGGTAGTGATGTATTTCCCACCTTTTTTGAGTCCGCCTTCTTGTGCAGCTTTCCATGGCTCTACGCCACCTACTGTATCAAATATAAGATCAAACTGTTGTCCTTTGAGTGCCTCATATACCGACTCCTCTTTGTAATTGATAACTTTATCAGCCCCCAATTCTTTGATGAATTCCACAGAGCTACCCGTGGCCCAGATTTCTCCTGCACCCATTGTTTTGGCAACTTGCACAGCTATAGAACCCACGCCTCCAGAGCCTCCATTGATACATATTTTATAGCCTTTTTTGAGTTCACCAAATTGTAATAAACCCTGAATAGAAGTGAGACTGACTACAGGCAATGAAGCAGCTTGAAGCATATCTATATTTTTAGGAATTTTTACTGCTTTGCCCTCCTTCAGAGCAACATATTCTGAAAAACTCCTCGGTTGGGTTTCACCAAGAGCTGCATACACTTTATCACCTACTTGGAGTTCAGTAGTAGTGCCTTTAGCAATTTTTTCGACAACGCCACTCAAGTCAACCCCAACAAAACCTTTGCGTTGTACAGGCAAACTTCCATTGATGGTTTTCCAATCTACAGGATTGATGGCAGAGGCTACTACTCTAATCAATACTTCACCTTTGCGTAATGTTGGTACTGGAATATCATCCTTTACAACCAAAACATCACTGGATAGTGGTGAGCCTTTCTTGAGCATTACTGCTGCTTTCATTGTCTTTTTCATGTTTAAATTATCTTAATTGCTATGTTTTATCTGGAAAATAGAAGTGGGGCTATTGTTGTTGTGCCGCCAGACTATTGTTTTATTGAATTATTACAAAGATAAGCCTGCAAGAATAGATTGATTTAAGGTTTTTGTCGAATGACTAAATGAAAGTGCAGATAGCACAATAAATGCTTGGTATGAAGCGGTAATACTTGCTTTGGAGGGCGGCTAAATATTAGACAACACCAATACTCATCACTAGTTTTCCCTTGCTACGTTTGGACATACTCGCTTTCATCATATTGTGCAAGGAAGCAGTTGTTAGCTCAAAAGTTTGGGGCATGACTAGAGGCTGGACTTTGTTTTCTTCTATCAAATTAGTTAGGGTTTTTAGGTCTTCTGTGACATCTGGGGGAGTGGTATTAATTCTAAAAAAATTATAGTACGGTCCCCAACCCATTTTGTGTAGTAGAGAGCGAGTTCCCCAACGTATAAGCAACTTAACTAGGCTATCATCTCCATCTCCATTGGTGGTAATGTATCGCCCCCCTTTTTTGAGTCCCCCTTTTTTGGCAGCCCTCCACGGCTCTACACTGCCTACCGTATCAAAAATAAGATCAAATTGTTGGTCTTTAAGAGCATTATATACCGATTCTGTCTTGTAATTGATTACCTTATCAGCACCCAATTCTTTTATCAAATCTACCGAGCTACCTGTCGCCCAAATCTCTCCTGCACCTAGTGCTTTAGCAATTTGTATAGCCATAGAACCCACCCCTCCAGAACCTCCATTAATACATACCTTGTAACCTTTTTTGATTTT
>CAYULH010000051.1:0-12847 GCA_964445645.1 uncultured Aureispira sp. | reverse complement strand
AAAAGGCCCTGAAGGGCAGCCAAACCCACCAAAGGCAAAGCAGCAGCCTCTATAAAATCCAGATTGTTGGGCATCTTTGAAACATTGCCCGCATCAATACAAACATACTCGGCAAAACTACCCGGTGTAGTTTTGTCAAGCATTGCATATACTTTGTCCCCGACTTTGAGATCAGTAGTGGTGCCCACAGGAATTTCTTCAACCACCCCACTCAAATCAAAACCAACCATTCCCTTCTCTTGTATAGCAAAAATACCATTGATAATCTTCCAGTCTACTGGATTAATAGAAGAGGCTTTTACTTGAATTAGAATTTCATTGTCATCCAAGTCTGGTATTGGAACATCTGGTTTGACGACCAAAACATCATTAGATAGTGGTGAACCCTTTTTGAGCATTACTGCTGCTTTCATCGTCTTTTTCATGCTTACCTTCTCATTAGTTGTTTATTCACTGTATGAATAAAATAAAACTGATTGTGTTTATTTTGTGTCATAGTATTTTGTATAAGTATAACGAAGGTAATAATACAATGGCAAAAGAATTTAAGATTGTATAGGAATAGTTGAATAAAATTATTGCAGTACAGCACAAAATAAAGTTTCAGATACAAGCTGAATGTATCTGAAACTCATGAATAGCAATGCTGCTTTTTTGTACCTACTTTAAACACACTTAATAAATATTTAAATTACTTTTCCTTATTTTTATTTTACTAAGTCAATGTTTTCTTGGTAAGGATGTTTGTCAATTTCTATATAAACAGATAGACTTTGTTCAGTATGAATGATTAGTAGTTTTCTCTTCCTAACTATGATTTACCTAATCCTAATATCAGGCAATTTAACCGCCACAGAGGCCGCCACCATAAAATTGTTGTTGCTGCTGCCTGTTGGAGTTACAAAAATATTGTCCACACTATTGAACCAACGCCCCTCAATGCGACACATAACATGTTTGATAGGCGCATAATCAATATTCAAAGAAACCCCTATCGTCTGGAAACCATTGTTAGTTCCTGTTGGAATCATAACGCCTGTTTCGTCTTGATAATACTCGGTTCTAATAGCCGCCTGCCATCTTTGAGCAATCTTATACTGAGCAATAGCAATTAGGCTCAACCAAAGATTATAAGCACTGCTTTCTTTAAATTGTTGCTGTGTACCCAAATCAAAACCTGCAATCAAATTGAATTTTTCCCCAACTTGAAAAGTGCCATACAAGTTGCTAAAATAACGCATTCTTCGGGTGGTATCAGGGTCATCTGTCCCAATAAAGGTACTCCAATTTAGGTTTACCTTTTCGCTTGGGCTAAAACTGACCTGAGTGCCAAAAGAAGGCAAAGAATTGCCCTGCAACCGTTGAATGCGCTGCCAACCATTGACCACCAATGCAGCTATTTCCCATTTGTCATTGGGCGCAAAACTCAGCTTGGCACCCGTCAAAAAATAAGGAGAATTCTCGGCCAAAACCGAACGTGTCAAGGTCGGGTTTTCTGTCGAAATAGCACTTTCAAAGCCAATATGAGAGGGCAAAATTCCCGCATCCAACCAAAGCGTATTTTTCTTATTGAGCGCCAAGCCAACATTCGCCTCAAAGATGTTTTTTAAAAGACCCGGTTCGGCAGCATAGTTGTCATTGGCATAAGTGCCTGCGTGCAAGGCCAAATTGGCTCGGTACTTAGAATGCTCCACCCCAAACTTTACCAAGCCCAAATTTACATTGAACTCATTGTGCCGATTGTGATTGAATACAAAGGGCAGCCTGATATTGCCTTGTGGTTGGTTAAAATCATAGACATAAAAAGCATCTACAAAGCTCGAAATAACAAGGGTAGGTTTTTGTTTCCAAGCACTGGTATCTTGTGCGGTTGTTGCTAGGCTTGCCCAAGCCAAAAGAAGGAGTGTGAGGAGTTGTTTGTGCATGGTTTGTTTCTTGGATTTGAATGATGAATTGTGTCTAAAATCACAAGGAATATAACCAATATTTTGTGGGATTAATGTTTTTGGGAGGGGTTGTTTGATTTTTTGATTGTTTATTGTAGGCGCGTTTTTATATTGTAGGCGCAAGGCATGCCTTGCGCCTACAATATAAAAACAACCACCTAACCCACAGGCTTCAACACCACATTTCCTCTTTTGTGCCCTTTATCCACATAATGGTGGGCGGCGACCAATTGCTCTAGCGGATAACTTCTATCAATCACCCCTTTCAGATGGCCCGCTTCAATGATTTCGAGCAAGATGCCCAACAAACGTTTGGTTTCCTCAACGGGCAGCGCACCCGTAGCCGAGAATTTGGCTTTTTTAGTATCAAACAAAGAAGTCCACAACATCTGCCCCAACAAAGGCATACCCAATACAGGCGAGGCGTAGATACCATCCTCCTTCAAGGCATTGCGGCAATCCGCAAAGGCACGCACCCCCACTGTATCATAAATAAGGTCATAAGCAGCTGTATTTTGCGTAAAATCTTCTTGGGTATAATCAATGACATAATCTGCACCCAACTCCTTGACCATTGCTAAGTTTTTGGTGCTGCATACCCCTGTTACCTCTGCCCCAAAATGCTTGGCAATTTGCACAGCAGCCGTTCCCAAAGCACCTGATGCGCCATTAATCAGCACTTTTTGGCCTTGATGCACATTGCCCAAATTGCACAAAAAGTTGAGCGAAGTAATGCCCCCGTCACACAAGCCAGCCGCTTCTTCAAAACTCAAATTATCAGGCAGATGTGCCACAATGCCTTCCTCTGGTACGGCAATATATTCGGCGTAAGCCCCCATTGTATCAATGTTCTCCCCAAAGACCTGATCGCCCACTTGGAACTTGGTTACTTCAGCTCCCACAGCTTCTACCACCCCTGCAAAACCAGTTCCCCAAATAGGGTGTTTGGGCTTGGTCAATCCTAAAAACAAACGCCCAATATAGGGCTTGCCGGTACGCATCATGGTATCTGCCTTAGTGACCGAAGAAGCGTGAATTTTAACTAAAATTTCATTGGGTTTTGCAGTAGGGGTAGCCACGTTATCCAATTTAAAAACGTCTGCTGATCCATAAGCTGTTGTGATAATTGCTTTCATAATTCTATTGATTTAAAGTTTTAGTTGTTTCAATATTACAAAAACAAAGATAGGAGCTTAGATACACATAAAAGTTCGGGATTTTAAGTACACGTTCGGAATTACATATTGGAACCAAAATCAAATAGAGACTAGCGTTAACTCTACCCCTTCAAAAACTGCTTAGGAGTCATACCCATTTTCTTTTTAAAATAGGTATTAAACACTGTTTTGGAGTTGAAACCACAATCATAAGCTACAGACATAATAGTGAGACTACTATTTTGGGGGTCTTTGACGGCTTGCTTAAACGCCTCTAGACGATAGTGATTGATAAAGGCATTAAAATTTTTTCCGAACCCAGCATTGAGCAACCAAGAGAGCTGATTGGGGTGTAGTTGGAGTTGTTGGGCAAGAGAACGCAAGGAGAGATCAGGGTCTAAATAAGGTTGCTCCCTTTCAATCAATTGCAATAGTTTGGTTTGATAATCTGAGGCTGCCCATTCATCCAAGAGCGCTTTCTTGGAGGCCAAAGCCTTTTGAGAGGCAAACAAATCAGTTGGATACAATTGCTGGTGGAATTGCTGATAACGTGGATCTTGGTGGATGGGTTCTACCAGTGGATCCCCATAACGAAGCAGCAGGAGCGGAGCACCCACTTGGATGGCCTGTTCCACCCAAGCAAAGGCTTTGTCTAGTTGGGCAGTGGCACTCGCCAATAAAAATAGATAAGAATCGGCTGTGAAGCCATCCTCGCCCTGTGCCAGCTCAGCCAATTGGGCGGCGGCTTGTGCAGCATGCTGCACATCCTTTTGCAAGGCATACCCCAACGCCTGCGTACCCACTTTTTCGCCAAGAATTACAATTTCAGAAGGCAAATTATCATAATAACCAATAGCCTCCTCATACTGACCCATTTTCAACAGGCAAAGTGTCTTGACCGCATGTACAGGAATATTATATGGATTGGCTTCTAGGCAAGCATTGAGCTGTTGCAAGGCTTCGGAGTAATTCCGGCTCATATACGCCACATAAGCACTGTAAAATTGGGTTTCTTGCGAGAGCGGATCAATATGCAGGGCTGTTTGCAGGTGTTTTCGGGCAGCCGCTTCTTGTCCAGCAATACTGTACAAAAATGCCATAAATTGCTGTGCCTCGGCATAGTTGGGGTTCAACTGCACGGCTTTTTGAGCCTGCTCAAATGCCTCCCGATAATCAAATTGAGTAAAAAAAGCCAAATTGGCCAATTGATAATAAGCGGCGGGCAATTCCTCGTTGATCGCAAGTGCTTGGTGTGTCAGTTCGGCCGATTTGGCCCAGCCCTCTTCAAATGGAATCGCAGTAACCGTTCCCAAAAAACTGTAGGCATCGGCCAAGCCCACCATCGCTTCGGCATGATTGGGGGCTAGTTTCAATGCTTGCTCATAATAACCCACGGCTCTAAAAGCATCCTCAGGATTCCATTTATTAAAAACCTGTCGCCCCCGCAAGAACAATTGATGAGCTTCCACACTCCAATCCTGCTGCGCCACCAAATGCTCCTGAAGCTCAAAATGCCCAATATGCTCCCGCAATTTATCGGCAATCAAAAGACTCACCTCATCCTGCACCGCAAAAATATCGTCCAGCTTCCTATCCCAAGTCTCCGACCAAAAATGAAAATCCTCGGCCACATCAATCAATTGGGCGGTAATACGCATCATTTGGCCTGCCAAACGAACACTGCCCTCCAAAATAGTAGACACGCCCAAGGCTGCCCCAATCTCTGCAATGGGCAGGTTCTTGCCCTTAAAATAAAAGGCCGAGGTTCTGGATGTGACCTTCAAGCCCTCAATCTTAGCCAAGGCATTGATGATCTCTTCCGTGATGCCATCACTAAAGTATTCGTTTTCTTGGCTCGCGCTCATGTTCACAAACGGGAGGACGGCTATGGTGGTTTTGGTGGGGGTGGGGTGCATGATTGGTTGTGTTGGAGTTTTTGGAATCAGTTATATTGTTTTTTATGTTAAAAAATCAGGATAAATTAGTGTACACATTTTGTTGAATGCAGTATTTTTCTACTATTTTATTGATTTCTTTTAAATCTTTATTGTTGTAGGATTCTAAAAGTTTATTTAAGGTAAAGGGCTCAATATTGGTAATTATTGGCAATCGAATTTTTTTTAACGTTTGTGCTTGGTATCTGGGCAAGCCTCCATTCATTCTTATTCCAATTTGCGATAGCTGATTTTTGGTAAAATCTGACATTAACAAACAAGCTAGTATTTTAAGTTGGTCTATGCTGTTATGAGTAATATAATATACATTATGATGGGGATAAAAAATTCCATTATCAATATGAAGAAATTTACTTCCAGCTAAATCAGGTAACAAGATTTTAGGTTTTGAGAGCAACTCCAAGTTTATTTTGTCGATGGTTTTATACCAGAATTTAGGATTCTTCTTGGCTATATGTCTTTTTTCCAATAGCTCCTTATTCTCATAAAGGTATTTTTTTAGGTGTGGATATTTACCCAGATCACAAAGCTTTCCATTTTCAAAAGGATTAATTACAAAACTATTATCCCAGTTCACTTTATTGCCTTTTAGAGCCTTAGATTTGATAATGGGGATCAACCTATCCTTTTCTATTCCATTTATAGTAGAATCGTGTTTAATGAATATCTTATCAGCTCCAGTCGCTACTCCAATACCAATTTTATAACCTTGTTCGGTGATACTAGATAAGGATTCTTGGTTGATATCATAACTTAAAAAAAGATTGGACCAAACCTCATTTTGAGGTGGTCTTATGGTTTTATATTCAATGCTGTTAAGTATAATTTCTTTCTCTTGTGATTCAAAGTAGAATGTGAAATTTTCTTTTTGTTTTGTTATCGTAGAAATACAAGGATAAGCAACCACATTTTCATCAAATAGAGTCGCTTTTTCAATGTTAACCAACTTTTTTAAATGAAAATCTTGAGCTATTTTTTTTCGCAAAAGCTGTCCATATTGATTGTACAGCCAACGGTTAGAACATATAAATGATAATATTCCATTGGAGCTTAGAAGCTCAAGCGAGCGCTCATAAAATAAAATGTAGATGTCAGCTCTAAATTTAAAAGTATCATACTTTCTTTTGTAAATCTCCTTGGAAGCATTTTCAATCAATTCATGTCTTATATAAGGAGGATTTCCAACGACACCATCATATTGTTTGGGAAAGTCCAGTTTTAAGTAATCCCCACTTAGATATATTTCTTCATTAAGCTCTTGAAAAGGAATATCAAAACTCTGGATTAGTTGAAATATATTTTGTCTTAGTATGTCTAATGACTTAACATTTAATTCAACAAAAGAAACATTACGATTTAAAGCATTAAAAAAATCGAATCCAAACTTTGAAGAAGAATCTTTTAATCTTTTGACTATTTCAATGGCAAATATACCCTCTCCAGCCGCTGGTTCAAGAATTTTATAATTGCTCAAATCCACATCTGAACAATAGCCAACCTCATCTAATATAAAATGAGCAACATCAGATTTTGTAAAAATGACTCCATGCTGTTTTTTATTTTTCTTATCCATCCTTATCACTTTTTAAACTCATGGAGTTGACCTATTAAATGCCCAGTAAATGCGTTTAAAAATGATTCTATAGAAATATCATCAGCTACATTACCATAAGAATAATCTGACTTAGACCACAATAAACAACAATGATTGTAGTGCCTTTCTAGAATTAACTTTTGGCAAAGAATCCTATATCTATCTATATAAGAGGCGCCAATAAACGCTTTAAAAACCTCAAAGTGTGGTTCTTTAACTCTAACAGGAGCAGTTGATTTAGTAGACTTTTCAACAATCATCATATATCCAACCCACGGAGCAACCTGATTAGGATAGGCTTTCTCTCTAAAAGCTGTCCACAAATCAACGGCACTTCCTATTGATTCCTCCGTTCGATTATTGAAGTTGTTGCCAAATGAACCTACTTGAGATTTTAGTTCTACAACAGCAATTAACTTTTTATTGGGAGCAATAATGAGCATATCCCAGTCTTTGGTAGGTCTAAAATAACCGGGAATATGATTACCTTTGGTAAAAATACAATGCTTAGGTATTCCAATATCTACAGCCACTTGGGCTAATAATTCTATAAAACCATCAAGCTGTTTTCCTCCTGTAACCGCACTTCTATTTCCTGTATCTTGTTTCGATTTAGATTGTTGATTCTTGCTTTGTCTGTTGCGCGTATCCCAAAATAAATTTATAGCTGCCTGTATTATTGGTTTATACTTATTGGTATCCATGCTCATATTGTCTCTTCCTTTTCACAAATTTAACCATTTTTCCATTAACTATGTAATGGTCTAGTTTTTTGGGTATACGGCAGCCCAAATAACCTATAACCCCATCAATCCTTCTTCAACCCAAACCAATCCTGATTGGCTCGAATCAAAATATTATTATATTTCTCCTTAAAATCGTCAATTTTTTCGGCAGTAATATCGGGTTTACCTTTTAGGTAAAAATTCAGTTCAAACTGCAATTTTTTCAATTCATTTCGGGTTTTGGTATAATTGATCCACAAGTCCTTGTGGTCAAAAAACGTCGTATACCCACTTATCAGGGTGATGAGGGCAGAAGTAATCAAAGCCGTATTTTTGGTGTAACTGGCCAAAAGATTATTATCAGCCATTTCTAAGCCTAAGACAACCGTAGAGATAGAACCTAAAAGCGTTACAGAAACATGTAGCCAAGTTGCCTTATTTTTATTGCTAATTCGTTTGGCATGAAAGCTTTGTATTTTGTCTTCAATGTTATTTTGTAGAAATTCTACTTGAGCATTCAGGCCAGCCCTGCTTTTTTCTTCAGACATGGTTTTCATTTTTATAGTACCGAACAATTGTACAAACGACTTCACTATAATACAAAAAAAGAACAATGTATCTATAAAAAATACAGCTAACCAATACCCGTTATACACAAATAAAAATTCCTACAAAATCGAAACCCCATTCATATCAGTAGTCAATACATCCGACATATAATCAAAGAAAGGTCGAAGCGCCAAGAAACTGGTCGTCATCTGGTCGGCAAAATCGGGGCGTATAACCTCCGAATCTGGAAAATGCTCGTAGGCATAAAATTGTTTTTTGCGAATCCAATGAATGTGAGGGTGGGTTTTGTCAAAGCCTCTGGGGGCAGTTTTTAGGCCATTACCTTGCAATTGGCCAAAGTGCTGCACAAAACTCGGCGCTTGCACAATATCCTCAATGGTGCTGATGTCCATTTCAAATTCCTTCCTAATTCGGAGCAAATCATCCGCATTGGGCCCAAAAAAGCCACCCCCCACTCTCGATTTACCGGGTTCAATATCAAAGGCATAGCTGCCTCTACGAGCCGCCCCAAAACGGCGATAATAGCCGCCCAAATAACCCTTGTAGGGGAGTTTGTTCTTAGCAAAACGCACATCTCTATATATTCTAAACAACTTGGCATATTCAATCACATCATGCTGTTCCAAGTTGGCTTTGACCCGATACAGGAGTTGTTCTATTTCCTTTTTGGCTTGTAAGTAGCTGGCTTTGTGGGCTTCAAACCAAGGGCGATGGTTGTTTTCTTGGAGTTGGGCAAAAAAATCTAAAGTGGCCTGTGTAATCATAGCGGTGTAGAGAAGTTGTTTAGTAGTAACAAAGATACAGATGGCTCAATAGATTGTTTAGCGCAGGGAGAAGTTGTTTAAAAATGCTTATTATGTGATAGAATACTTCGTGGATTAGCTCGCGTTGCTCGTGAGCCAGCAAGCTGGGTTAGTGCGCCGTTGGCTTATGAGTTCGCGTTGCTCGGTTTTTTACTTTTTTTAAAAAAAGCTAAAAAAATATCTTGTATATAATTGATTATCAATATTTTATGATTTCAATGGTTTTTTATGTAATGGATTGATAATCAATTAGATACGATTTCCAACGAAGTAAGGGTGATAGAAATTCTAATTTGAAATAAAAATCCAATCAAAAAGCTGAATTATTTCCTCAAAAATGCTGTTCTTATAGCTGCAACTTCTAAAGTAAAGCACTTAACTAACCAATTTATTATACAAAATGAAAACAATAGCAATTTTACTAGGCGCACTCTTTTTTATTACTTCTTGTACGACCGTTCCACCCGGCCACAAAGGCGTAAAAGTATACTGGGGCGGAAAAACCGAAATGGATTATGTATTGCCCGAAGGCATGGAAGTCGGCATTTCTTGGTTGTGGAACTCTTGTGTAGAGTACGATGTGCGTGAAAAAACACTGGTAGAAAAATTTGTGTTCAACGATTCTCGCAACATGGAAACTAAGGTAGAAATTGCCTTGGATTACAACCTCAATCCCGATCAGGTGAACCTCATTCACACCAAAATTACCGACATTGACACCAAAATCCTAAAAACCCTCAAATCGGCTGGCAAGGAAGTCGTACCGCAATACACCGCCTCCGAACTGAACCTCAAAAAACGTCAAGAAGCAGAAGCGGCTTTGCGTGCTATTATTGAGAAAGAATTGCCAGAATTCTATGTGGAATTTGCACGGGTACAAATCACAGATGTAGATATTCCACAAGGCTTGGCCAAAATTGCAGAGGAAACTGCTATCCAAGAAGGGCGCAACTCTTTAGCTTCCAAAAAAGAATTGGAGCAAACCAACTTGGCCAAAGCACGCATTGCAGAAGCCAAAGGGAAATATGACGCTGCTTTGTTTGATGCCAAAACCAAAGACATCCTTTCTTCTCCCAAAATGTTGGAACTCAAAAAATTAGAAATCGAAATGGAATGGGCCAAAAAAGGTATTAGCAAATACGGCAACAACAATGTATTTGGTGCCGGTACGGCTGTGGTAAAGGGTATCGAGTAGTTGGTACAAGGCATGCCTTGTACCAACTACCCGATACCAACGCAATACCAACCCATCACAAAGCATTGGGCAGCCCAAAGCTGTCCAAGCTGCTCAGAGGCCGAAACTGCTGTCCATCCCATTCCCCCATGAGGGTAATGGGATGGCCGCCACTGAGGGCCAAAATTTTCCATTGAGCAGAGGGATGCAGAGCCACCAATGGAATCTGCTGGCCCGTTTGGTCTAGGAGCAACAATTCCTCTTGTGGCCCCAACCAAGCGCAAACATCTTCCAAGAGTACAGGAAATTGCTGCAACCAAGGGTTTTGGCTCAAGGCTTGGCTATAAGCCGTTAATGCCTGCTCAAACGAGCTACTAGGCAAGGGCTTGACGGCCGAAAAATTGGACAATGGTTCGGCATGAACCCAAGTGGCGCGCTGGGCATAAGCAGGCGAGTAATAGGCCAACTGCCCACGCCAAACACTGCCCACCCAATACTGCTGCTCATAACTGGCACTGCCAAAAGCATATTCCAAGAGCAAGGCTTGTTGGCCACTATTCCAGCCATGCAGCCACAAGCGTCTAAAATCACGCCCCTCCACATCCACATCCTCAAAACTCCCCAACACCAACCAATCATCTTGCTGCAAACGCCCCTCGGCCACTACAGCCGCCTTGGTCGTGGTTTTGCCCAAACGCTCAAACAAAGCATGTTGCAAGGCAGCAGGCAATTGCTCCCGTTTTTTGAACGCCTCGACCCAACTGTACAAAGTGCCCAAACGAGCAACCACCAGCTCCGACCAATCTTGTTGCTGGTTCATGATTTGTTGGGTTTCCTTTAGGAAAACGCCCACACTAGGCAGTTTGGCATCCACCATTTTGGCGGCAGCCGCATTCCAAAAAGTAGCTTTTTGGGCATCGGTATTGGCAATGCCTTGGCGTACCATATCTTGGAGCCATTGCTCCAACTCCAAGATGCCGCTTTCCATGAGCAATAGGCGTTGTTGCCAACGTTTTTCCTTGGCTTTTTCGGCTTTGGCAATGGCTTCTTCACTTTTGCTGGCTGTATTATTTTTGGTAGGATTAGAAGCTGTATGGTTATTATAATGACTGGCTAACCATTGGGCAACCTCGGCTGCTGGGGCTTGGTATTTGAATAAAGCACTGCTATTGGCATACAAAAACAACAAACCCAAACAATGCTTGCAGGGCAATTGGCGCACGGGGCAACTGCACTTAAACTTAGGGCCTTTGAGATTGATTTGTACCTGATAGGGTTGTGCGCCCGAACCTTTGCATTCGCCCCATATAGCCTCGTAATTGGTGGCTAGTGAAGTCCACTTAGAAGAATTGGCCAACATTCTGCCTCTTCGTTCTGTAGAGGCATTGGGAGCCAACAGGCTTATTTTGTCATCTGTCCATTGCATAATTTAGGTCGTATTTTGGTTATAAATCAAACCCCATTTCATATTGTTGCAAAATACATTCAAATCCTAAATGCTCCAAAAAGCCTGTTAAATCTTTTCTAGTGGCATCCACATTAATAACAGAAAGGCCCGGAAAAAACTGCGCTGCTCTGCCTAGCAATAGGCTGCCAATGCCTTTTTGGCGATGTTGGGGCTGTACGTACAATTGCAGTATTCTGCCTGTTTGTTTGTACACCATAAGCGATGCCACCCATTCCCCCTGTTCTTGTACCAAGAACTGAACCGCATTGGCCTGATATTGGGCAATGGCGTGGGGGCTATTTTGCCAAGTAGGCGTGCGGTCATCCTCTGGCAATAGGCTAATAAAATCATCTTGGCGTTGTTGCACTCTGCTAGGAGCAAGGTCTATTAGTGGTTTTTTTTGTTGATAACAATGGACCAAGCGCAGGTTTTGGAAGCCAATGTTTTGATAAATCTTTTGGGCAATGCTGTTTTCTTTGATAACTTCTAGGACGGAATATTGAATGCCTGCTGCTCGCAAAATGGGCAGGGCGTATTGATACAATTGTTGGGTAATGCCTTGTCCACGAAAGGCCGGCACAACGCCTGTTCCTGCATTGTAGGCGGTATTTTGGCCTTGGTGCAGCGCTATGCCATGCCATATAAAGCCCACCAATTGGCCGTTGGCAAAAGCACCTACCGAATAGGCCAAATCTACCTGATCGACACGCAGTTTGAAGGCTAGTTGTGCTTGGCTGAGATGGACGGGAACAAAATATTCGGCGAAAGCCTCATTAAAGACCACTAAAAGCTGCTCCAAAGAAAGCCCTTCTAAGGTTTTGATTTTTATCATAATAACAGTTTACCAACCCGAAAAGGCTTTGTTAAACACATCATCCATAATTTGGTCGTATATTTCGGTGATGAGCTGTGTTTCTACTGTTGCCAAATCCTGTTCGGCCGAGAAATTGGCAAATCTGGAAAAGGTTTGCCGCCAATCCTTGCTGCCGTCCTTGATGGGAGGGTTTTTGTATTCAATATCAATACGAATAGTCAAACGTTGGAGGGCGGCACTTTGGTCGGCTTGCGGGGCCAGTGCCTCAACATCATAGCCCACAATATCGCCCGAGAACAACACATCGCCATCCCTTGCCTCTTGTACATAAGCCAGCTTGGTATTGTTGAGCACCCGCAGTTTGAGTTGCTCGGAGAATTGTTGTCCAATAATCGGCGGCGCATTGGAGGCTTTGACCCCAAATTGGTCGATATTGAAGGTTTTGAGTACCTCATAATCAATACTTCTGTTGATGAGGCTGATGGTACAACTTTGCGTGAGCAATAGACAAAGAAGTGCTTTTAAAATGGTATATTTTGCCATAATTTATTTAGAATCTAAGGAATACAGCCTTGCTAAATCAAGTTTATTGTAGGTAGGGCTGTTAAGTTCTAATTGTCAACGCTCCGAAATACGAATCCCGAAGGGCAATATTGCTAATT
>CAYULH010000050.1:0-35709 GCA_964445645.1 uncultured Aureispira sp. | reverse complement strand
TAAGGGTGATGTTACGCTCTTGCGTTAAGGCATTATTCTTATAAAAATAAACCTAGCAGGGCTGCTCCAATTGTTGGAGTGGCCCTGTTTTTTTTGAGTTGTTTGGAAGTGTTATATCCTATAAGAAGAAAAAAAGGCTGTTGAGGATTTGATTCCCCAACAGCCTTACTATTTGTGGCTAAACATTCTTAAGTAGTTGTTCAAAATTCTTTATAACAAAAAACGGATATTTTCCTCCAGCTCATCGTTGAAAATACTCACCTTAGCGCGCTAAGGCTGCGTTTTTCGCCTTGATCTGAATAAAAATCTTCCATTTTTTAACTTACAATTAATTTTGTCCACCTACTTACCTAAATATCATAATTCAAAACAGGCATCAACCAGCGTTCGGCCTCTGCTCTGTGCATACCTTTGCGTTCGGCGTAAGCCTCTACTTGGTCTTTCTCAATATTGCCCAAACCAAAATAACGAGATTCTGGATGGGAGAAATACCACCCACTCACAGATGCAGCTGGATACATGGCACAACTCTCTGTTAGAAAAATTCCTGTATGTTTTTGCACTTCTAGCATTTCAAACAAGGTGCGTTTTTCGGTATGTTCGGGACAAGCTGGATACCCCGGAGCTGGGCGAATACCTTGATAACGCTCTTTGATCAACTCTTCATTGCTCAATTGCTCTTCTTTTTGGTAGCCCCAATGCTCACGGCGTACTTGCTCGTGCATATACTCGGCAAAGGCTTCCGCCAAACGATCGGCCAATGCCTTGGTCATAATAGCATTGTAATCGTCCAATTGCTCTTCAAAACGCTTAACATGCTGTTCAATATCGCCTCCTGCTGTCACGGCAAAGCCGCCGATGTAATCAGCCACTCCACTTTCCTTAGGTGCAATAAAATCTGCAAGCGAGTAATTGGCTTGTCCGGGGGCTTTTTGGCGTTGCTGACGCAAGTGGTGTAGGGTCTGAAGCACGGTGCTGCGTGTTTCATCTGTATACACTTCAATGCTATCATCGTCCACACTATTGGCAGGATAAAAACCAATAACGGCATTAGCTGTTAGCCATTTTTCGTCAATGATTTGTTGCAATAGAACTTGAGCATCATCAAACAATTTGCGGCACTCTTCTCCTACAATTTCATCTTCTAAGATAGCAGGAAATTTTCCTCTCAATTGCCAACTGGCAAAGAAAGGAGTCCAGTCAATGTATTCCCGTAGAATATTGAGATCAAAATTTTTGAAGGCTTTTTCGCCTGTGAAGGTAGGTTTTGGGGGCGTATAATTGTCCCAATCCAATTGCAATTTATTGGCTCTAGCTTTTTTGTAGGCCAAGTATTTTTTGGCAGATTTGCGATTGCCTCGGCGTAGGCGCACCTCTTCAAACTCGCTGCGGATGCCTGCCACATAGGCGGCTTGCTCTTCCTCATTTTGGTTGAGCAAGGCACTGGCTACCGTCACAGAACGAGAGGCATCTAGTACGTGTACCGCAATGCCATTGGTATACTGTGGCTCAATTTTAACGGCCGTATGCGTTTTGGAAGTAGTTGCACCTCCAATCATTAAAGGAATATCAAAACCTTGTCGTTGCATTTCCTTGGCTACATACACCATTTCGTCCAAGGAAGGCGTAATTAGGCCACTCAGACCAATAATATCCACTTGTTCCTTGCGGGCAGCTTTGAGAATATTATCACAGGATACCATTACGCCCAAATCTATAATTTCATAATTATTACAAGCCAAAACAATACCTACGATGTTCTTACCAATATCATGCACATCTCCTTTAACGGTCGCCATTAGGATTTTACCTTTAGAGGCTGCACCAGCATTACTTTTTTCTTGCTCTATAAAGGGGGTTAGATAAGCAACGGCTTGTTTCATTACCCGTGCGGATTTTACCACTTGTGGTAAGAACATTTTGCCTGCACCAAACAAGTCTCCTACTACATTCATGCCTGCCATTAGAGGCTCTTCAATTACTGTTAGTGGGCTGACATATTTGGCATGTGCTTCTTTGGTATCTTCAACAATATAATCGGTAATTCCTTTTACCAAGGAATGCGTAAGGCGTTCCTCTACTGTACCTTCTCTCCAAGATAGATCCACTACCCTTTTCTTGCCCTGTCCTTTTACGGTTTCGGCATACTCCATCAAGCGGTCGGTCGCATCTGGGCGGCGATTGAACAAAAGGTCTTCAACTAATTCTAACAGTTGTTTGGGAATATCTTCATAGACTTCCATCATACCAGCATTCACAATCCCCATATCCATTCCTGCTTCTACAGCATGGTACAAAAATACCGCATGGATGGCCTCCCGAATAACATTATTGCCTCTAAAGGAGAAGGAAATATTACTTACGCCTCCACTAATTTTCACCAAAGGCATCAATCGCTTGATTTCACGACAAGCTTCTATAAAATACACCCCATAGTTGGCGTGTTCTTCTATTCCTGTTCCAATAGCAAAAATATTGGGATCAAAAATAATGTCTTGTGGTTTTACACCAACTTGTTCCGTAAGAATCTTGTAGGCTCGGTGGCAAATCTCTACTTTGCGCTTGGTGGTATCGGCTTGTCCTTCGGTATCAAACGCCATTACAATCATAGCCGCCCCATAACGCTGACAGAGCTTGGCTTGTTCTATAAATTTTTCTTCGCCTTCCTTGAGTGAGATAGAATTGACAATAGACTTGCCTTGTACACATTTTAGTCCTGCCTCAATGACTTCCCATTTGGAGGAATCAATCATAATGGGCAACTTGGAAATATCGGGTTCGGCGGCAATCAAATTGAGAAACGTAACCATGGCTTGCTTAGAATCCAATAGTCCTTCATCCATATTGACATCAATAACCTGTGCGCCACCTTCTACTTGTTGGCGAGCTACCGATAGGGCTTCTTCGTAATTGCCATTCTTAATCAAACGAGCAAACTTACGGGATCCTGTTACATTGGTACGTTCGCCTACATTGATAAAGCGCACATTTTCGCGAGCAATCAAGGGTTCCAAACCACTGTATTGGGCATAAGTCATAGAAGGGGTGCGCTTGCGTGTGGGCAAGCCTTGGACGGCCTCGGCCATGCACTGAATATGCTCAGGCGAAGTGCCACAACAGCCCCCAATAATATTGACCAATCCACTAGCAGCAAAGTCATGAATATAAGTACTCATTTCCTCGCCGTCTTGGTCATATTCTCCAAATTCATTGGGCAATCCTGCATTGGGATATGCGCTGATGTAGCAATCGCTGATTTTGGACAAGGCTTCTATGTGTGGGCGCATTTCTGTAGCTCCCAACGCACAATTGAGCCCCACACTAAACAAATTGGCATGGCTTACAGAAATCCAGAATGCCTCTACGGTTTGTCCTGAAAGGGTACGGCCACTGGCATCTGTGATGGTTCCAGAAACCATAATAGGATAAGAGCGGCCTGTTTCCTCCATATATTTGTCAATAGCAAATAAGGCTGCCTTGCAATTGAGGGTATCAAAAACCGTCTCAATCAAAAACAAATCACAACCGCCATCGGCCAAGCCACGCACTTGCTCATAATAGGCATCGACCAAATCATCAAAGGTAATGGCTCTAAACCCTGGGTCGTTGACATCAGGAGACATGGAGGCTGTCTTGCTGGTAGGGCCAATGGCTCCTGCTACAAAACGAGGTTTTTTGGGATCGATTTGACTGTAATAACTGGCTGCACGGCGCGCACATTGGGCCGAAGCCACATTCATTTCATACACGGCATCGACCAAATCATAATCCTCTTGCGAAATAGCATTGGCACTAAAGGTATTGGTTTCGATAATATCTGCTCCTGCTTTGAGATAGGCTTTGTGGATGTTTTCAATAACATCGGGGCGGGTAATGGATAACAACTCGTTATTGCCCTTGAGATCTTGTGGAAAGTCTTGCCAGCGTTTTCCACGATAGTCTTCCTCACTTAGTTTGTATTCTTGAATCATGGTGCCCATGGCTCCATCAATAACCATGATTCTTTGTTGGATGATCTTATGTAACTGCGCCAAAACGCTATTGTTGACGGCTGTTGCTTTATTTTCCATGCGTTTGTTGTTTTTTAGGACGGTTGTATTGGGTGACTTTAAATAATCTGCTGCCTATTCTTACTACTAAACAAGAGCTATTTTATTGACGTTGCCCCTATTATGGTGTTTAGAATATTTGTATTAATAAGCTGTACTTAAGCCATTCCTGTGATAAGAACCAAGCCAACGAGTACTAAATGTGATAATATTTGTGCTTTCCTTTGAAAGCGTTTTTTGTGAACGTGCAAAGATAAGAAAAAGTGCGTATAACTATGGGAAGTCGTTCTTTATTAGGAGTGTTTTAAGCCTTGAAGGTTCAAACTTGACGCTTTATTAACGAATGAGGGTTATTTTTAAAATACTGTTTGTTGGTATTGGGGAAGGCTGCTCGCAATGCAGCCTGAACTTCTGGATAATCTTGAAAAACAGTGTGCCAAACCGAGAAAAAGCCCCGTTCAGTTGCCAATTCTATTAGGTTGTCAATCATTGCTGGGCAGGGGTTTTTGGCGTATTTTTTTTTGTTGTGTTCGGCTTTGCTCCATGCTTCTCGGCGCAGTCGGGTTCTGTAATCTCTAGGTTTTTCGTCTGGGGCTCGGTTGAGTTTGACTAGGTCAATGAGTTTTTGCGCTTTTTGTTGATTGATGGCACTAAGACTAGGATTGACCACGACTTCACCTGACTCTCTATAAATCAGCGCATGGTAAGTATCATTGTGATGTGGTAATAAGATTTTGGACAAATGAACATAAGTATCAGATTTACAGCTTGCTCCATTGCATCGGGCACACGCCAATAAAAAATTAGACCAATCATACTTGGTCAAAGTTCTTGTATTCACACGTGTATCCTCAATTTGCTTAACAGGAATAACATGCTCAACTTCCAAATCACTACTAAAAACCTCACAATAACTGCAATACAGCCCAATGTTGTCTACTAATGGTTCGCCTGCTTTTCCATGCTCTTTATATTGTTTTTTAATAACAATTTGTTGTCCTTGAGCATTTTGATAACTAAATCCTATCTGCCACTTGCTTACTGGTCTCATAGTTTTTCGGATAGTCGTTCCATTCTCAAAGTGGCTACAAAAGCTGTATCGCTGCTATACTGCGCCTCTAGGTCATCTAATTGTTGCTTGACAGCCGCCGTTTCTGCATCGCTGGTTGCATTTTTGCCTTGCTGCACCAACAACATGTATTGTTCTGCTAGGCGCATCATATTCTGAAACTCCTCACTTCGTTTGCCATCTACGCCCATTTCGCCTTCTGCAATTTCTTCCAAGCTGTAATTTTGCGGATCATCTGTGAGTCCAAGAGCAGCACCATTTTCTTCTTCCAAGTTGATGAGTTCTTCTTCTTTTAGGCTTTGAACAATAAAAGGCGAATGGGTAGTGGCTACAAATTGCAGCTTTGGAAAAGCATTTTGAAGGTTTTGTACAATGCTTTTTTGCCAATTGGGGTGTAGGTGAATGTCCAATTCGTCAATCATGACAATGCCTCTACTATTTTGTACGGCTTGCGCCCCCAATTCATTGTTCAAGACAATACATCTAAAAGCCAATTCGGCCACCATTTCTACAAAGGTAGCCACCCCATCGCTGTGCCTGTCAATAGGCATCCAGATTGATTCTTCCGAGGGCAGCCCTGTCTCTGGGTCGGTATCAAACGAGACTTTGAGCCAAAGTTGGTCGTAGTTGATGTCTATTTTGGTAATAAAGGGGCAAGCTTGTTGAATGGTTTCCAAGAACACTTCCCTGCTTTCTTTGCGTTCGTTTTTATTGGCTAATAACATAGGATAAGTGGCGAGCCATTCCTTGTACTGGTAAGTACTGGAACGCATATTGGCCCAGTTGTGATAGCCTTCTTCTAAGATGTAACGACCAATTCGATCCCCTTTGGCACGCACACGCTTGCGGCTAGAGCCGTGTAGTCTGTCTGTTCCAAAATAAGCAATAACAGGCAAGTTCAAGGGTTCGGTATTGTTGCTGTCTTTGTAGGCGTGGTATTTGGCTTCGGCTATATCTTTGATAGCCCCCAACTCTGCATAAGCGGAAGTAGTTGTTTTGGAATTTTCCTTGATTTGGCGTTGCCACTCTATGGCTGCTTGCCCTTCTTCTACAATGCCTTGGGCACTAACAACAACAGGGCGTTCTAATAATAAACTCCCCATTTGCCCCCCTTCTGTCACTCGGATGTCTTGTTCCTCAATTTGTCGTCCTTTTACCTCTTTTAGTCCTGTAAAGTAGGTTCCAGCGGCCACACGCAAGCCATAGAGGACGGTAGATTTGCCCGAGCCATTCTTACCTATAATGACGGTAAAGGGTGCCCTAAACTCAAAAGTCTTATCCTCTATATTTCGGAAGTTTTTTAGATATAAGCTTTTGATAAACATAATTGCATTTTTGTAAAATGATAATAGGGTTATTGTTGGGGTAGACTTATTACAAAAATAACAAAACTAATGAGGAATGACAACAATTCTAGTTTCAAAAGCGTGGTTGTAGGTTGGCCTACAATGGTTGATCATTAAAAAAGCCATTCTAACGCTTGGTTAGAATGGCTTTGTAATATTTATTCAACTAAAGCAGGATTAGTTAATATCCCACCATACTCTGTCAAAAATAGTTACATTAGTAGGGCAGTTCTGATTGTACAGAATCTCCTCATTAGAATAAGGTAGACGCACAGGAATTTGAGAACCAGTGTTAGGAGTTAACGCAGGGAAACCTGTTCTTCTCCAGTCATTAAATACCTCTGGGTCGGTAAATAGAGCAATGTACTTTTGAGTCATAATGTCTTCCAAAGTCAAGGCAGCAGCACCTGTTCCTACACTAGCTTGTCCAACATAAGTCGTGTAATCTGCATTGCTGTATCCCAATTCATTAAAAGAACTCTCAATAGCCTCTAAGTAAGCATCATAAGTAGCTTGCGTAGCGCCCTCGGTTTGCATTCTACATTCTGCTTCTATGAACTTAGCTTCTGTGTAAGTCAATAAAGGCTGTGCTTGGTTAGGAGTAAACAAAGGATGATTCTCTGTCAAAGGCTCTCCTAAAATGCTTACACGAGGGTCATTGTAGTTATTCAATAGCGCTACATAATTAGCTCCAATATTGATATCCTGTCTGTCGTTGTTGTACTGGAACCAAGGAGCACTAGAAGGAGCAGACAAGCCAAACTGTAAACGACCATCATCAGCGGAAGCACTAAAACCATTCATCAAAGCAGTTAATGCTGCTGCATAGTTCCCTCCACGTTGTAGAGCCAAGTGTAAGTACAATCTAGCTTTTAGCGTATAAGCAAACTTTGTCCAAAGAGTGATGTCTCCTCCGTAGATCAAATCATCAGAACCAGGAACAACTCCATTATCAGTAGCTGCAAAATTGGCAATACTTTCATCAATTAGGCTTTCTAAGGCATTATAAACAGATTCTTGGCTATCAAAAGCAGGCTGTAAAACACCATCTTGTAAAGCTTCAGAATAAGGAATATCTCCAAACAAATCAGTAGTAACCATGTAAGTATAAGCCTCTAAAACTTGAGCTATTCCTGTGTAGTGCGGACTCTCAGGCGCAACACGGCGCAATTGCTTAAGATCCTGCAAAATTCCAGAATAGATATTCCCCCCCCACATAGCGTCCACATCTACACCTTGTACACCATAGTTTTGATAGACATCAAATTGACGAGCAGCCCCATCTACATGTTGTGTAAAAATAGAAGTATGTCTAGAAATATCTCCTCCCATAGTATAGGCCAAACGCACTTGTGCAGAAGGTAACAAGACGGCTGGGGTCACCTCAGAAGGGTTATCAGGGTCAATATTTACATCTCCAAAGTATCCTTCACAAGCACTAAGACCAAGTACAATGGCTAGTAGTGTTAGGAGTTGGAATGACTTTATATTAATCATAATTTTTCTTTTATTAAACCATAGGTAGTATAGCAACACTACCTATGGTTATAGTTAAAACTTGATATTAGAATTTGATATTTAGGCTGATGGCATAGCTGCGGGTGTTAGGCATTTGGAAATAATCCAATCCCTGTCCATTACTGTTAGAGCCTACTAAGCTAGTTTCTGGATCAATTCCTTCATAAGGAGTGATCAAGAATAAGTTGCGACCAACAAAAGAGATAGTCAACCCAGCAAAAGGAGTTTTCTCAATCAATTTGTTGCTCAAAGAATAGCTTAGTGACAACTGGCGCAATCTGAACCAAGAAGCATCTTGTACAAAGTGCTCATCTACATTACCAAATCCACCACCATTTCCACGATACCAGAACTCATCTCTTA
Source organism: uncultured Aureispira sp. (assembly GCA_964445645.1). Lineage (GTDB taxonomy): Bacteria > Bacteroidota > Bacteroidia > Chitinophagales > Saprospiraceae > Aureispira. The sequence continues at coordinate 27,364 of CAYULH010000050.1, read as the reverse complement.
CTACTGCTCGTGTATTAGTGCTACCATCTTGAGTTACCCCATCAAAAACATAAGTAGGATTATCATTGGGTAAGTCTCTATCTTCTGTCAATTTGCTCATTCCAAAGAAAGTCAAAGCACCTTGTGTACCATTCCACATTTGACCACCTTGTTTCCAATCAAACAAGAATCCTAGAGAGATACCTTTGTACGTCAAAGTATTGTTAATACCCATCAAGAAGTCAGGGTTAGGATTTCCAATAACACGTTGTAGAGGATCAACCAAAGGATAACCAGTAGCACTGTCAATTACCATCTGTCCATTAGGATTGTAGTCATTGTCAGGGTTAAAGATAGGATTACCATCAGCATCGGTATCATTGGTGCGCTGGAAAGCACCTCCATAGATTTGGCCATACTCTTGACCAGCTACATTGTATACACCAGTTCCAGTAAATCCATCCAAGTATTGATTTTCTACACCTTCTGCCAATTCATCTACCATTGTTCTCCAGTGTGTGAAGTTGATGTTCATATCCCATTGGAAGTCTTTAGTTTTAACAGGAGTTACTCCAAACATTACATCTACTCCATTAGTACTCAAAGAACCACTGTTCAAGGCAGCTCTCTGGAAACCAGAAGAATTCGCTACAGGTACCACCAAAATCTGGTCAGTAGAACGTCTATTATAGTAAGTAGCATCAATGTTTAGACGACCTTTGAAGAATCTCAAATCTAGTCCAAACTCCAAATCTGTTGTTCTGGAAGGTTTCAAATCAGGATTTCCACGAACAGCATTGTATACATATCCTGCTTGTCCTTGGAATGGGAACAAAATACCATCTGTCCAACCATCAGCAATTTGGTTAACGGTTCCTGGATCTGGAGTAGTAAAGTTCGTACTGGTTAGATAAGCAGTTGGAGCACCTCCACCCACTTGTGCAAAAGAAGCACGTACTTTACCAAAAGATAAGATGTCATTGCCCTGTATCAACTCTGAAAACACAAAACTACCAGAAACAGAAGGATAGAAGACAGCAATATCACTAGCATTGAAAGGTTTGCTAGGATCAATCAAAGTAGAAATCCAATCATTTCTACCTGTAATAGATAGATAAAGCATGTTTTTGAATCCATACTCTACACTTCCAAACAAAGAATAAGTTTTTGTTCTAGTCAAGTTAGTTAGTGTAGTAATAGTACTAGCATTACTCAAGTGAACAAATCCGGGGAAGCTCAATCCATCTCCTTGTGTGAACTGTTGGTTTAGAGAAGTATTGAAAAATTCTGTACCAAGATTGTAGCTGATACTGTGGTCTTCACCAAAGTATTTAGTTCCCAACAAGTTAACAAAAATGTCAACATTGCTATAAACATATTGGTCTTCAATAATTTGACCAGCAGGTAGTGTTCTTGAACCAATCTCAAACTTTTGTTTTCTAACATCAGAATAAACATCGGTACCCAACTTGGCACTCAATGTCAACCAATCTGTAAATTCATAGGCTGCTGTAAAGTTACCAATAAAACGATTGACACGATCAGTAAGTGGGCTATTGTTGACTGTCCAGTAAGGGTTGTCATATCCACCACCACCACGGAAGTTTCTTTGTGTTCCTCTTGGTGTATAATAAGAACCTCGGTTGTTGGCAGGATCATCAAATCCACCTGAGTTATCAAAACTAGGAGGTGTTCTCAACAATCCTAGCATAATACCAGAAGTGTTAGAACCTTGTTGAATTCTGTATCCACCAGAGTTAACGTAGTTTACAGAAGTAGATAGATTTAGTTTGTCATCTAAGAATTTAGCCGTAGAAGCCAAGCCTACATTTATTCTTTCAAAGCTATTCTTTGGAATAACACCATTCTCTCTCAAATGATTGAAAGATAGACGATAAGTAGCTACATTTCCTCCACCTGATACAGATAGAGCATTTTGCCAAGCATGGCCCAATTGGAAAAAGTCATCAACATTATCATAAGGAGTCACTTGTTTGGCACCAGCAGGAGCCGCAGATTGTCCAACAATTCGTCCATTAGGATCATATTCATAAGTAGGGTCTGGGTTGTAGAATAAAGTATCCATGTCAGGTCCCCAACTAGCCAACCAGCCAGTTTCTGGCCCAAGATATTCAGGGTTTCCATTATTAAACTGACTAGAACCTTGTGCATATTTGTTTTGCAATTCAGGCATTTTATTTACCTGAGATAAGGTGTAGGTAGAAGTGTAATCTACAGAAATACCATTTTTGGTCTTGGATCCATTGCCTTTCTTAGTAGTAATTACCAATACTCCACGAGCACCTTCTGCACCATAAAGAGCTGAAGCAGCAGCTCCTTTTAGTACCACTACAGACTCAATGTCATTGGGGTTAATGTCAATTCCTCTATTGGAATAAGCAACCCCAGCCAAAGTGCGTTCTGTTGTCAACTCATCGTTGTTGATACGTACACCATCTATTACAATCAATGCCTCATTGTCTCCATTAAAAGAAGTAGGGCCACGCAAAACAACACGAGAAGAAGCCCCTGCTGCACCAGAGGAGCCAGTTACTTGTAGTCCTGCTACTTTACCATTCAAGGCATCAATAAAATTAGTGGTATTGGATTTGGCAATTTCCTCTCCATCCACTTCTTGGATGGCATATCCCAATGCTTTCTCAGAGCGTTCTACTCCAAGAGCGGTTACAACTACTTTTTCTAAGTCTACCCCTTCAGACATGCTTACATCAATGGTAGTTTTACCATCAATTGGAATCTCTTGTGTAGCAAATCCAATGTAACTAAATACTAGTCCTGTGGCAGATTCAGGTACTTCGATCATATATTTACCATCTAGATCTGTTGTAGTACCCAAAGCTGTACCTTTTACTAAAACTGTTGCTCCAATAATTGGTTCTCCATCTTGATCAGTTACAGTTCCTGAGACATTACTCTGAGCATAAACTGTTCCTATAGAAAAAAGAAGCAACACTAGCAACGTGTTGAATAATTTCATAAAAAACCTGTTTTTTGAGGTTAAATAAAAGTACTTTGCACCATAAATGTACTGATAAAAGTTAGTAGATTAACAATTTGTTAATGTTTAATTAAATACTTAACGGGGCTTTTTTGTGAATTTGAGGCAATTTGTTAATGGATTTAGTGTAAAAGAGTTATAAAAAAGTTAAGTACAGGACAAAAAATAGAGTACTTAAAAAGTCGTAAATTGCCAATGGCCTAGTTTTTTGGGTACACGGCACAAACGTGGTTGTTGGAACAATTGGACTAAGTACAAGGTGTAATGCTTATGGATTTCATTAAAAAAGCCATTCTAGTACTTGACTAGAATGGCTTTATAGTATTTATTCAACTAAAGCGGATTAGTTTACATCCCACCATAGTTTAGTATCTAAATCATCAGCACCTCCTAGCAATACAACACCAGCTTGGTATTGCTCGCCATTTAAGGTCATTTCATCAGTTGGGTACATCATACGATTTGGAATACCAGTACCCATTAGTGTACCACCAGCAGGAACTTGTAGAATACCAAAGTCTAATCTTCTGTACTCGGCCCATCCTTGAACACCTTGCATGTACAAAGCAATCCATTTTTGACGACCGATTACTTGTCTCCAAGTTTCACCAGCACCAATCAATGTAGCATAATCTACATCTGGTTGCGCCAAGTAAGCAGTGATGTCAGCAGCAGATAGCGTACCCGCTACATCCCAGTATTCCATAGAAGCAGTAATACCATTGTTGTAGTGAGTAGCAGCAACACCAGCACCCGTAATTCCACGCTCAGCAGCTTCGGCCAATAGGAACTCTACTTGTGCATAATCCATGAAGATACCGGGAGCAGTTTCTGCCAATACTTGTGCATTTCTTTGAGAAATATCACCATCCAATGTCAAAGCAGCATCCGCCTCAGTAAGACCATATACTTCTCCAACAAAAGTACCACCATTAGCAGTAGGAGCATAGTAGAAACCAACACGAGGATCACCCAAACGGTTTAGCTCATCTACCATGACGTTAGAAGCAGCAAAATCGTTACGAGTTTTGTAATCTTCAGCAATTGGGTTGTTGTTTGGCGCACCGTTCATATAAGGGAACAAAGCATTGTCTGCATTAGAAGTCATTACACCAGCAGCGATTGCCTCACTAACAGCAGTAGTAGCTTCAGTAGGCTTCACATCGATCATACGCATAGCTACACGCATTTTCAAAGAGTTGGCAAATTTCTTCCATTTAGCAATATCACCATTGTAGATCATATCACCTTTTACAGACATATCCGTATCGTCAAACTTAGCAATAGCATCGTTAAGCATAGCGATCAATCCCGTGTATACTTCTTCTTGAGAATCGTATTTAGGGAAAGGGAATTCGGCACCACCCAATGCTTGAGAGAAAGGAATTGGTCCCCAACAATCGGTCATGTTTTGGTACAACCAAGCTTGCAACGTTTTGGCAATGGCAATTTGGTTATCATTTGCTCCAAAACCTACATAATCAGCAGGAGAAGTTTCATTCAAACGAATGATTTCTTGCAAATCTTGTAGAGAACGAGTGTAGAAAAAAGACCAGTAACTATTGGTAATGTTTACACGTAGTGCATATCTAGACTCTGCACTGTACTGATTAGAAGCCCAGTACTGAGCCAATTGGTTACCACGACGGCCATTGAACCACTCATCCCAAGTGAAGTCCATCATTGACTTTTGAGCATTAGTCAAAAGAAAAGAGGTAGCCGTAGTAGTAGAGTTGTTGGGGTCTGTATTAACTACGTCAAAACGTTCTTGACAAGCCGTAAAGACCAAACTAAAGGCAACACCAAGTAGTGAGGCTTTTAGCATTTTATTTAAATGAATTTTCATATCAATTCGATAATTTTACGTTGACAATTATTAGAATTTCAAGTTTAGGTTCACACCAATAGAACGCTCTGTTGGCAATTGACCACCTTCAAAACCTTGTACGTTTCCAGCATTTACAGCTGCTTCTGGGTCAATGTTTGGAGCGTTTCTGTGTAGAATAGCAATGTTTCTTGCCATTACAGAAAGAGATACATCTCTAAATGGAGTTTTGCCAAACAATTTGTCTGGGAAAGTATAACCTAAACGTGCTTCTCTAAATTTGATGAAACTAGCATCGTAGATATCAGCAGCGTTCACTACATAACCTTGGTTTAGGAAGAAGTGGTCTTGTGCATCGATGTTAACATCGTTTGCGTTTCCAGTACTGATCCATTCACCAGTAGTAGCATCTTGAGTAGCAGCCATACCATCTACAACAACACCATTTGTACGGATGTCGCCTTCAGCAGTAACGTCCAATACACCAGAGTATTTACCCCATTGATTGCTCAAAGAGAATACTTTACCTCCAGCTTGGAAGTCAAACAACATAAACAAAGAAATTCCTTTGTAAGAAAGTGTAGTAGAAAAACCACCTGTAAAGTCAGCCAATACAGAACCCAATTCTTGGTTAGCAGCAGTAGCATACGTACCATTAGGCTTCACTAGTTTGTTTCCAGCATCATCATATACGTAATCAGTACCTACAAAAGTACCGTAAGTCTGTCCTACTCTAGCCTCTAGCGCTACACCAAATAGAGAAGATAAACGGATGTTATCTACACCATCAGCCAAAGAAAGAACGGTGTTATCGTTCTTAGCAAAGTTGAAACCTAAATCCCAACGGAAACCACTGTTAGTTTTAACAGGCGTACCATAAGCAGCGATTTCAACACCATAGTTTAATACATTTCCTGCGTTCAATACACGAGAAGTATATCCAGTAGCACCAGATTGAGAAACGTTAAAGATCAAGTCAGAAGTAACTTGGTTATAGTAAGTTACATCGATACCTAAACGGTCATTGAAGAATCTCAAATCCAAACCAGTTTCAAATGCGTTGGTACGCTCTGGTCTTAGGTTAGCATTTTTCAAAGAGTTAGTAACAGTAGTTGCACCATTGCTACCAAAACTAGGATTAGTAATATAAGTGTTTACCAATTGGTAAGGGCTTTGAGCACCACTACCAGCAATACCATAAGAAGCTCTCAATTTACCAAATGAGAAGATGTCATTTTGTGGCAACAACTCAGAGAAGATAAAGCTCAAACCAGCAGAACCATAAGGAAATACATTGTTTCCAGCAGGCAATGTAGAGTTAGCATCAATACGACCGTTCAAATCCAAGTACAAGAAATCTTTGAAGCCAATAGAAGCATTAGCAAAAGTAGAGAAGATTTCCATACGGAAAGTCTGGTCAGTAATACTAATAGGAGAAACTGAGTTGCTCAAGTTATACAAACCGGGTGTGTTCAATCCACCTTGTGTAGCAGAAATATTGTTGCTGTTCAAGTCAGTACGGTAGTTAACACCTAAGAAAGCTGACAAAGAAATATCTTCACCAAAACGAGTGTTGTAATCAAAACGACCCTCAAAGTTGCTTTCTCTTCTTGTACGCAATGCCTCAGAGTAACGCGCTTCATTAACACCACCTACAGCGATCCACTCTTCACGACGATCAGTATAGAAATCAGTCATAGCACGAGCAGTAAAGCTCAAACCCTTAACAATCTCATAACGCAAGCCAACGTTTCCGAAGATACGCTCTCTGTTGTCTCTTTGTCCGTTCTCATAACGATCCCAGAAAGGATTATCCCAGTACTTAGGTGATTCATCTGATTCAGAGTTTCTGTTCCAAGTACGCTGTGTTCCGTCAGGACTCTTGTAGTCTCTCAAACGATCCATGTCCAATTGTCTTTGGAACCACTGGTTGAATTGGCTCATGATAGACACCCCATAACCCGTATTTGGACGACCTTGACCGTTGTTAGATACGTAGTTGATAGAAGTGAATGCACTCAATTTGTCTGTGAAGTTGTAGCTTCCGTTAAACGCCAAGTTGTGACGAGTTAGAGAAGAGTTAACTTGTGTACCAGTTTGGCGCAAGTTAGCATAAGACAAACGGAAAGCACCCGTAGTATTGGCACCGTTGATAGAGATGCTGTTGGTTGCCAAAACACCTGTACGGAAGAAATCCTTCACATTGTCAGGGTTAGCATTCCAAGCTCTAGTTTGGCCAAAGTTGGCAGGATCAGCAGGATCGTAAGAATCCCATTGTCTTACTTGTTGACCGTTCATTTCAGGGCCCCAGCTACCATCATAACCAAAATCCGCTACCAATTGGTTGGTATCCATAGTAGATCTACCAAAAGTATTACCAGCACCTCCGCCATAACGGTTTTGGTAGTTGGGCAATACAGCTACTTCATTAAATTGAACACCAGAGTTGATAGAAACTCCAATAGCAGAACGAGCATCTTCTGCTCTAGAACCTTTTTTGGTAGTAATCATGATTACACCATTTGCACCACGGTCACCATACAAGGCAGCACCAGCAGGTCCTTTTAATACGTTGATAGACTCAATGTCATCTGGATTCACATCAGCAATAGCATTACCGTAGTCATATCCACCAGCACCACGCTCTTGGTTTCCGTCGGTAAAGTTAGAGTTGTCCATAGGTACACCATCCACTACGAATAGAGGTTGGTTGTTACCCAAGATAGATCCCGCACCACGCAAGATGATACGAGTAGAACCACCCAAGTTAGATGAACCAGTGATTTGTACACCAGCAACCTTACCTTGCAAAGTGTTCAAAAAGTTGGCATCTCTAGTTTTGGTAATTTGATCACCATCTACTTCTTGGGAAGAATATCCCAATGTTTTTTCCTTACGAGATATACCCAAAGCAGTTACTACTACTTTTTCTAGGTCTACCCCTTCAGACATAGTTACATCAATGGTAGTTTTACCTTCGATAGCTATTTCCTGAGTAGCATATCCGATGTAACTAAATATTAGTGCTTCGGCATTTTCTGGCACTTCGATCATGTATTTACCATCTAAATCAGTGGTAGTACCCAAAGCTGTACCTTTTACCAAAATTGTTGCTCCAATAACTGGTTCTCCTCCATCATCAGTTACAGTTCCAGAGAGATTACTCTGAGCATAAACTGTTCCTACTGAAAAGAGAAGCAACACTAGCAACGTGTTGAATAATTTCATAAAAAACCTGTTTTTTGAGGTTAAATTAAAAGTACTTTACGCCACAAATGTACTGATAAAAGTTAGTAGAGTAACAATTTGTTAATGTTTTTTTAACTCCTTAAAAAGCGTTTTTTGTGCTTTTAGTATCTTTTGTTAACAAAAGCCTAAGAAAAAAAGTAGTTTAAAATTATTTTTTTTAACTAAAAAATAGCCTTACAATAAGGTGATAATTAATAAAATAGCCTTATTTGTAAAAAAAACAAAAATGTACCTTATATAGCAAGTTAGTGTCCTTTTTGCGCTTATAAAATTTGACATTGCGCTTAATAAAAATGACATTTTCTTTCAAAAAAAAACAAACAAATGCTCGCAAGGTGGCATTTTGAACGTGCAAAAAAAAACAATTATGTGGGGGAGATTGTTCCTGAAAAACAGTTGGTTGCTTATGATGGATACCCTTATATCATTTGAGAAAAGCGACTAGTTTCTTACCCTATTTTCCAAAAAGTGCTTGCTCCACCAATTCGCAAACAGCATGACCCATCAATAAATGTGCTTCCTGAATTCGAGGGGTAATAGTAGATGGTACCTTGCAAAGAAAATCAGCATACGGGGCTACCTTGCCTCCCCTTGCTCCCGTCCAAGCAATAGTAGCAACCCCTTGCTCTTGGGCTTGTTGTAGTGCCTTGACAATATTGGCCGAATTACCAGAGGTGGATAAGCCAATCAATACATCTCCTGCCTTGCATTTTGCCTTTACCAATCGTCTGTATACTTCTGTAAAGTCATAGTCATTGGCTACAGCCGTCATATAAGAACTGTTTACATGCAATGCTTCTGAAAAAAGCGGTGCTCGATCCAAATAAAAGCGTCCAGAAAACTCTGCCGCCAAATGCTGGGCATCGGCCGCACTACCACCATTGCCACACCACAATACCTTGCCCCCTGCTTGAAAACAAGCAATCAGAAGCGGAACAATTTTTTGCAAGGTATCCATACATGGACCATCCTTCAACAATTGTTGTTTGGTATCAATAGAATCTTGGATAATTTGATGGAGTTGTTTTGGGATGCTCATATTAGTGGTCAGAATGATGAAGTATTAAAATAGATTGTCCAAATGTGCAAAAGAACTGCTTCAAAAGTTGCACTATTAATTATTACGATGCACTAAGGTAAAGATATTCTAATGATACCTCAACAACAGCTCCTTTAAGAAACATTACCATTCTAAAAATCTTTATTTTTTGATTGAAAAATAAGTGCATATCCACAAAATGGCTGTAACTTGCTCGGCGATAGTATTACATTGTGCTATCTATCTCTTACACTTAAATTGAACTTCAATGAAAGCAACCATCATTAACATAGGAGATGAAATTCTGATTGGTCAAATTGTAAATACCAATGCCAGTTGGATGGCCGAACAACTGGACCAAAGTGGTATTAGTGTACAGCAAGTTATTGTGATAGCTGATACAGAAGAAGACATTCGTGGAGCGGTGGACAAGGCACTTGCCCAAACAGATTTGGTACTCATTACAGGAGGGCTTGGTCCCACCAAGGATGACGTGACCAAGAAAACATTGGCTGACTATTTTGGGATGGAACTAGCTTATCACGAGCCTAGCTTCAAGAATATACAACAGCTTTTTGCTCAATTTGGAAGAGTGGCAGATGAACGATACAGGGTACAAGCTGAAATGCCAATAGGCGCAACTATTCTAATCAATAAGGTAGGTACTGCTTCGGGCATGTGGTTTGAGCGAAATGGACAAATAGTAGTGTCTATGCCGGGGGTTCCTAGAGAAGTCCACTATCTTTTGCAACAGGAAATTTTGCCGCGTTTGCTGCGTCAATATCACTTTCCTACCATACTGCACCACACTATACACACCACAGGTAAAGGAGAAACGGACTTGGCAGAAATACTTCAAGAGTTTGAAGACAGCCTTCCGCCCAACATCAAATTGGCCTACCTTCCCAATTCTGCCTTGGGTTTTGTACGCTTGCGACTCAGTGCTTATGGAGAAGACGCTATGGTGCTCGAATCTCAACTGGAGCATTATATAAGTGAGTTGGCTCCACTCTTGGGTAGTTTGGTTTTTGGTGAGAATGGAGAAACAATAGAACAAGCCGTTGGTAGAGTATTATTACAAAAAGGATATACACTAGGCACGGCCGAAAGTTGTACAGGAGGAAACATAGCCCACAAAATCACTTCCATTTCGGGCAGTTCTGCTTATTACGATGGTAGTGTGGTAGCCTATTCTAATAAAATCAAACAAGAACTGCTTGGTGTAAAGGCAAGTACCCTAGAGGAACATGGAGCGGTAAGCGAAGAGGTAGTCATTGAGATGGCAAGAGGCACACAAGAGTTAATGAAGGTAGATTGCGCTATTGCAGTATCGGGAGTAGCTGGGCCTACAGGCGGTAGTCCAGAAAAACCTGTTGGAACCATTTGGGTAGCTATTGCCAAAGGAGATGAAATGTACACCAAACGCCTACAACTAGGCAAAGATCGCTTACAGAACATCGAACGAACCACCACCATTGCGCTAAACTTGTTGCGTTTATTTTTGTTAGAGGCATTAGCAGCCAACAAAGACAATTAGATAGGTTATAATAGTTTGATTATAATAACGCTTTTGGTAAGAAAGACTATAATTCATTGATTGTGAAAAGCTCTACTTTTTGTAATTAAGCTCATACTATTTTTGTACTTTTGCGCTTGATTTAGGATTCTCACACGAAACAACGTAATTAAAATGGCTAAGGTTGAATTGATTATGCCCAAATTGGGTGAAAGTGTTATAGAAGCAACTATTCTCAATTGGGAAAAAGAAATAGGTGATACCATCGAAATGGATGAAAATGTGGTTGTTATTGCCACCGATAAAGTAGACACAGAGGTGCCATCACCTGTAGAGGGAAAACTCGTAGAAATTCTGTTTCAAGAAGGTGATACGGTAGCTATTGGTACAGCCATTGCTGTTATTGAAACCGATAGTACTGCCGAGGTGCAAGCTTCTCCTGCTGTAGCAGATAATACTCCTGCGCCACCAACAACTAATGCACCTCACAATGGAGCGACACCAGTTATTATTCCTGCAACCAATTTAGACACTAGCAAGACTACCCGCTTTTATTCTCCACTTGTCAAGAGTATTGCCAAAGAAGAAGGCATAGGCTTGCAAGAGCTTGAACAAATTCCAGGTACAGGCAAAGACCAACGTGTAACCAAGGCAGATATGCTCGCTTACCTAAAAACTAGAGGCCAGCAAACCACTGTACCAAAAGCTACACCGCCAGCAGTCATTGAGGCACCAACGCAGGCAAAAGCAAATAGAAGCAGCGATTCTTTTGTGCCGCCACAGTTCAAAACGCCTCCTGTAAATAGAAATGGTAATGTAGAGATTATCGAAATGGACAGAATGCGCCGTCTGATTGCCGACCACATGGTAATGTCCAAGCACGTTTCTCCCCACGTCACTTCCTTTGTAGAAGCAGATGTAACAGAACTGTTTAGATGGAGAAACAAAGTCAAAAAAGAATTCCAAGAACGCCACGGAGAAAAAATTACCTTCACCCCTATTTTTGTAGAGGCGGTAGTCAAAGCCATCCAAGATTTTCCGATGGTCAATGTGGCTGTAGACGGCAATGAAATTGTACGCTACAAGGATATTAATATTGGTATGGCGGCTGCTTTACCGACAGGCAATCTGATTGTACCTGTTATCAAAAATGCAGATATGCTCAATATGACAGGCTTGACCAAAACAGTCAATGATTTGGCCAGTAGAGCACGCAACAACCAATTGCGCCCCGATGAAATTCAGGGTGGCACCTTTACCCTTACCAATGTAGGTACGTTTGGCAATGTAATGGGTACGCCCATTATCAACCAGCCTCAAGTTGCCATCTTGGCCGTGGGTGCTATTCGCAAAAAACCTGCTGTGCTAGAAACAGAGCATGGCGATGTTATTGCGATTCGTCAGATGATGTTCCTATCCCTATCTTATGACCACCGAGTAGTGGATGGTATGTTGGGTGGCTCTTTCTTGCGTCGTGTAGCCGATTACCTAGAGAATTTTGATGGCAATAGATCGATCTAAGATTTATTGACCACCTTATAGAAATCTTAAAAGCCTATTGCAAGTAGTTAAGCAATAGGTTTTTTGTATTTTTAGTGTTAAGTAGTCTTAAAAAAGTAAACGGGCTAAAAAACGATTCTTTTTCCCCAGCTCATCGTTGGAAATACGCGCTGTAACTCGTTACAGCTTTGTTTTCCGCCTCGATCTGAGAAAAAATCTCTCATTTTTTAGTGTACGGTTACTTTTTTGCACCTACTTAAGACTAGAGATTTGGTTGTTGATAAAAATACTTCCAATTCAATTGAACTATTTTTCTAGGACTTTAGTTGCCTAATTTCTATACAGTTTTTTAGCTTTGTTAGTACAATTATACCAACAAACTGAAAAATTGGGAAGCTGTAGCCTTTACAACAAGGTTATTATTATTATTATTAATGAATCAAAATACAATGGGAGAAGAATTTAAGCCTAAGTATGCGCTCAAGGTGGTCAACACTTTGACTCGTGAAAAACAGCTCTTTGAAACACTAACCCCCGGTTATGTAGGGATGTATGTGTGTGGGCCTACTGTTTACAATGAAGTACACTTGGGCAATTGTCGTACTTTTTTCTCCTTTGATGTAATTTATAGATACCTGCTTTATTTGGGTTACAAAGTGCGTTATGTACGCAATATTACGGATGTAGGGCATTTGGTAGGCGATGTGGATGAAGGGGAAGAAGATAAAATCTCAAAACAAGCACGATTGGAGCAATTAGAACCTATGGAAATTGTGCAAAAATACAGCAACCAATTTCACAAAGTACTAGGTCAGCTCAACAACTTGCCACCAAGTATTGAGCCTCGTGCTACTGGCCACCTGATTGAGCAAATCGAAATGGTAAAAGAGATTCTTGCCAATGGCTATGCTTATGAGAGCAAAGGTTCTGTTTATTTTGATACCCAAAAACTCATCAAAGAAGGCAAAGCGGTTTATGATTATGGCACTTTGTCGGGCAAAAAGCAAGAGGACTTACTCACAGAAACAAGAGATGATCTCAAGAACCAAAGTGACAAACGCCATTCTTCTGATTTTGCTATTTGGGTCAAGGCTTCTGATCAGCACATTATGCGTTGGCCCTCGCCTTGGTCAGTCGGCTATCCCGGTTGGCATTTGGAGTGCTCGGCTATGAGTACCAAGTACTTGGGCAAGCAGTTTGATATTCATGGTGGTGGTATGGATTTAGAATTCCCACACCATGAGAATGAAATTGCCCAAAATATTGGGGCTTGCGGTTGCCAGCCTGTCAAATATTGGTTGCACACCAATATGCTCTTGCTCAATGGCAAAAAAATGAGCAAAAGTGATGGCAATTCTATCACGCCTGCCGAGTTGTTTACAGGCAACAATAGCTTACTATCTAAGGCATACAGCCCTATGGTTTTTCGCTATTTTATGCTGCAAGCACATTATTCGGGCGAATTGAACATCACGGACAAAGGGCTTGCGGCTGCCGAGAAGGGCTATCGCCGTTTGATGGATGCCAACCAAGCATTGCAAGCATTAAAGCACTCTGGACAGGAAAATGTTGGTGGCGAAGACCAGCAAATCAATGTCTTGCTCGACAAGGCTTTTGAGGCCATGAATGATGATTTTAACACGGCTGCTGCTATTGGCAAGCTCAATGGTGTGGTTGCCAAAATCAATTCTCTAGCCAATGGCCGCTTGGATATGAGCAGTATCAAAGCCAGCACCTTGGAACGTATGCAAACGGTGTTCAACGAGTTGCTTTTTGATGTCTTTGGGCTATTGGATGAGCAGAGTGGTGCAGCAAGTACAGGCACAAGCAACCAAGGCCAACTGCTAGAGGCGGCCATGCAAGTGGTACTAGAATTGCGCCAAGAGGCACGCACCAACAAGGATTGGGCAACCAGTGACTTGATTCGTGACCGCCTCCAAGAAGCAGGCATCCAAATCAAAGATTCTAAAGAAGGGGCTTCTTGGAGCAAGATGCTTTCTTAGTTGTTGAGCATAAGATTATAATAAAGCGACTTCCTTGATGTATTCAAGGAAGTCGCTCTTTTTTAATAAGAATAGTTGTTACCGCACCCGCCCTTGATACAAATAATACGTCGTATCAGCAGGATAAGAACGACTATTGGCATACTCCAACCATTTTTGTTCTAAGTAGAAACTATCGTTCTTCCAATGCACATTTTGATAAATCATCTCGTCCATACTTTCCTTTTTGTGTTGGTAATAACTCTCAAAACCCCTCAAATCAAAAAAAGTGCTATCCAAATCCAATCTAAATATTCTCAAATCGGGTGCTAGAGTAGGCGGCAAAAAGAATTGATAATCTATGCTTATGTCTTGCGTATATTGAGTATCAACCACGGTATTAAAAGTGTTGGGAGGACTAAATCGAACCTTTTGTTTCTTGACCTGAAGGGTATAAATAGTGCCACTTGCAGGCATATTAACTACATTCCCTTTTGTTCCTGCATAATTAATGACACTGCAATTGCCATAGCTGCTACAAGGTGTTTTGTATTCTATATAAATAGAATCATAATTATTGGCATAACGCAGATGGATGGAAGTTACCCCAATAGTTCCCATGCCGTCAGCATAGCTGAACACGGTTTGATCAATGGAATCAACAGCCAACTTAAAGCCCAATACTTCCAAAGTGTCTCCATTGAGGGTACAACTGACCGCCACATCGGCCGTGTCATTCCAACTGGTATAATTACTAGTAAAAGGATCACTTACGCCCCCTCTTCGTTCACGATACGTATAAAAATCACCTGCTAAATTGGGATTGGGTGTTATGGTAGAATTCTGGGTAGAATCCTGTGGGGGAGTTGTGGTAGAACTGGGTGGTATTTCGTCTTTTCGGCACGCTACCAATAGTATTAAGATTAGGGCGCATAGAACCACCCCTACTTTTTGTTGAATAGACATAAACATAAGTTGAAATGTTGAATAATGAATGAGTTTAGCCTTTTCGCCCTGTATAGAGCCAATACGTGGTATCAGCAGGGGCTGACAGTCCTTGTGGATAATCAATGGTTTGCTGCTCTATGTAGAGGCTATCATCTTTTAAGTAGGCTTTCTCTTGGGTCACTTTGTAAGAACCAGCACGAGCTATTGTTTCTTCTCAGCCCTTGAAACTGAATATTTGTGTTGATGGGGGAGCATCTATAGGACTCTTCCAATTCATTTTTGGTTGCAACCTCCTAATGCAATTCATAAAAAAATCACCCCCTCTGCGGAACGTATTATTCGATAATAGACATTGCTAAACAAGCCCTTCCTACAATTAAGCCCAAATAGCTTTAATCAGTCTTGTGGTAGCCGGCCCTAATAAGGCTAAGTTTCGAGGTTGATTAAATGCCCGTATGTTTCTCTTAATGCTGTGGGCTAAATTTTTAGGTAGCACCTCCTTCAATACAACAGCCTGATTTTCATACATATTACACTCTATCAAACCATCTTCTGTTAAACTTAAAGTTAAGTCTTCTTGTGATGCTTTATCAAGGGATCGCATTTGAACAGTAAGTACATTAGCCGTCTCTGATAGGATTTTGTAGATAGCCAAGGTTCCATATTGGGGCCCTATTTTAAGAATCCCCCTCTCTGTCAAAAAAAGCATAGTAGACGACACCTTTTTTTGAAAATCAGCTTTTTTCTTTTCTTCCCATTTATACAATTCACTACCTTTCAGATGACTCAAACACCAGATTTTACCCTTTACTTGATGGATGAATTTAGATTGTTTGTTCTTATCAATAATACTACTCAGTATTTCGATTACTTCTGCTTGTGTATTATAAAGGTAATCTTGAAAGTGTGCGTTGATAAAATCATTGGCATCATTATTACCCTCCATGACAGCATTTCTCAAGGAATGATAGGCTTGTTCTAAATCACCCAAAAAGAACAAAGCCTTTCCATAAGTATACAAAACAGCTCCTTGATTGAAAGCATCTGCTCTCAATGGGGCCAATATATCCAACGCTTCTTGATAGGCTTCCAACTTAATGCTCATCTCCGCTCGCAGAATAGTTAGTTGATGGCTTGTCTTGGCATCTGGATTATTTTTTTGAATGCGCTCTATGCTTTGAAGTGCTGCATCATACTGATTGATTTCCAAGTATAATGCTATTTGTTCGAGCAGCCCCAATTGAGCCTGCTTATCATTTGAAGAATATTGGATATAAATATCCAATGCTTCTAGCGCCTTTTCATATTGTTGACTTTTACGCAACGTATTGCTCCAAGCATACGCAATAGAAGCACGATCATGGTTTGCTAAATTTAATGCAGTAGCATAAGCGGTAGCTGCCTCCTTATAACGATCTACAGAAATAAGAAACTGAGCATACTGAATATGATTGACTAAATTATTGGGTTCCAAAGCAAGAATAGCTTTGTGTGTTGCAGCAATCATTTTTTCATTTCCTAATGCAGTAACTATTTGCATTTTAAAATGCAGATTATCAATATACTCTATATCATCTTGCAGCTTAATAGCATAGTTATAATCTTTTAATGCCTTGGGGTAACGCTCTAATTTTAGGTAAGCCTCTGCACGATAAAAATAAGTCTTTATACTATTCTCATCATACTTGATTACTCGATTAAATAAAGGAACTGCTTTGCTATAATCTTCTGCAATATTCAACTCATACCATCCTTTGGCGGCAAATGCAGTGATATTTTGGGGATCTATTTGCAGAATTTTGTCCCAAAAAAATTGAGCAACCGCATATTCCCCATTTCTTGACTTGGCACTGGCAAAGCTCACTAAATGCTTAATGTTGCTTGGATCTAACTGCTCATCGTTAGCCAAGAGTAGTGTTTCGGCTAGATGCAGATAACCAAAAGAATCTTCAGGAAAGCTACCAATTGCATCCTTAGCAATTCCTTCTGCTGTTTGATAATCCTTGGCTGCTTGAGCTGCCTCAATAGCTTGCTTTAATTCTTCTTTATTCATCTGCTACCAATAATATTGATACATCACAATAAAAGCCTTCCCACATTTTTAAGTAGGTGCAAAAAAGTAACCGTACAGTAAAAAAGAACAGATTTTTTCCTAGATCAAGGCGAAAAACAAAGCTGTAGCGGGCTACAGCGCGTATTTTCAACACTCGTGAAGCGATCTGACTTTATTTGTATTGTATACAAATAAATCAGGTAGCTAGGGGAAAAGATGACTTTTTTAGTACGAGAACTTTTTTAAGACTACTTAATGCACTTCTTAAAACAAAAATATTAAGGGCCAACTACCACCCAATATGACCATCTCTTTGCTTTTATGATACAATACTTATGTATTGCATTGTGATGTTATTTTTTATAATCATTTTAAGATACAAAAAAGTCACAAAAACAATCATTCAAAAGAAAAAAGCATTTAAAATTATTCTAACAAATTTAAATTTTATTATTTTCCAAATTTTTTATTTACAACTAACCAAATAGTTACAATGAACTGCATTCCAATTTAACATTGATTTATTTTAAAAACAAATTTAAATCTAGCAAACAAAACAACGTCACATTAAAAACAAATTAACACTTAATTTTTTTTCAAGCAAGCACTAAATAAAAAAGCAACATCCTTCAGGGAGAATGTTGCTTCAAAGAGATATAATATTAAGCTACTACTTAGATAATCAGGCGCATAGGCTCTTCTAATATAGCTTTGAGTGTTTGTAAGAATTTGGCACCAGAAGCACCATCCACTACTCGGTGGTCACAAGAAAGCGTTACTTTCATAAAGTTGGATTCTTTCACCTCGCCATTGTCCAAGACCAGACGGGGCTTGATGGCTCCAACTGCTAGAATACAAGCATCGGGCGAATTGATGATAGCCGTAAACTCTTCTATACCAAACATCCCCAAGTTAGAGATGGTAAAGGTATTGCCCGACATCTGCTCAGGTGTTAATTTGCGATCACGTGCCTTGCCTGCCAAATCTCTGATTTCTGTTGCAATTTGAGAAAGTGATTTGGTATCCGCATTGCGTACTACAGGTACAATCAAACCTTCGTCAATAGCCACAGCTACCCCCATATTCACATAATTGAAGGTGCGAATAACATCCCCTTGCCAAGCAGCATTAATACTGGGGTGTTCTTTGAGTGCTTTGGCAGTTGCTTTAACTACAAAATCATTAAATGAAATTTTAGTGTCAGACAAGCCATTGATTTGCTTACGTGTTACCATCAACTTGTCCATGCAAATTTCCATGGTCAAATAGAAGTGCGGAGCAGAATACTTGCTCTCGCTCAGGCGGCGAGCAATCACTTTACGCATTTGGCTCACTTTGGTGTCTTCATAAGCCCCTTCTGGTTCTGGAAGTTGTACAGGTGCTGCACTTGGAGCAGGCGTGGTAGCTGCTGGTTTGGGCTGTTTGAGGTACTCCTCAATATCTCGTTTGACAATACGCCCATCATCGCCAGAGCCTTTCAGTTGGCTCAAGTCAATGCCTTCTTCTTTGGCCATAGCCTTAGCCAAAGGAGAAGCCTTGATACGACCGTCTGTTGAGGAAGTACCAGTCGCATTATCAGCTTGCAACGGCTTGGTAATTTCTTGTAAGGTCTCTTCAGAAGGAGCTTCTTCTGTAGCAGCGTCATCTTTGGGAGCAGCACTTCCTGCTTGTTCAGCATCTAATGCTGCTTGATAATCTTCTCCTTCCTGACCAATGACAGCAATGACAGCATCTACGGGGACTGCACTACCCTCTTCTACCCCAATATGGAGCAAAACGCCATCATAAAAGCTCTGAAATTCCATCACTGCTTTATCTGTTTCGATTTCTGCGAGCAACTCACCAGACTCTACAGCATCTCCAACATTTTTGTGCCAAGCTACTAAAGTGCCTTCCTCCATGGTATCGCTCAATGCGGGCATACGTACTATATCTGCCATTGTAATTGTGTTTTTTTAGGAGTTTTAAATAGTATTTTTATAAAGTTCAATTGGGTACATCTTTATAAAATAGATGTTGGACTAAAGATAATAAGGTTTTTCTACTCTAATAAAATTGAATAGCTTTATTTAGCGTTAATGATTTAGGAATTTGCGAATTCTTACAATAAATAAATTATTACGACTAAAATAATATAACCATGCGTCTACAATTATGTTCATGGAGCCTTTTGTTAATAGTATTAATATTAATTGCTTGTGAAGGTAAAAAAGCACACAGCCTTGAGGCTTTGAGTCAAAACAAACAAAATAATCTACAACTTGCTGTCAATGCAACAATGGAGCGAGAGGATTATTTAAAATTGTTTGAGACGTTTCAGGATAAATCGATTGAGGAAATAGAACAATATATGAGTGGACAAGCCATTAGTTTACAAGAGGCTTCCTTTGGTTTTTATTACTTGGCCAATGCTTATGCCAAGAACAATGATATGGAGCAAGCATTGTTGTACCACACTATAGCAGCCAAACAATATCTCAATCCTCAATCTTACCTCAAATTGGCCGAGCGAGAATATTTCTTGACCAAGGATTTTGCCCAAGCATTTTACTACCTGCACCACGCCCTAGAAATTGCCCTAGAAATCACCCAAAACAACCAAACCCACCCCATTGCCAAAAACATCAAACACAAAAGCCAATTCTTATTACAAGAGTTAGAACAAATTGCCACCAAAGGGGGTTTTGACCGTGCTGCTACTTGGGCAAAACTCAAAGCAGTAATGGAAAATGTGGTGCAGCAGTTTCGTACTATGTACCATACAGAGAAAGTAGTGCAGTAGATGTATTCAAACCATTAATAATACTACAAAAATACCTAATACTGATTCTGCTTCACCGCACGACGCTCTTGCTCTATTTGTTGCAAGGCCAATTCGGCATTGGGGGTCGGATAATCGCCCGATAGACAAGCCATACAAGTATTGAGCCCCATGGAGTCAAACTGCTTTTTGAGTTCTTCGAGTGATTGATACACCAAAGCATCTGCCCCAATATAGTCTCGGATAGACTCGACTGTTCGATTGGCGGCAATCAGCTCAGTAGTTACCGACATATCAATGCCATAAATACAGGGATGCAACAAAGGAGGAGCAGCAGAGATAAAATAAATTTCGGCAGCCCCTGCATCTCTCAAAATCTGTACAATGCGCTTAGAAGTTGTACCACGTACAATAGAATCATCTACAACCGCTACTTTTTTACCCTCTACGGTTTTGGAAATAGGATTGAGCTTTCGCTTAACAATATCCTCCCGTTCCGATTGTTTGGACGAAATAAAACTGCGACCAATATAATTGCTCTTAACCAAGCCTCGGCGGTGTGGAATCCCCAACTCCTCGGCCATGCCAGAGGCTGCAAAATAGCCCGAGGTGGGCACATCTATAACAATATCGGGCTCTAGCCCTGCCTCACGTACTCTATCGGCCAATTGGCGGCCCATTTTTACCCGTTGCCCTGCTACTAAGCGGGTATGCAAATAGGAATCCTCTCTGGCAAAATAAATAAACTCAAACACACAAAAACGCTGTTCTATTTTATGTCCATGTCGAACATGAATTTGCTTATTCTTATCAATAAAAATCATTTCACCTGGGGCCAAGTCACGCACCACCTCATATTCCAAGTGGTCAAAACAGACGGTTTCTGATGCTACCCCATACACAATTCCTTGTTCGGTTTCTTTTTTGCCCAAAATAAGTGGCCGAATGCCATTGGGGTCACAAAAAGCCAACAAACCATGATTGGCAATAATGGACACCACCGAATAAGCCCCTTGTACGGTTTTTTGGGTAGCCTCTACCGCATCAAAAATATCTTCGGGGCGCACATTACCCAAGTCCTTGGCAGCACGCAATTCTGATACAAACGTATAGAGAATCAATTCCAAGTCATTGGTAGTATTGGGCAAGATGTGATGTTCTCGATACAAACGCTCACTGATTTCTTCAAAGTTGGTCACATTGCCATTATGCGCCATAGAAATTCCAAAAGGATAATTAGTGCCAATGGGTTGAGCATTTTTGAGTTCATTGGAGCCGTGGGTGGTGTATCGAACATGGCCTATACCAATATCGCCAATTAGGCGTTCCAAATGCTTTTCCTCAAACACATTATTAACCAAGCCCAGCCCTTTCTTTTCATGAAAAAGCTTCTTGAAAGTGGTAATACCTGCTGCATCCTGTCCACGATGTTGTAGAGCCGTTAAGCCCATCATCAAATCGTACACAATTTTTTCTCGTCCTATAAAACCTACAATTCCACACATAATAGTCTCAATTATTGCTAACATTGAAAAGATAGCACCTTGCGCTACCCTTCCAAAAAATCATTTTAATATAGGTTGTTAATTTTCTTCAATCACACGCTTGATTGCTCGGCTATAATTGGCATGTTCTACCGCCAACCCTAAGCGTTCTACCTCTTCCAAGGTTGTAGCATTGCTCAAATCTACCGCATACTGTTCTATAATACTTCCTGTATCTAAGCCCTCATCTACATAATGCACCGTTACTTTGGTGGTTTTTAATCCCTGCTCAAATGCCCATTCATAACCATTTAACCCTTGATGTTGTTGCGTATCAGCAGGATGAATGTTGATAATACGCCCTTCATAAGCATTGACCAACACCGAAGAGATAATACGCATATAACCCGCCAGAATAATGTAATCCAAGTCATAATTGGCTAACAAATCTACCACCTCTTGGTCAAATTGGCTTCTCTTTTTGCCTTTGGAGGGCAAGGACAAGACAGACAATCCAGCCGCTTTGGCCGTCTCCAATCCAGCAGCACTAGGCTTGTTGGAAAACACCAGCACTATTTCGGCCAAGTCCTTCAAAATTCCAGTTTCACAAGCCTCCATAATGGCCTTCATATTGCTGCCACGCCCCGAAATAAAAATGGCTAATTTCTTTTTCATAGTTTATGACTTGTATAACCCCTTGTGTTGCCGTTGACCAATATCTTTTCTGTAAAAATGCCCTTCAAACTGCACTTGCCCACAAGCCGCATAAGCTTTGTTAATGGCCTCTTGCAAGCTTTGGCCTTGTGCCACAATATTGAGTACACGCCCACCATTGTTGCACAGTTGCCCATCAATGAGGCGAGTGCCTGCCTGAAAAACCAAGGCATCTTGTTGGGCCGCCTCCAAACCATGAATCGGAAAACCTTTTTCATAACTCTTGGGATAACCGCCCGAAACCTGCACCACATCTACAAAATAGCCCTCTTCAAATTCTAGCTCCAGCTCGGCTAATTTTCCCTCCAAACAAGCTTTGACCACTACTGCCAAATCTGTTTTTAAGGCAGGGAGCAACACCTCTGTTTCAGGATCGCCAAAACGCACATTGTACTCCAACAATTCAGGGCCTTTGGCTCCTAACATAATTCCAAAATAAATCACCCCTTTGTAATCCATCTGCTCGGCCTGAATACCACGCAAGGTAGGGGCTACGATTTTTTCATCAATGGCTGCTGCCAAATCTTCGGTCCAAAATGGCACAGGGCAAAAAGCCCCCATTCCGCCCGTGTTTGGCCCCTTGTCTCCATCTAGGAGTTGTTTGTGATCTTGCGAGGGCAACAACAAGCGAATACTTTCGCCATCTGTAAACCCTATCAACGACAATTCATCGCCTACTATTTTTTCTTCTATTAAGAACGGACATGCCTCGCCATACTGTTCACGCAGCGCTTCTAAGGCTTCCAAAGCTTCGGCTTCATTATCACAAACAAACACCCCCTTGCCTGCCGCCAATCCACTGTATTTAATCACCAAATCGCCCTTCATAACACGCACCTTGTCCTCCGCAGCCGTCACCGTTTCAAAGGCTTCAAAGGGCGACGTAGCCACCCCATAACGCTCCATAAACTGCTTAGAAAAAATCTTGGAGCCTTCCAATTGGGCGGCTTGCTGGCTCGGGCCCAACACCTGAATAGCAGACCCTTTAAAAAAGTCTACAATCCCTGCTGCCAAAGGCACTTCTGGCCCTACAAAAATATACCCAATGCCTTCTGTTGCACAAAATTGCTGAATGGCTTCAAAATCCAAAATATCCATAGGGTGGCTGTTGGGAATGCCATCGCTCCCCGGCAAGGTATAGACCGCTTCTTGTCCTAGTGTTTGGGCCAATTTCCACGACAAGGCATGTTCTCTGCCCCCCGAACCAATAACTGCTATTTTCATAATAATTGCTCTATTTCTCCAATGCCTCTTGGGCTGTTTTGATGGTTAATTCACAAATTCTTATGGCATCGCCAATATAATCTACACTCTGCAATTGGTAAATACGCTCCTTTACAGCTGGATCAATATCCAAGCCCTTGACCAAATCCATGAGCATTGCACGGGTTGGTTTCTGTCCACGCGATACTTTTTTTAGCAAGGTATAAGGATCATCTACCCCCACAATCTTCAGAATGGTTTGGATAGGTTCTGCCAACAATTCGGGGCTATCCTCCAATGCCTGACGACAAACATTTTCATTGATTTGCAGCTTGTTCAAACCACGCATCAACTCCGTCATACCCAACGAGGAATAAGCCAAAGCCGAACCCATATTGCGCTGTACCGTAGAATCAGAAAGATCGCGCTGCATTCTGGAACGAGACAATTTATCCGTCAAGAAACCTAGCATAGAATTCGCCAACATCATATTGCCCTCACTGTTCTCAAAATTGATTGGATTCACTTTGTGGGGCATGGTAGACGAACCTACTTCACCTGCTTTTACTTTTTCTGAGAATAAATTCTTAGAAATATACAACCAACAATCCACATCCAAATCTATCACGATATTATTCAATTGGCGGGTCCAATTGAAGTAAGTCCCAAAGGTATCGTGATCCTCAATTTGGGTGGTGCAGATATTGGGTTCTAGGCCATGCTTACGCAAAAAATTATGAGCAAAAGTCAACCAATCATAATCGGGAAAAGCCGACAACATAGCCGAGTAATTGCCTACCGCTCCATTGATTTTTCCCAAGAAGGTGAATTGTTTGAGTTGTTTGTAAATGCGTGTCATACGATTTACAAAAACCGCAAATTCCTTCCCAGCAGTACTAGGCGAGGCTTTTTGACCATGAGTGCGGCTAGGAAATGGCACAGCCTTCCACTGTTCGGCCAATTCCATTAATTTGCTCAATACCAATTCGATCTGAGGCAAATGCTGCTCCGCTAGATAATCCTTGAGCATAAAATTATACGCCAAGTTATTCACATCCTCGGAGGTCAAGGCAAAGTGCAAGAGATTGACATCACGCAATTGTGTACGCTCTCTCAAGAAAATTTCACAGGCTTTGACATCGTGGTTGGTGACGGCTTCAATTTCTTTGATACGTTTGTAATCCGCCTCTGTAAAATTATCAATACAGTCCTGAATATTGGCTTTCTCGGTAGCATTCAACGGCTCAAACAAGCCTGCTTCGTCCAATGCCAATACATAGAGCAACTCGACCTTGCAACGATAGTACATCAAGCCTTTTTCAGAAAAATAGTTTCGGTGTGGAATTAATTTTCCAGCATAACGCCCATCCAAGGGAGAAATAGCATCCGTTATCATGTTAGTTGGTTATTTGTCTTATTTTAATAATTGGAGCGTTGAGCATTTAGCCAATAAGGCCATGTTTTTTTAAATTTTCATTCAGACGCTCCTGTGGGTTTATATTGGGCAACTCCAAGGATTTTCCAACCACCCGCTCATAAATTTCTTGGTAACGGCGACTGGCCTCTTCAATAATTTCGGGCACCAAGCTGTTGGGAACTTCCCCATTCACCTTATTTTGGAGCATCCACTGGCGTACAAATTCTTTGTCAATTTGGGCGGCTGTTGTTGGATTGGCTGCATAATCGGCAGCATTCCAAAAACGTGAAGAATCAGGCGTGTGCATTTCATCAATTATAATGAGCTTTCCATCCAACAAACCAAATTCATACTTGGTATCGACCAAAATAATCCCACGCTCCTTCAAAAAAGCACTTCCAAAAGCAAACAACTCTAGGGCCTTCTGCTTCATTTGGGTATAAATCTCTTGGCTCACCAAGCCACCAGACACAATGCCTTCCTCATCAATGGGCGTATCGTCTTTGTCCTTGGTAGTTGGGGTCAAAATAGGCGTTTCAAAAGCTTGGTTTTTGGTCAAGCCCTCTCCTACTGTCACGCCACTAAACGTACGCTCGCCCGCTTCATAACCACGCCACATAGAGCCTGTCAAGTAGCCACGCACCACCATTTCTACCCGAATAGGCTCGGCCTCTTTGACCAAGGTAGCACAAGGGTCGATTTGCTCAATAATGTGATTATCAATAATAGAAGCCGTTTGTTCAAACCAAAAATTGGCAATCCCATTCAGCACCGCCCCCTTGGTAGGAATAGGCGTTTCCAGTACTTTATTAAAAGCAGAAAGACGATCCGTTACCACAATCATTCTAGTGGTGTCATCAATCCTAATGCTGTCTCTTACTTTGCCCTGATGAATCGTTTCTAGTTCTGTAGAAACAAAATTGGTTAAGCAATCCATGTTGTTTTGTTGTCTATTTTTTTGAATATTAATGCTTAAAATGACGAATTCCTGTAAAGACCATCGCCACGCCCAATTCATCACAAGCAGCAATAACCGACTTATCGCGAATAGAACCACCGGGTTGTACTATTTTTCTAACGCCTGCTGCGGCTGCCAATTCTACATTGTCTGCAAACGGGAAAAAGGCATCTGAAATAAGCCAAGCATTGCCCAATTCCTGTGCCACATAAGCCTCAAAATCATCGCCTGTGTATTCATTTTTCAAATTCTCACGGCACTTCTCAATTGCCAATTTGGTGGCAATAAGGCGGTTGGGCTGCCCTGCTCCCATGCCCAACAATTGGGCATACCCCTCCTTAAAACGCACCACTGCAATAGAGTTGGATTTGATGGTTTTGATGGCACGCAAACCAAACTCAATCAGGGGTTGCTCTTGAGCCATATCAACGGTTTTGGCCGTTACCACGTCCAATTTGCTGTGCAATTGGTTGTCGGCATCCTGTGCCAACAAACTGCCATTGAGGTAGCGATAATCTACGGCTGTATCAAGGTGAGCCACATCCATTTTGATAATTCTAAGATTTTTGTGCTGTTGCAAATAGGTCAGCGCATCGGCGGTAAAATCTGGGGCCACCACCACTTCTACAAACTTGCGCTTGCTCTTATCTGGATTTTTTAGCTCAAAAAACTGCACCGTCTCCAAATCTACGGTTCTATTAAAAGCAATGATAGACCCAAAGGCAGAAATAGGATCGCCTGCCCAAGCCAAACGCAACAAATCTGCTGGCTTGTCGCCCTCACACAAGCCACATGGATTGCTGTGTTTGATAACCGAACAAGCAGGGCGTGTAGCCTCCCGAATGGATTCTATCGCCCCATTAATATCCAAAATATTGTTAAAAGACAAGGCTTTGCCGTGCAATACTTGCATATCAAACAAAGAATTGTCTAGGCCCGTTTGGCGGTAAAATTGGGCGGCTTGGTGGCTGTTTTCGCCATAGCGCAACACCTTGCCCTGCTCAAAACGCAAACGCAAAGATTCTACTTCTACCTCTTTGTCCATAGTAGTAGCTATCAAAGCGTCATAATCTGCGGTGTGATTAAAAGCTCTGGTCATCATGGTTTTGCGAAAAGCATAGCTGGTTGCGCCTCCGTGGGTACGCAATTCTATCGTTAGCGCTGCATAATCTGCTGGCTGTGTTAGTGTAGTGACGTATTTAAAGTTTTTGGCTGCTGCACGAATCATCGTTGGGCCACCAATATCAATATTCTCAATTAAAGTCTCAAAATCAGCCCCCTGCTTCAATACCTGCTCAAAAGGGTACAAATTACAAACCACCAAATCAATAGATTCAATGTTCAAACCAGCCGCTTCTTCTGCATCTTTTTCACGATCAAACAACAACGCCGATTCGATGTTGAACGAAATGGTTTTCATACGCCCCCCAAATGCCTCTGGGTTGCCTGTTACACTACTAATGTCTGTAGTTGGGATACCTGCTGCCTCCAATTGGCGTTGGGTACCACCCGTAGAAATAATTTCGCAACCTACCGCCACCAAGGCTTGTGCTAATTCTACTACACCTGTTTTGTCAGAAACACTAATTAATGCTCGCTTGATAGGAACCAAAAGATCCATGTTGTTGTCTTGTTTTGATTGATTATTATAAAAAACTACGAAGTAAGTAGTCGTTCAAAATTCTTTACAACAAAAAACGGATATTTTACTTCGTGA
>CAYULH010000049.1:0-36276 GCA_964445645.1 uncultured Aureispira sp. | reverse complement strand
CTCGCAAAGCGATCTGAATTAGTTTGTATAGTATACAGACTAATGAAGTAAGGAGGAATAAAAAACTATAAAATTAGAACAATGCGTTCTATTAAAGTTTGCAATTAATAATAAGGTATAAATGGAAACATGGATTAGGTCAATATTAAAATAATAATATTTTTTTAATAAAAAAAGATAGATTGTTTTTTTGTTATAAGAATCCAAATTTTTCTAATTTTTTTCAAAGTTGGAATAGTTTATTTTAATAAATAGTTCTTGGCAAAAACTATTTATCAAAAAAGAGCAAAAAATATTAAAATCATTAGCAAAGAGGTATAAAATGGTATTGAGAAAAATTAATGGGCATGGGCATTTATTGCCCGAACCAGAGCAGATTCCAAGGTTCATGAAGGAAAAAGAATTGTTTTGGATTGATGCAGATAAAAAGTTTATGCGCCAAAAAAATTGGTCAAGACCCATTACTGCACCCAGTTTCTTTTTGGAAGAAAAACGGGCTTGGATGCAAGCCAATGGGATAGAACATGCGGTGATTCTAAATTTGTCTCAATTGTATGGCAATGGAATGTCACGTGCTGATGCACAAGCAGCCTTGCAATTTCAGAATGATTTTAATGCATCTGTACAGGCCAAATATCCCAAGGAATTTACAACAGGATTTGTAGTGCAACCACGTTATATAGAGGATGCTTTGCGAGAAATAGAGCGTTGTGTAGAACAGTATCAGATGCAATTGTTGTGCTTGCCTACCCATTTTTTGAATGCAGAAGAGCAGTGGGTTTCAGTTGCCAATCCAGCCGTAAATCCTATTTATGAATTGGCCAATCACTATGGTTTGGCTATTGAAATTCACCCTTATGATGGTCAAAAAATGATTGCTTTGAAAGACCAATACTGGCGTTTTCATTTGGTTTGGATGATGGCCCAAACGGCTGATACATTGCACTTGTATACTTTGTTGGATATTCCAAGACGTTTTCCAAACATTAGAACTTGTTTTGCACATGGCTGTATGTTGGGGCAAGCCAATTTTGGTAGGCGTATGCAAGGCTACCAAGGTCGGCCAGATTTGTTTGAAGGGACTACTTCGCCAAAAACTAGTTTGGGACATCCCAATTTGTTTTTTGATACCTTGGTGCATGATGTGGATACCTTTGCCCTATTGCTCAAGCGTTGTGGAGCCGCCCAAATTATTGCAGGTTTGGACGATCCTTACCCATTGGGCGAAATGGAAAATGTACCCGATTCTTATCCTGGAAAAGTGCTGGATGATGCCCTTGCTGCTCAATTGATTGATGAAGAACAGCAACAGGCTATTTGGTGTGCTAATATTTGGCGTTGGTTGGGCAAGAAAGATCCTGCGGTAGAGGGTTCTTAGTATAAAATCACAAACGACCTATTTTTTTTTAAATCGTGTTTTATGTTAGAGTTAAATGCTTTGCAAATTGGACATCAAAAGGCCCTTAATACCGAGCCTTTGCAAGCTAGTTTTGGTTTGGGGCAGTTGGTGGTTCTATTAGGGCGCAATGGCTGTGGCAAAACAACCTTATTGCGTACTTTGGGGCGTTGGCTGGCTCCTCAAGCTGGGCAAATTTTGTGGCAGGACAAGCCACTGGCTAGTTATTCGGCTACAGCATTTGCCAAAACATTGAGCATTGTCACTACTGAACGGCTACAAACCCCTTATCTAACGGTCTACAATTTATTGGCTTTGGGGCGACAGCCTTATTTGGGCTTTTGGGGCAAGCTCCATGCTAAGGATCATGCTGTGATTGCATCTATATTGGATAACTTGGGAATAATGCACCTTAGGGACAAGTATTTGACGGATTGTAGTGATGGAGAACAGCAATTGGTGTTGTTGGGCAGGGCACTGGCACAGGATACGGCCATTATTTTATTGGATGAGGCAACCGCCCATTTGGATTTTGTCAATCGTATCAAAATTTTTCAAACGCTTCAACAATTGGCTATAGAACAACAAAAATTGTTATTTTTGGCGACGCATGAATTAGAAATAGCACTAAAATTTGCACATCAGGTAATTTTGTTTGAATCTCAAGCTTGGAAGGTGGCCACACCGGCTGCTTTATTAGAACAAAAAGCCTTGCAACGTGTATTCAAGACAGAGGGCTTGAATTATCAATTGAACTTGTAACTTAGGACTTATCACAGGCACTATGCAATTATACTTGGAACAACCAGAAACGGCTCAATTTTGCGAAATAACCTGCAAAGGAACTACTGTTATAGAAAAAACAGGAGCTGTAGGTGCCAAAGGGCAGGAGGAACAACAGCTATACCCAAGCCATGCCGCTGCTTTTGAAGTATGGCGCACCACCGCTTTAGCCAAACTAGAGGAGGGGTATCAAGACCCCAAAAAACGAACTACCAAAACACAATTGGATAGTAGTGTTTATCAGCAATATCTCCAAAATAAGCAAGAGACAGAAGCCGTGCAATGGTTGGATTATTATGGTTATTTGGAGGACGCTACGCTCGAAGATCAGTTGATAGATTACTATGTGGAGCAAAAGAATTATGCAACAGCAGAGAAGTATATCTTGGGCAAGTTGCAAAGCAGCAAAAATCCCAATATTATTATTCGTCAAATTCGTTATCTGACGGTAGTAAATCCTATGCTCAGTCGTTTTATGTTGGGCAATTTGCCCCTCGAAGTTACGGCACCACATCCCATTGTTTATTACAAAGAACTAGCACAAGCACATTCCAGATTGGGTTTCTTTGATACTTTATCAGCCCAATTGCGTGTTATCAAGGCAACTACTACACAATTTGTCTACCTTTTGCATTTGCTCGATCATTTTCACCCTCAAAGCACCCAACAAATAGTGGCTCTGCAAAAAGCCCAAGCATTGCTCAACCATTGGGACAGCAACAGCCTTAGCCAACAAACGGCTTATCAGCAGTTGGTGGCTGCCGCCAAACGCATAGAGCAAACGGATATTGCTGCTGAATTGCAGGCGGCTCTTGACCCCCTTTCAGAAGCAGAGTAGAACGGATTTGTCAGGGGGACAGGTTCAGCAAATACTTACTTAGTTTTAACGAAAAGAGATATTTTTGTGGTAATGGCACAAGTATTTGGCGGAATGTATACAAAGTTCTGTGAAATGTTTAAGTGTTTATCCTTATGTTGGGCTAATTTTGTAGTATTCGATAATTAGCACACAAAATAACACTTCTTATGAAACAACTTACAACAGCACAAAAATGGTTGGTTGGATTATTGATTTTTCAAGTTATGGTTGCTTGTAGTTTGGCAGCTTTTGCTTGGTCGGATTTTCCTTCTTTTCTAAAACAATTTGAAATTCAGCACCAGCCTGATATGGAGGCACTTAGACTCCTTATGATTTATAACTTGTTTTTGTCTGCGGGAATTTGTGTTCTTGGTACTCAGTGGATTCGTCAAGGAAATAAAGCAGGTACCCAAGTAGCAATATTGGTGGGTGTATTGATGTTTGTAGTTAGTGTTATTGCTTTTATTCAATTTGATAGAATTGATCTTCTGTTGTTTGACGGGGGGCGTGCTTTTCTAAAAGTAGTATTTGGCTATTCCTCTTGGAATGCTTCTAGGGCGAAGGATTAGAGCCTTGGTACAGGGCTTGGAATTCTTGGAGGAGTGTTGATAATGCGCTGTATGAAGGTTTAATGCGTTTAAGTAGGTGCAAAAAAGTAACCGTACACTAAAAAATGAGAGATTTTTTCTCAGATCGAGGCGGAAAACAAAGCTGTAACGAGTTACAGCGCGTATTTCCAACGATGAGCTGGGGAAAAAGAATCGTTTTTTAGCCCGTTTACTTTTTTAAGACTACTTAAGTACTTGATAGCAATTGTTTTTTCGGATTTGAATTTTTAGGCTCTTTCCAGACTCTAAACCACGTATGTTTTTTTCTAGATTTTGTAGGGCTGCTAGTTGGACGATAGCTTGTTTTTGGGCACGTTTGTTATTACTCGAACTTAGAATTTTAAATTCATCAACACTCAAGGCTACTTAAAGGAGCATGAACTTATGCTTTATCAAAGCAATTCTAGAATAGCCCGATCCAGTATTTCATCGTGTATCAAATTATTCCAATCCCACCAGACCGGTACATCAGGAGGCACCCCCTGCTCAAAATCGGGTTTTTGGTCCAAGGTCAAGGACTGCGTAACCGAAAAGCGATAGGTCCAGCCATTGGGCAATTGTCCGCCATTGGGCATACCCAAACCACCACCAGTAGTATCGCCCACCAACAGTACATTGGGCAATGCCTTGGCGGCCAAGCAGAGCAACGAACCCGAACTATACGTGCCTCGGTCGGTTAGTATGGCTACCTGTTTGGAGTACCGAATGCCATTGTAGGGCTGCACAAAAACAGGCGTGGCGTTTGTGAAGTTGTTATGCTCAACCCCGTTTTTAATTCTAGAATAATACACCAAGGTTTTGCTATCTACCAATCTACTAAGCAAGGCAAAAACATTGGCAATGGCACCGCCGCCATTTTCTCGCAAATCCAAAATAAGCCCTCTCGTATCTTTGTAGCGATCGAGTATAAAGTCTAAGTGCTCGGCAGTTATGACCCCCGAAAAGGAAGACAACCGAATGTAAGCCAATTCATTATTATGAATAAAATTATGGCTAAAAGGCCCTGTAAGCAAATGATTGGGCGTAATGTAATGGTCAACAATGGTACGCCAATCAAAGTTCTTTGGGCTCAAATAATCGACCCCATAAAAGGAGGTTCTAAAATCCGAAAACAAATTACAATGGTCATCTTGGAGGGTATTGAGCATAGCTCCCAATACTTCAAATAAGGAATCTTCGCTCATGCCCACATATATTTTGGGGGCATAGTCGATTTTTACTTGTTCCCAATCAACATTTTTTAAGTCAAAATAGGCATATTTTTCATTACACTCTTGCCACAAATATTCAAAATTGTGCATGGGGTGTTGACTTAGCAAGTCTTTCTCAAATAAAATTTTCTCACAAGAAGAGAAGCATACAACAAATACTAGAATAAGAAAAAGTGGTTTCATGGTGTTTATTTTAGATTGAATAAAAGGGATAATTTGAGGGTGTGTGTAGCCATTTGGAATTTGTCATATTTGGCTCCCGTGCTGTACATATCCCACCAGTAGGAGAGTTGTATACCATTGCCATTGTTGAACCAAAAATTATAATCCAAAGAAGTATTGATTCTGTAGCCTGAGAAAAACTGAAACTCATAGCCATTGCTATCATTATCTTGGTTGATAATGGGCGATTGTTGGGTATAGATATAACGGTTTCGATAAGCTGTATTGAGCAACCCAATATGAATACCTAGTCCCACATTCATTTTTAGTTTTTTGTTTTTTGCACTGGTGTCAAAGCTGCCTTTGGCAGAGCCAAATAAGGTAGAGATGATCTCAAAACCATTGCTGTTGTTTCCAAATGCTGTGTTGTCTCTAATATTGGCTGTTGCATGGAGTTGCCCACCCACTTTGAGATTAAATCGGGGAATATTGATTTTCTTTAGGGCAAACAACTCCATATAATTAATACCAAAAGTATGCACTATACTATTGCTGTTTCCTACGGGGCTTTCAAAATTGCCAAAAGCATAAGAAATACGCACGCTTGATTCTCGTTGAGCATTGGTGGTGATGTGTGATAACGCCACATAAACAGGAATGCTGTTGTAGAAAAGTGGTGAGGTGGCAAAATCTCTAAAGGTGGCATATTGTGCTCCCACAGCAATGTCTAAATAACCAGGATGAGCAGCTTTGTTTTTGGTCAAAACAGTTGAATCTACTTGAGCATAAACAAGCCGTGGAACGTTTATTAAAAGCCACAAAATGCCTAAGAAAAAAGCCCCTGTAAGGCTGTTTTTTGTCCTCATAATGCTAATGTATTGGTTTGGTTTGCTTCAATTTTATTAAGTAGGTGGACAAAATTAATTATAAGTTAAAAAATGGAAGATTTTTATTCAGATCAAGGCGAAAAACGCAGCCTTAGCGGGCTAAGGCGAGTATTTTCAACGATGAGCTGGAGGAAAATATCCGTTTTTTGTTGTAAAGAATTTTGAACGACTACTTACTTAAAGTAACAAATGTTTGTAGGACAAAAATAAGTAAAAAGGGCTAATTGGGCCTATTAAAGTAGGTTCTTGGTGCCAATAGGAGCAGTTAGGGATGATTGGGAAGTTTATTGGGGGAGATTTTCTAGAAAGTTGGAAAGGTCTTTTGCCTTGGTTCGAGATACAGGCAAGGGATGTTGGATATTTTTTAGGTGCAGGTTCAGGTTTCTAGCATTGCCCTCTACTTGTAGAATGTGTTTGCCATTTACAATAAAACTATTGTGGCATCTAAAAAACAGTTGCTGAGGCAAGTTTTTTTCCAATGTTTTTAATCTATTTCTAATGACCTTTTTTTGAATAATGGTAGCTTGTTGAAAATAGACCTCTACATAATTGCCATCTGATTTTAAATAAATTAAATCTTCTGCTTCGAGCTGCAATTCAATGGCATTGTTTTCTGATTTTATCAATAGGAGGGCGGGGGTATTGTTTTGTTGGCTGAGATTGGCGAGCAATTCCTCATTGCGTTTATGCAATATTTCTGTTAGAGCGGTTGCTTTTTTTAAT
This sequence comes from uncultured Aureispira sp., assembly GCA_964445645.1. Lineage (GTDB taxonomy): Bacteria > Bacteroidota > Bacteroidia > Chitinophagales > Saprospiraceae > Aureispira. Next base: position 29,647 of record CAYULH010000049.1, on the reverse strand, counting down.
TGTAATTGCTGGTGTTTATATTGTTCAAACAAGACCAATACCAGCATGGGCAGGATGCTGATAGCTAAGGTGACAGAAGTGATTTGGAGAAATCGGGTGGCAACAGGCTCTGTACTGGGATAAACCAGCAAAAAAACGATAAAGATTAGAACCGTAATATTGAAGAGGGTTAGTACAAACAATAACAATTCTTTGCCTATTGTCCATTGTTCCTCAGACATGACCTTGGGGAGGAGTTTTTGGAGGCTAGGTGCGGTAATTAATATCCCCAATCCCACCAATATAGAAACAACAGTGCCATGTATTATACGCTCATACATGCCAACATCGCCAAAAGGAGCAGGAGCCAGCACCACTATAACCAAAAAACTAACCACACTCGGAACAAGGCAACTGTGAGCATTGAAGATAAATGGATGTGGTTTTCTGAAAATAGGAAGCATTGCTTAATCATTGCTTTAGGAAACAACCAAAGCCTTCCTAGACAATTCCAGAAAGGCTTTAGTTATTATAATTGGTTCAATAAACATTATTTACTATGCTCTAACCAACGGTTTCGCATAATCAATTGTTCATCTGTAGGATTTTCTACCAATTTAAAAACATGTGTTTTTTCAATTGGAATTTTTACCACTTCAGTGGTTAAATTTACTTCTTGTAGTTCGCCGTTTTCATCGGCACGTAAAACTACTACTTCGAGTTGGTCGCCCACTTTTACGGCATTGAGGTAACTCAACAAAACCGCCGAAGCTGTACTTGGCCCAAATTTGCGGCCATCCCATTTGATAATGACATCATCTTGTTGTAGGCCAATGTGCTTGATACCAAATTCATCTAGTTTTTGTGCTTTAGAAATATAGAATCGGCCTAGTGTATCGGGCTTAATAACACCATTTTCGATACCCCCCAAGGGTGATAAATCATCTACTGTAGTACGTTTGAAATATTTTACGCCAAAAGGTTCTACCAATGCGTTGTAATCAGGAAACTCTGTACCTTCCACATATTTGTCAAAAAACTCTCTCAATTGCTTGAAACGTGTAATTTCAATAATTTTCTCAAAGAGTTCTTCATCCTTGAAGGGAGAATCTTGGCCATAATAACCTGATAAATCCCTTAGAAGCATTCTAATATCATATTTACCTTTGGATAAGCGCATGAGTTCCAAATCCAGACACATGGCAATAGATGCACCTTTGTAGTAGATATTTTGGTATTGTTTAGAGTAAGGTTCTACCAAGCAGTTGGCACTCAGCTCAGTCAATGAAATACCTTGTTTGTAACGAGTAGAATTACGAACTTTGTTGCGAACTTCTATTAAGTAATCGTCAATAGAAATAATATCATGCTTGGCTTGCATGTGCTTGGCCATATACTCCACCACGCCTTCATAAAGCCATAAATGCTTAGACATTTTGGGGTTTACAAAATCAAAGAAGTGGATTTCTTCAGAGTGAATGTATAATGGTGTTACAATATGAAAAAACTCATGAGAGGCAATATTGACTACTAGTCTAGAAATTCTATCTGTTTCATCTTCTAATAGACAGAACAAAGAAGAGCGCGCATGTTCTAGTGCGCCTACTTTGCCAGATTTATAGCCATTGGGGGCCAAGTAAATAATAAAAGAGTAACGATCGACCGGCAGGATATTGCCCAAATACTGAATTTGAGCTTCTAGCATAGGGCGTACTTCTTCAGCAATGTCTTTTGCCTTGACCACACCATTAGGCGAGTAGATAGAAATCTGAATATCTCCATACCCCAATTTAAAGTTGACCGTATCTGGCGGACAATACATAACAGGAGCATCGACCAACTCGTGATAGTCTTGTGCTTTGAAAACATCGGTATCAAAGTCTCCACCAACACGTTTCAAAGAGGTAGTTGCATAAAAATTGGAAGGGCGGTCGTAAGTGATTTCATAAGGTAGTTTTTCTTTTCCTTCAAAGAAACCAAAACAAGCATTGGCACTGAGCACATAATTTTTGAGGGCCTCAAAGTTGGTGCCACTGGGCTCAAATACAGGGTCTCTTAGATCCGCATCCCAAGTATCTTGGAGTCTATAGGTAATTTTAGCAATTTTTTTACCGTTAATTTTCCAAGTGTTTTGATCTATACGATCCACAGGAAATTCCTTTCCACGTTTATCAAATGCCTTTAGACTGTTAACAAATTGACCATAATCAGAAATTTCGTATGTCCCCGGAACAATTTTGGGAAATTTGAAAGTTAGGTCTTTGTCTGTAATACTAATGGGTACAATTAATTCGACTAGTAATTGATCTTCTTGAACATCACTGAGATTGATACGATATTGATAAGCCTCGTTTTGTTCAAATTGTTGAGCAAATATGGGAAGTGCCCAAAAAGTAAGTAGTGTATAAAAAATAGCTGTAAACTTCATGTAGTTATATTGTAAGTTTGCAATCTGAGAATAAGAAGTTTTATTTGTTTAATTGGAACGCTCTCTATCCAAAGATAGTAAAAAAAAGTAGTCTCTTACTGTTTATTGATGGCGCAAAAAAGGGAATTTAGTATTCCTTTATTTAATCCTATAGCAATTAGCAGACCAATTTACAAAAGGTGGAAAAGCGAACTAGGAATTTAGTGATTGAAGCCGAACCAAAAGTCGATATAATTTATAATTAAAATCGGGCGCAAGGTTAAAGTAAACACCATTGATTTCTAGGCGATCAGCATGGTAATAGAGTTGGTTGATATTGTTGTAAGCAACAGAGGCCGCTCGCTGAAAGTAAGATTTCCAATAAATAGCTTTGGCAGTGAGTATACAGCCTTCTTTGCCAGAACGCAACAGGGTTTGATCTACAAAAAGGTAAGGGGTTTCGCCTGCTTGGGGATGAAAAAAAGCGGTGCGTGCATTTTTTAGTTTCTTGAGTGGAATGTCAATGGCATTGGTATAGGCCAGTAGTTGGCTGTTTTCTATTTCTAAATAATCCAATATTAGACGTTGCAAATTGCTGTATTGCAAACTTGCTTCTTGATAGCGCAGTATAGCTTTGGGCAATGGAAAAGGCGTGAGTTCTTGGCAATAATCGACCCAAAAACGCTCTTGCAAAACGGTAAATCTTTGATCTATTATTTGCTCAATGGTAGGGAACACTGCTGGTCCCTTTTTGTCAAACCAAGCTTCAAATTCTTGGGTCATTAGCACGGCCTCTTCTTCCAAGTATTGTTGACGAAAATTGCTGTTTTCTAATAGTTGTAAAAAAGCTGCCTCTTGGTGTTGGTTGTTTTCAGATTCGAGCGCAAGACATACAAAAACTCTAAAGGCTTCTCGAAGTTGTGTAGGAAGTGTTGGAATATCATTAAAATCTAACCCATAGACAGGGGTAATATTGGGGCTAGGGGTATACTGAACATTGATGGCTGTACCACAACGGGCACAAAAACGAGAGGATGCAGGATTGACATTCTGACAAACAAAACAGACAATGCCCTCTCCATCTACTTGTTTGCCACAATTATGACAATACAGCGCGTTGGGCAACAGAGTTGTTTGGCAACTTTGGCACTTTTTTGTCGAGTCCATGCAATTGTGTTCTTAGTGGTCTGGTATTGATTCTAAAACAACATCTATTGATTCTGAAGAGCTGCCTCTAATTCTTGTACTCTTTTTTTGAGGTGCAAATCATCTACAGCAAGATTTTTGAGTGTATTCAAATGAGTTTTGGCTTGTTCATAAATACCACTCTGATACGCCATTCTAGCCAAATTATAGACCAAGATAGCTTTTTCTTTATCGTGCAATTGGTTCAAATCTAATGCTAAATTGGCATAATCTACAGCTCCTGCCGGGTCTTGTCTGTGTGTAGCAACCAAGGAATTGGCAAAGTAATAATAAGCTTGGTAACGTTTACTGAGCCAATTGGGGCGTTTGATACTTGCCAATAGTTGTTCTGCATCGCCCACTTTTCCTTTTCTCAAAGACATAAGAATAGCCAACATAGGGCCATGCCGAAAATGCCCCAATAGCAAAATAGCAGCCGTAGAAAAAAAGGCAATTACTACATAAGTACCCAATTGAGTAACAAGAGCAGCAATGCCACCTACAAGAAATACAGCAATAAGAATTAGGCGCAAGGTAGGAGAAAACATAAAACAAACAATTGAGAAGCCGTAAAATTAGAAGTGCAAACCGTACAATTAGCGTCTTTTACGATTTCTACGCATATAACTTTGATTCATCATACTTCGTTGCGCCTTTTTGCCCATCATTCTTTTTTGTTGGGCATGGGTGCCATCTAGCATTTGTCCTACTTCTACAATGTTTTGGCGCACCATTTCTTGGGTGACGGTCAATTTTTTGGCCTTTTTGTACAGTTCCTTTACTTTTTGGCGATTGTTGCGTTGGCCGTAGATATTGATTAATTGTAGGTAAATCATAGCCTTAAAATCATCTTGCAACTCCAGACCCAATGCAATATTGGCCAGACGTTCTGATTCTTTCATTTCTTTTTTGCGAAAAGCCATGGTACTCTTGAGCCAATAGTACATGCCGTGGTAGGTAAAACGCAACCATTCGGGCTTGAAGGTATAATTGAGTGTACGTTCTGCCCCTTCAAAATCACCCTCTTGCATTTTGGTGGCAGCTGCATTGACTGTACCTATCAATAAGTGCTTAACCAACAGGATGGTAATTGTCAAAATAGAAATCCAAGAACCTGCAAAACCTGCCCATAGGTGCAAAGGAACTAAAGCAACTGCAGCAATAACAAATAGTATAAATTGACGTTCTATGGTAAAAAATCGAAGAAATCCAATCATTGGAAAAATTAGCGTTAAGTGAGTAAACCTGATGCTAGTAGGTAAAAAGCAGCGCAAATATACGCAAAAAAAAGAAATTATGACGGTTATAGCCTTAATAACAAGAGCTTAACGTTCAAGGTTGTGTCAGAAGGAAAATTATTTGAGATGAACAAAGTACCCCGTTTCTCTATTTTTGCGAACATCATCCCAATTGAAACACTCGCCGTGCATGGCTATATAAATCCCTGGTTCCTTGCATTGTGCAAAAGCTAGTGCCGCTCCTAGATTAAAGAAACCATCTGAAGAAGTTCCAAATTTGTATGGAATAATGGCCCCTACCAGAATAATAGTTTTACCTATAATGTTGGCAGCCGCCAAATAGCGAGCAGTGGTTTCCATAGTGTCTGTGCCATGTGTAATAATAATGTGTTTGAAACTAGAACGTTGACAATTGTGTAAGATCATTTCTCGATCCTCTTCTGTCATCTCTGTGCTATCAATCATCATTAGAGTACGAACCGTAATATCTAGGGTAGACCGCCCTCGATTAAACATTTCGGGCAGGTGGGTATCTTTAAAGAATAATTCCCCTGTAATCATGTTGTACTCCTTGTCAAAAGTACCACCTGTAACCAATGCTAAAATTTTCTTTTTTGCCATGATATGTCAATCCATCAATTATTACCTTACTTCGTTGGAAATCGTATCTATTTGATTATTAGTTTATTACAGTAAACAAGCCAAGATTGTAAAAGGCTGATAATCAGTTAGATACAAGATGCTTTTTTAGCTTTTTTACAAAAAAGCTAAAAAATCCACGAAGTATTATTATTAGAAACATAAATGTATATACAGAACTTCTTGGGGGATCAAAACAAGACTTGTTTGGAGCTGCTACAAAAATAATAAAACGCAGCAGAAAATAAAGGAACCAACGAATAATAGAAACAAAGTGTAGGGTAGAATTTCCTTGGCCTTCAATCCAGTGATTCCAAGCAATGGCAATGCCCAAAAAGGCTGTAGCATATTGGTGATTTGATCGCCATAACATAGTGCCATCAAGCTTTTTTCGATAGGTACGCCAAGTGCCTGAGAGGCTTCTATCAGAATAGGGCCTTGTACCAGCCATTGGCCCCCGCCACTAGGTACAAAAATATTGACCAAGCCCGCCGAGAAAAAGGTAAACAAAGGAAAAGTGGTTTCATTGGCAATAGCCACAAAACCATTAGAAAAAACATTGGCCAAGCCCGAGTCAATCATGATCCCCATGATTCCAGCATAAAAAGGAAACTGCAACAAAATACCCAAGGAGCCACCCAAGCCTTGTGCTGCTGCTTGTTGAAATTTGAAAAAATTGCCATGCAGAATAATGGCCAAGCCCAAAAGCATAAAAATTAAGTAATTGGGATTGATAAAACTAAAGCTCCAATCAAATCCTTGTCCAGAGGCTATGGGGGCAATAACCACTTTATACATTCCTACAAAAAGCATCAAACCACCCAAAAGATAGGCCAGCAAAGCGGAGTGGTCGAGCCGTTCGGCACCTTCGGGGTTTTCTTGAAGGGGGGCAGTGGGCTTGTTTGGAGACAGCTTAGGAACAATTCCTTGGCTGCGTTGGCCCAACCAAAACATGGCACTTGGTACAACAATGGCCAATAATGCCATACAAATTAGATTGCTGGTAGAGAATATGGTACTGCTAAATGGAAGTACACCAATTTGATCGACAAACTTATGCCCTTCTTCGGCAACTTTGAGAGGAGCCGAGCCTGATAAGCCACCATGCCAAACCATAAGCCCCGAATAGCCTGCTGCCCCAATGAGTGGATAATGTATAGAAAGTTGTTGTTGACTGGCAAATTCGCCTACTTTTCGTGCAAAAATAGCTCCTAATATAAGTGCCAAACCCCAATTAAAAAATGCAACCAAAATACTAACCAATGTGACTAAGAAAGCCGCCTTGGCAGTCGTATTACAGTGCTTCACCAAACGTTGCAACAAGGCATCAGCAGGAGCAGTTAAGGCCAATACATGCCCCAAAACCAAAATGAGCATCATTTGCATGGCAAAGGTCAGAAAATCAAAAAATCCACCTTCCCAATAAGAAAATAATGCCAGTAGGTGATTTTGTTCAGCAGGTGCTTCTGTCAAAATCAAAGCCAACCCAAATGTCAAAAATGTAAGTAGAATAGCAATGGTAAATGGAGAGGGAAGTACTCTTTGAGCAGTTCTAATAAAAGTATCAGCAAACGCCATAAATCAAAAACAACTGGTGAATAATAGTTGCAAGGTAAGTGTATAGAATTAGACTTACAAAGTTCTCTTCTACTAAGCTCTATCAAAACATGATTTGCCTACCATTTTAAGGTTCTTTGCAAGCGATTGTGATATTTGTTTCTTTTTTATTTTTAGTGACATTGTTTTCTAGTTATAAATTTTTAATTGAATAAAGTGGTTCATACTGTATTTCGATTGTTATTTTTACTATTTTTAGTGCAGTATTAGTGGTAATACAGATTGATTCTTTGGTTGTAGGTGTTTTATCTTGTTTATAACCAATGTTTTGTGATTTTTGTTTGTTTTGTTTTTATGATTTTAATTTTAATAAAAAAATAGTTGATATGTCATTTGAAAGTACCATTGAATCTAAAAATTATGGTGTAAATGCTAGAAAACCTGTGTCAGTAGATGAAATCGAAGAAATTGCTTATGCTGCTATTGGTGATCTCGAAAAGTTGGGGATGGGGGTTAGAGTAGCCTATTTTTTGCACAATAATTATTATGAGAAAGGAGCTCCTTTTCTAGCTATAGGAGAATCAGAAGGTCTAATAAGAAAATTTGAACAACAGAGAAGGTCGGATGATGTTTCTTATGGTTCGGTATATATAGAGAAAGATAAAGAGCAAAATAGAAATATTATATACTTTGAACATGTTCTCAAACAAGGTCTATTGGGTAGTTATGCTGATTGGGAAAAGGTGTTAAAGACTTTGGAAGTATGGCTCAAGGCAGAATGTCGATTTGTGATTGAAGAAGATGATTTTGATGAGGATGATAACGCTCCAAAGACCCCCAGCAAGGTTAGGGCAGAACAAGCCAAAAAGGCTAAAAAAGAACCTTCTGTACCTAAGAATGTAAAAGAGGTGATGGATACTTTTGAATATCTGGTATCTGTTTTTGAAGATATGAGTATGGTTCAGAACGATCCACACAACTTTGTACAGTTGTATAAAGTTGTTTTGATGGAACAAGAAAAACTAAAAACACTAACTAAAAAGGAGCAAAATCAATTGAAAGAAGTTGCTATGAATTTTGAAGAGTTTAGAAAGCATATTGTTAGCCATTTGGGCCATAGCAAGATAATTGCTAAAGAGATCAAGCAAATACTTTCACTACTTGATGAATACCAAAAAGATTTTGATTATGGCAAAAAAGTAGAACTGTTAGTTGGAGTAGGGCATGTAGAAATGGTTGCTAATTATGTAGATGACTTTGAGGTGTTAGAGCAAATGGCAGAACTAAAACAATTACTCGACAATTCCTTTGTTGACAGCCTATAAAAACATCCTATAAAAACTTAAAAATAGATATTAGATTATGATAGCTAATGATGCATTAAGAGAAAAAACAAAAAATCTCAGAACTGCCCAGAAAGAGTTTCTCTTGGAACGTTTGGTGATTTTAGATACATCAGAAGAATATTTGAGAATTTTAGGAGTGCCCGAGGAATTACTGGCAAGATTGAATCCGCCAGAAGAAACAGCCGAAGAGGTAGAGATGAAAGTAGAATTAGAGGATGATGTGGTTGTAGAGGTGTTGGATGATAGAGTTGTGGTAGAGGCTGAGGAGGTGGAAGTAGTAGTAATGGACACAGATCCAGAAGTAGAAGCATCTGAAACCGAGGAAGAAGCAGCAGCCGAAGAAGTTTATGAACCCTTTGAATTGCCAGAAGAGTTCAAAGAAATTGATACTCAGAAAAAACAGGAATTGGTTGAGTTAATGCTGGAACATCCCGAGATTACAGAGCTTTCAGAATTGTTAAAAATGTTGGGTAACGAGGTTGAGGAAAATCCTCAAGAAGTTGCCGAAACGGCCACAAAAAATGCACTAAAAAAGACTTACAAAGGTCTATATAACTTAGCAAGAGGACTAGGCTATAGTGCCTTAGACGCAGCTATTGTTCAAGAACTGGAGGCGGATATTCGCAATTGGTTGACAACTTATGATAAATTGACCATTGCAAGGGTTAAGGAAGATATTGAAAATCAGGCAGACATACTAGAAGCAGCCTTGGATACTATACCTGCTATCTTACAACAAGTAGAAGCCTTCAGAACAGCTTATGACAAGGATGATTTGGACATAGCTACTGTGAGCAAAGATGATTTATTGGAAGGGCTTCAACGATTTAAAACGAATCTAACAAAACGTTCCATTGAATCGTGTTTGAAGCGGTTGAAAGCTGCAAAACAAACTATCGAAACCTACGCTGCTGCTGCTGGCTTTTTGTTTGATACGTCCTTTGAGGTTGTGCAAAAGGTGAATGATTTTAAGCTTGCTAAACAAATTATAGCCACTTATCCATCCAATGTTATAGGTACTTACTACAGAGGCGATAAACGTGCTCCTGTAGAGCTGAATTATGGAGGAAAGGGATTTGAAGCATTCCAACCGTTGAGCTTAGAAGAGGCGCGCGCCATGGCCAAAGCGTGGTTTGGAGCTGCCGACACCAAGAGCCCTGTAGAATATTACAAAGAATATACAGAAGGCTACGTGAGCAACTATATCTCCGTAGGTAACGATATTGCTTGTATGGGCTATGGTTGTATTGGCACTCAAGGTGCTGATAGAAATGTTTATCAAATCCAAATAGAAGGCTTAAAAGAAGTACCTGCCACTGCTGCTGCCCTAGGTGAAGCACCACACGCCGAGCAAGGCCCTATATTAATACTAAATGCAGATAAGATAGAAGATGCTACTGTTATTGCTGTTAAAGGATCAGAAAGAGAAACTATCTTTTTTACAGGTATTGATAGCGGTGTGCAGTTGATTTACAAATATCCTACTATCAACAAAACAATAGAAGGAGGCTGGGTAGAAGGCCTCAAAAATGGATAGTGATATTCCTAATCATTACTACTAGAACGACATTGCCAGTGGAAAATCCCTATTGATTGGGGCTGTTTCTTCCATTGGGAATGTCGTTTTTTATATTAACAAGACCTACCAAGAAGCTAAATCCAATCTGCTTCTCCTCTCAAGAGAACGTATAACGTATAGGCTTAGGATTTTTAAATTTATTCTTCTTATTCTCAAAAAAATCCGCCAAACAGCACCAAAATACGGCTGTACTCTTAGAATGGCAATGTTGCAAAGTACCTTGTCCACACGCTCCTAAAAATAAAACTAATAAAAGTCTATTTAGCGCATTATTTTTGCTAATTTTAATAATTAATTAATTTTTGTTGATTTAACTAATTTATCAAGGCTTTATTATGTACAAGTATCTCTTCATATTGTACTTAATAAAAGCTTAAGTTTTATTCCTTTCATTTTATAAAAAAAATAAGATGCCTTTTAGAAGTGATATTAAGCCAGAGAGTTATGGCGAAAGCGCTAGAAAGCCAGTCTCCGTAGATGAGATAGAAGATGAAGCTTATGATGCCATCAAAAAACTAGAAAAAAAGGGTTTTGGGGTCAAAGCTCCTTTCTTTTTGCATAATGATTATTATGAAGACGAATTTCCTTTTTTGGCAATTGGAGAATCTAGTGGATTGACAAAAAAATTCGCTAAGAAGAAAAGAGACGATGAGGTTGCCTATGGCAATGTGTACGTTGTGCAGGACAATGGGGAAGATGTGGTATACTTTGAATATGTAAATAGACAAGGTCTGTTTAAGAAAGAAACGGAATGGGAGAAGGTCTTTAAAATTATTAAAAAATGGCTCAAAGCAGAATGCCGATTTGTTATTGCAAGCAATAAGAATGATAATAAAATAATTGCTGCAGAAGAGGATGAGACCAACAGTGTTGTGAGTGATACGAGCAATGCCTCTACGGCTTCGGCTTCGACCACGGCTACCGTGGACAGCGAAACAGATGCCAGCGAAAGTACAGAACTGCCCAAGAGAGTGGTAGAAATGACAGAAAACTACGAAGATATGTTGGATTTCTACGAGGAATTGGCAAGTGAGCAAAACGAACCCGATGACCTCACAAGGTTATACAGGGCCATTCTCAAATGGGAAAAGTATCTGAAACGATTGCCTGAAAGCGAGCAAGAACAATTGGTAGAAATAGCCGCTAATGTGGACAAGATTCAAAGAGCCACCGCCAAACGTATCCGAGCAAACGAAGTGTTATCCAAAAAACTTGATGAATTGGTTCCATTGGTAGAGGAATATGCAGAGGAGTTGGATGCTGCTGGAAAAGCAGATATATTAGAAGCAATAGAAACGATAGACAAAATTTCTGACTCGCTGGATGATTACGAAGTTTTAGAACAAACGGCTGAACTTAAAGGCTTATTAAATATGCAAGAGTTTAAAGATATTTAATAAAAATAAATTATAAAAAAACAAGAAAATATATATAAGTTATGCCTAAAAATGAAGAGTTAATCAGGGCGATCAAGAAACTCAAAAGAGCAAAAAAAATTTTATTAAAAGCTCAACTTAGAGAGGAAGGATTAGAAAGGTATGGTGATAAACTAGATGAATTATTAGAAGTAATACTAGCGAATCCAGAGGTTGATAGTATGGAAGTTATCATCGAGAAATACGAAAGAGCAGTAATAGAAAGGAATCCGCTATACCCCACCGAATTGGCAGAACAAAAAGCACTAAAGAATACATACAAAGGCTTGTATGAGTTGTATAAGGGCATGAAGGAGAGTGCATTAGATGTAGTTATTGCTCGACAATTACGTGCCGATATTCATGCTTGGATAGCTAGTTATGAAGCACTAACCATTCCAACCATCAAAGAAGTGATCGAACGTCTAGCGCACTTATTGGAGGTTGCTTTAGATGATTTGCCAGCTATTATACGAAAGGCAGAGGACTTTCAGGCCAAGTTGGCTGGAGAAGCACTGGATTTGGCTACGATATCGGTAGAAGATTTGGTAACAGGACTTCAGCGTTTTAATGCAGATGCTGACCCAGATACAGGGGCTGAATACCTAGCAAATTTGCAAGCCGAACATGCTCATGGGGGCGCGCGTGCCATCACAACCTTCTCTGCGGCGGCTGGCTTTTTGTTTGCAGATGTAGGCGGAGTAACGGATAAGGTAGAAAAATTCCAATTGGCCAAGAAAATTACAGCAGATTACCCCTCCAATACTATAGGCATCTACTATAGAGGGGATAAGCGTTATCCAGCAAAATTGAACTTTGGTGGAAAAGGTTTTGCAGCCTTTGAGCCATTGAGTCTAGCCGATGCACGAGCAAGAGCCAAGGCATGGTTTGGAGCAGCAGATGCAAAAAGCCCCGGTACTTATCATGAGGAGCATATTAGAGCCAACTTGAGTGAGTATATTTCTCTAGGTAATGATATTGGGTGTATGGGCTATGGCTGTATTGGGGTTCAAGGAGCCAATAGAAACGTTTACCAAATCATTGTAGATGGTTTGAGAGAAGTAGAGGCTACGGTAGATTCCTTGGGCGAAGCCCCCCATGCTATGCAGGAGCCCACCTTAATCATGGATGCCGATACCGTAGATAATGCTACCGTTATTGCAGTTAAGGGCGCTGTAGCAGGCGAAACGACTTTCTTTACAGGAATTGAGAGTGGTGTGCGAATGATTTATGAGTTCCCTAATAAGACCGATGGTATAGAAGGAGGATGGGTAGAAGATCCACAAGAATTATAGAGTAATATCTTTAGTTTTTTTAATTAAATATATTGTCTTTTTGTTTTTTGTAAAACCCTGTGCATGATAAAGGTGAATTTTAGAACGATGGATATTTACAACGACATCATATAGACAGAGGAACCCACCAATCTAATAGCACAATTCTTTGTTTTAGTAGGGCAATATTTTTTATCAAAACAGTTATCTAAATACAATTTAGATAACTGTTTTTTTGTTACTTTTAATAATGATTTAATTCTTGTTGATTGACTTATTGGTTAATAGAGCATGGATAATGTCTAATACTTTCCTTTCTTTTATTTTTTCGTAAAACTAATTTGTATGCCAATTAAAAATAATGTAAAACCCGATGAATATGGTTCTGATGCCAAAAAACCATTGTCTGTAGAACTTGCCAAATCCAATTCCTTTGGCTCTGTACAAAAACTAGCCAAAAAGGGGATGAACTTAAAAACGCCTTTCTTTTTGCACACCAAATACTACGAAGGTGGAGAGCCTTTCTTAGCGATAGGCGAATCCAGCGGTTTGCTCAAAAAGTTCAAAAAAGAAAAAATGTCTGATGACGTAGCCTATGGCAATCTCTATTTAGCCAAAGAAGGCAACGATGAAATTGTATGGTTTGAATATGTATCGGGACAAGGAAAGTTTAAGAAAGAGACAGAGTGGACAAAGATGTTCAAGGTGGTTAAGAAATGGCTCAAGAGAGAGTGCAAAGTGCTTCTACAAAGTGAGGAAGAAGCGTCTACCAATGAAACCTCCAATTCATCTACTCAAGAATCAACCGTAGAAACAGAAACCGCAACTAAAACGACGGCTTCGGAGCAAGTAAAAGAAATGGTTAATAGTTACAAGCTGTTTGTAGCCACATACAAACAAGTTTCTAGTAATCAAAACAACCCCCAAAGTATTACGATTCTATACAAACGCATCTTGAAGTGGCAAAAGAATTTAGGCCAATTGCCCCAATTGGAGCAAACACAACTAGCTAGTGCCGCCAAAAAGGTAGAAGAATTAAAAGAGGCAACAGGGGTGCTTATCAAACGAGATAAGGTGTTAGACAACGAAATCAATAACATGATTCCACTCATAGCGGATTATCAAACCGATTTTGATGAAGGCAAAAAAGCAAAATTGCTCAAATCTATCAAAACCGTCGACAAAATTGCTACTTCCATCAATGACTATGAAATTCTGGCACAAACCCAAGATCTAAAAGACTTATTAGCCAATCAATTTCTAGACTAAAAATTCTCATAAAAAAACTACCACAAACAATAGATAGCCATGCCAACAAATGAAAAATTGCGTAAGCAAATAGAAGACCTCCGCAATGCAAAAAAAATAGTACTCAAAATGAAAATCAAAGGCTTAGGTTTGCCACCAGAGTATTCGGATGTCAAAAAACAAGATGCCCTGATTGATGTAATGCTCAAGAATCCTAAAGTTACCGACATCAAAGTTCTAATAAGGATGTTGGAAGATGATCCCAAAAATAATCCACTTTATGGTAAAGAAAATGCCGAGAAAAAAGCCCTCAAAAATACCTATAATGGCCTGCACAGCCTTGCCAAAGGCTTGTTAGAAAGTGCCTTGGACGTAGCCATTGCAAAACAATTAGAAGTAGACATTGCTGATTGGCTTAAAAAATACAACTTATTAACTATTATAAGTATCAAGGATGAGATCAAGAGTTTAGCAGAGCTGCTCGCTAAAGACCTAAAAACCTTGCCAGCCATCATACAAAAAGCTAAAGATTTTGAAACAGCAATGGGCAATGATGATCTGGACCCTACCCAAGTGGATGCCACTACCTTGCTCAAGGGACTTCAACGCTTTAACAAAAGTGCCGCCAAAGAGAGCAAGGAAGATTATTTGAGCCGTTTAAAATTAGAACACGCAAAAAAAGCTATTACTACTTATGCAGATGCAGCGGCTTTCTTGTTCTCTGATTCTGAATCAGTAATGAAGATTGTTGATGAATTTAACTTGGCCAAGAAAATTGTAGTAGACTATCCATCTAATACAATTGGAACCTACTACAGAGGTGACAAACGCAATCCTGAAAAATTAAACTTTGGTGGAAAGGGATTTGCAGCATTTGAACCTATGAGTGTCGAAGAGGCGCGCAAAATGGCTAAGAAATGGTTTGGAGCAGATGATAAAACAAGCCCAACTGCTTATCACGAAGATCATATCAGAAATAACCTCAGCCAGTATATTTCTTTGGGAAATGATATTGGTTGTATGGGCTATGGATGTATAGGAGTGAAGGGCGCCAGTAGAAACGTATACCAAATTCGCATTGGTGGCTTGAGTCCGGTAAAAGCAGATAAAAAATCGCTTGGAATAGATCCACATGCCGATCAAGGGCCCACTCTAATCATGGATGCCGCTACCGTAGATGCGGCTACCGTTATTGCTGTTAAAGGGGCGGTAGCTGGTGAAACAACCTTCTTTACAGGAATTAGCAAGGGAGTTAGAATGATTTACCAAAACCCACAACCCAATGAGGGCATAGAAGGAGGCTGGGTTGACCAACCAAAAGATTTGTAAGCCTTAGTTTTTAGTACAAAAAACAGCCAACACACAATTTTGTATGTTGGCTGTTGCTATATATTGCAATACGTGATTAGACCAGCGTAGCTGTCGTTCACGCAATAGTTTCACCCAATATAGAGGAAGCAGCAGTCGTTACCCAGCCCTTGTTTTCTACCTCTGTTTCATCCTTGATATTGGTCAATTTTTGTTTAATCATAGGCCCAATCTCACGCTCTTCTATGGCAGGGAGTTCATAATTAGTGCCTTGATAAGAGAGGTTGGCAACATGAGACACCACAGCAGCGGTGCCACTACCAAACATTTCTTTTAGTTCCCCCTTGGCATGTGCTTCTATCAATTCATCAATAGCAATTGGACGAACTTCTACCTTTTTGCCCATGTCTTTCAACAAATCAATAATACTAGCACGAGTAACACCGTCCAAAATAGCATCTGTAGTAGGAGGCGTAAGTACCGTATCTCCAATAACCACAAAAATATTCATAGTGCCACACTCTTGTAGGTATTTAAACTCTAAACCATCCAACCACAAGATTTGATCAAAGCCTTCCTTTTTGGCAATTTCAGCAGGCTTGAGCGTAGCTGCATAGTTACCCGCAGCTTTGGCAAAACCAACACCACCAGGGAAAGCACGAACATATTTTTGAGCCACCAAAATATTGACAGGTTTTGGATAGTAAGCACCAACAGGCCCTGTAAATACAATAAATTGGTAAGTAGAAGAGGCGCGTACACCCAAGGACTCATCGGTTGCAAAAATAAACGGGCGAATATACAAGGCACTGCCTGATTTTTCTGGAATCCATTGTTTATCTAAAATTACCAACGAATTAACAGCTTCCAAGAATAATTCTTCAGGTACTTCAGGCATTCCCAAACGCTCACTCGATTTGCGGAAACGTTCTGCATGTCTTTTGGCTCTAAATAAAACAGGCTCCTTGGTTTGAGCACTAATGTTAGCTTTCATACCTTCAAAAACTGCCTGCCCGTAGTGCAAAGCCATCATAGAAGGAGCAAAAGAAAGATTGCCATAAGGAACAATACGACAATTCTGCCACTGACCATCTACATAATCTGCAATAAACATATGATCAGAGAATGTTTTTCCAAAAGGAAGATTGTTAAAATCCAATCCTTCCCGTCTAGAATGTTCTGCGAGTTGCACTTTTACTGGATATTTCATAAGAACTAAAAGTTGTTAGTTAGAGAATAATCATTCTTCAAGGCAATTTTGTTTGTTTCTCAAAACAAGGTAGCATCAAGGTCATGTAGTTGGGGGCGCGAATGAACTAATCAGAGAAAACCTATGATGGGTCTACACAATGAGGAGAACTGTCGAAAAACAAATAACCATACTTATGAAGAACGAATATAGAATAATACTTAATAACTACAGCCGAATGTTATTGACAAAAATCATCCCCAAAAACGGCTCGTTGATGTTACCAAAATTACTAAAAATTCTGAATATTTCCAAACAACAAAATTTTTGCAAAACGTTGGTAGGTTATGGAGTAGGTATATAGAATAATATTTCGATTTCTTTTTAAAACATCCCAATGAAATTATATTCTGTTTTTTAGTTAAAAATTGGTATAAAATTCTGTTTGGGGAGGCAGCATTTTTTTTGAAAAAAGAATAATTTTTGTGCTATTTCTAATTATTCTGCTTCATTTTGATAATCTTTGTTTCATGAAACAAATGCCCAATAAAGATTTTTATAATTTTAAATTATACACTGAGCTACCTAGTAATCAATGGACTCAAAACTTGACTCCATCCCAATTGCAAGCAACTACTGTGGTGGTGGTTCAAGATGCAAACGCAGAAACACTAGCTTTGTTAGAAAAAATTCTTGGTGCAGTTAGGCAAGATTTGAATAAAGACTGTTTGTTGATACAAGAAAAACAAGCTGTTGCCTTCAAAGACATCAAACAAATAACGCCTGTTCAACATCTTTTAGTATTTGGTTGGGCAGCACCAAACATGGGGCTACATTTGACGATCCAGCCTTACCAGCCTGTTGTTTTTGATGATGTACAATTATTGTTTGCTCCTGATTTGACCACTATTGCTGCTAATAAGCACAAAGAAAAACAACAATTGTGGCGACAATTGCAGCAGCTGTTTTTATAAGGATTAGAATACTCTTATCTTCTTCCTTACTTCTTATAATGGTCTTTTTTTTTGTTAAAAAGTCCACCTTTATCCAATTAGACCAATTGGCCTTTTTTGTTTTAGTTTAAATATGTTACCTTTCTTCTGTTGATAAAATTTAAGAGATAAGTTTACCAAAATCTTTATACATATTTTTTTATGAAAAATCTACTACTTGCATTGACAGCCTTGTGGATGTGGACAGCAAATGTACACGCACAACAAAAATTGACTGAAAATGTCAAAGTACCTAATATTTCTACCAAAGATCCTGTTGGTAATAAAATTAATTTGCAGAAGATACTCAAGAAGAATGATAAAGTCTTGATTTGCTTTTTTAGACCGGTATGGTGTCCAATATGCAATAAACATACCCACGAGCTGATTGAACGTTATGACGAATTGAAGAAAAAAGGCTTTGAAGTAATTGCTATTTATCCGAGTAACACAGAAGTAATGGCACAATATATCAAAGATGCTAAAATTCCTTTTCCTGTAATTTCAGATCCAGAAGAAGTGTGGTATAAGCGTTTTGCAGTAGAGCGTTCGCTCCAAAAACTACGTGCTACTATGGAGCAAGAAAATACTATGAAAGACATAGAAGCAGGTAAGAAACTGTTTCATGGCAAAGACTATGAGCAAAAGACAGACGATAAATACGATACCATTATTAATGCCGATTTTATAGTAAAAGCCAAACGTTTGGTAGAGGTTGCGTATTATGGAAATTTTGTCGGAGATCATTATGATCTTGATGAATTGTAGAAAAATAAATTTTGCTGTTTTTTTTTGTAAAAATAAATCTGCTATTAAGTCATAGTTTTGTTGTAGAATAAAATGGGGTTTTGTATATTTAGTCATAAAATTAAACCAGTTTATACAGTATCGGTTAGAATAACAGATAAATTTCTAATGTATTGTACTTATTTAATCAAACATGAAAAAAGAACAAAGGAAATGAAGGGTACTAGAAATACAAACTCAACAACTTATGTCATTCCTACTAGTATAATGGAAGCTTTTGATAATGGTGTGATATTAATAACTGAAAATCCAGAATGGAATATGCCAGATACACCACAGACTTCAAGAGATTCTGCATTGGCGTTAAAAGAAATTGTAGGAGACAATTATTGTGGTATATTGTTTATGCCCTCAGGCAAGTTGTATCAGAGCAGAGAATCGGTAAAGGCTTGGGATGAAGTTATTATAGGTGAGGTAGCAAATGCAGTTGTGGTTAAGTCCTTTGGTGCAAGATTACTTGGGAACTTTGCGTTGAAATTCACTTCAAAGAGAGCTCCCATAAAACTCTTTGACAACCGTGAAGAAGCAGAAAAATGGTTGCTGAAAGAAATCTTGAGAGCAAAACTGGGAAAAAATAAATAACTCTTCTCACGAAGAAATAAAAGTTGTTCTCTTTTACGTGAATAAATTGTTATAAAATCATATTCACGTGACTAATAAGAATAGTACAGATTCAATTTTTTACACAAAACGTAGAAAACAAGTAATCGTTATTCTTAATTACAAAGAAAAAAAACGACCTTTGTAGTCCAATTTTCGTTGAAAGAATAGATAAAAGAGATCATGATAGAACTAATGGCTCCTGCGGGCAATTTTGCAGCTATGCAAGCTGCTATTAATGCTGGTGCAGATTCTGTATATTTTGGTGTAGAACAATTGAGTATGCGTGCTCGTTCTACAATGAACTTTACCCTAGAAGATTTGGAAGAAGTAGCTGTTCGCTGCGCTCCCAAAAATGTAAAATCATACATTACACTCAATACGATTATTTACGACCACGATTTGAGCCTAGCCAAACGTATTGTAGATAGAGCCGTGAGTGCAGGAATTACAGCTATTATTGCTTCTGACCAAGCCGTAATTCAGTATGCCAAATCTAAGGGTATGCCGGTGCATATTTCTACACAGCTCAATGTAACCAACATTGAAACCGTTAAATTTTACAGTCTTTTTGCTGATGTAATGGTACTCTCTAGAGAACTCTCTATTCGTCAGGTTCAAAAAATTGTAGAAGGCGTTATCAAGGATGATGTACGTGGCCCTAGTGGTAATTTGGTAAGAATTGAGATTTTTGCACATGGTGCTTTGTGCATGGCTGTTTCTGGCAAGTGCTATTTGAGCTTGCACACTCAAAACTCCTCTGCCAACCGTGGTGCTTGTATTCAAAATTGCCGCCGCAAATACAAAGTCGTAGACTTAGAAGGTGGGCACGAATTTGAAATTGATAATGAATACATCATGTCGCCCAAAGATTTGTGTACCCTCGATTTTTTAGATCAAGTAATTGCTACAGGAGTTGGCGTACTCAAAATTGAAGGTCGTGGTCGTGCGCCCGAATATGTAAAAACAGTCATTGAATGTTACAGAGAAGCTATTGATTCCTATTATGAAGGAACTTATACCGAGGAAAAAGTAGCACAATGGATGGAACGTTTGGGTACTGTATACAACAGAGGTTTTTGGAGTGGTTATTATCTAGGGCAAGAAATGGGAGAGTGGACCAAAAAACATGGCTCCTCTGCTACACAAAAGAAAATATTCTTGGGCAAAGGATTGCATTATTATCCAAAAGCCAAAGTAGCTCATTTTGAAATCAAAGCCTACAGCCTACAAGTTGGAGACAAGGTTGTGATTATTGGCCCTACTACAGGTGTAGTAGAAACAGAAATTACAGAACTGATGGTAGATAGCCAATCTGTAAAAGAAGCTTCCAAAGGCATGACTTGTACCTTCCCATTAGATCAGGTGATTAGAACCTCTGATAAACTGTATAAAATGGTAGCAGTAGAGACAGATGAAAAGGAAAAAGTAGCACTGCCAGAAGTGGGCAAAACAATTGTTTAAAACTATGGTAACAATCACACTTCAACGTGCCAAATGTATTGGTTGCAATTATTGTTGTGAAATGGCTCCCGAACGTTGGGCCATGTCCAAAAAAGATGGCAAAACAGTTTTGTTAGGCAGCCAAGATAAACGGGGCTTTCACACAGTGCGTGTGGGCGATCATGAGTATGAAAATAATCTACAAGCCGAAAAAGCCTGTCCCGTAAACATTATCAAAGTCAAAATGACCTAATACCGTCTTTAAATAAATTGGTAGGGCGCAACTTAATTCGTATATATACGAAGCAGTTGCGCCCTATTTTTTTTATAGGATACCCAAGGCCCACAGCACCACGGCAATCATTCCACCCAAGAATACCAAAATCAAGACTATATACAACCAAACAGGCGTACCAGCCAAAGACAAGCTAGATACACTTGGCTCTTTGCCCTTTTTCTGTATTCTCCGCACCACCTTTTCTAGCGTCTCATAAGGCAAGTCGCCCACATCTGGCAAGGTAGTTTCATGGGACAATTGTTGGCTTATTTTCTGAAAATTTTTAGACAATGATTTTTCTAATTTTTGTACCTGTTCCTGAAGATTTTCTAAAGTCACAGGTGGCGCACTTTCTGTCTCTTTCTCTTCAGTAGAGGAGGCTGGCTCTACATGTCTGAATTGCAAATAATCGCCCTCTTGTAGTTGCTGCTGGTACAAATTGTCCTCCAATGACAACAACTGCGAGCCTTTATAAAGCTCAAAATTCTTTAATTCACCCACCAAAAAACCTTGTTGAATAGCTCTACTAATAATTTCCTCAAGGCTGGTTTTAGGTTCATACGAAGCCGAAAAATGCAGGGGGTAATCGGGATGCTTGCAATGTAGTAGAATGGGGTGTGCCACTACAATTTTAGATTCAGAACGTTGGGGCGTAGGCTTACTTACCATACGTTCTACCACCCGCAAGACAGCCCCATCATACAGGTTGGGAATAGCCGCAAAGGTGGTTTGTTTTTCTAATGCCCTGCCCATCAATTCTAAGTCATATTCGGCATTGGCCTTGCCCACAAAACCACTCAATACCAATTGTTCCAAAATTTCTTGTACAGAAAAATTGGTGTCAATATCTACATTGAGCGTCGTCCCATATTGGGGGTGCATAAAGTTGAGGTTATAGAGATCAGCCATATTCAGGTATTTTAAAGCATTTGAAGGAAACCAAAGCTACTAAATTCAGTTCAAAAATTGAAAAACATTGCCTTTATATAACTGCCGCAAGGGCAATATCGTTCCTCCTGCTTACAGAGATTCATCAGGCAATAAATAACAACTTCTAAGAATAGATTTTTATCTTTAGCACCGTTTGTATAACCATTTTCAAAATTCTCAATCCAACCAGTATGAGAGGGCTTTTTTGTTTGTTATTGATAATATGGGGGCAGCTTGTCATGGCTCAAAACTTAGAGGTAGAAGGGCATTTGATTACCGAAGAACAACCTTACGTAGAGTTAGATTTTGAAGAAAATCGCCCCCAAAAGGGATACAAAACCACTTTGATTTTGTCCAATACTGCTGTAGAACCCCTGTTGATAAAAGCGGTAGAAGGCGGTTGTGACTGCATCAAAACTAGAATTAGAAAAAAGAAACTAAAACAGCACCAAAAAACAAAACTCCTCATCAAGTGGAACCCCGATGGCGATACCGAATTTAGTGGCGCTATTAGCATACAAAGCAATGATGTACAATATCCCGAACTATGGATTCATCTCTTAGGACATTTGTAATCAAACAACTTTTATATTTGTATTTATGAACTTCTAAGCCACTTGATTGTTTCATTGAGCAGTGTATTACTGTTGTAACTTTCATTTTTAGCCAATGGCCCGAACAACTCTATTTTCTTTTTTTATTGCCGTTATTAGTATGATAATAGCCAGCCCTTTTAGTCGTGCCCAAACCCCACTGCCAGACTTTGCAGCCGCAGAGCAACCTATTGCACCCGATTACAGCCAATTGGACAATTGGGCAGCACACCCATCCAAATCAGATCCCGCCGATAATGTTCCCAAACCCTTAAAAGGCAAATTAGAAAACACCACAGCGCAAGTAGATGTATTTTTTCTGCATCCTACCATCTTCAACGGCAAGGTAGAAGGCAAATACCTGTGGAATGCGTCCTTAGACAATGAAGAACTCAATGCAGACGTAGACAAAACCACCATCAAGTTACAAGCAAGCGTCTTTAATGCAGCCGGCAAAATTTATGCACCCCGTTACCGCCAAGCACATTTACGCAGTTTTTTTGCCCCACACATAGAGGAAGGCAATAAGGCATTAGCATTGGCCTACCAAGATACCAAACAAGCTTTTTTATATTATTTGGAACACGAGAACAAAGGCCGCCCGTTTATTTTGGCAGGGCATAGCCAAGGGGCGCGCCACCTCAAGCAGTTGATGCAAGAGTTGGTAGATGGAACCGAGTTGCAACAGCAATTGGTCGCCGCTTACATTGTGGGCTGGGGCGTAGAAAAAGATGCCTTCAAGGCCATTCCATTGGGCAATAGCCCTAGCCAAACAGGCTGTTTCCTAACTTGGAGAACCTATAATGAAGGCTACACACCCACCTGGGCCAAGAAAAATCAAGTCTGTGTCAATCCGCTCAATTGGACGACCAATGCCGAATTTGTATCGCACAAAGAGAACAAGGGAGCCGTCCTATATGGCTTTAATACCATTCGTAAGCGAATTTTTGGGGCAAGAGTGGTAGACAGCATCCTCTGGGTAGATCGACCCCATATTTTTATGGGTTTTTTATTCAAACGAGACGACTATCATGCAGGCGATTACAATTTGTTTTATGTCAATGTGCGAGAGAATGCCGTGTTGCGGGCGCAAACTTATTTGAAGGGATAAGGGGAGGTAAACAATTAACAGTAGTTATAAGCTTATACAGGTTTATAGGGACCTAGAAATTTATCCCCATTAAAATGTACTAGATGATCGGGATTATTGGCAATCCAAACCTCTGTTTCCCATGCAATATCAGCAATAAATTTTCTAAAAGTTTTTCTATCCAAAAAGGCTGTTACATAGATAATATCAGCTTTACACTCTTTTGTTAATTCTTTTAATTGTAATAAACGTAACTCACTAATAGCTCCAGAACTATGTACAGCTTCTATTAAATACAACCAATTTTTTTCTTTAGAAAAAGCAATTACATCAGGTAATTCTTCATGCGAAATTTCAAAAAAGTTCAACTGTTCTAAGGCAGTTTTGTCTAAGTGTAAGTATTTATCAGCTGTGTCTCCAATATAGAGAACATTAGCACCAAAACCATATCTAGGAAGAAAATCTTCAATAATAGCTTTTTGTAAGTCATTGTGTACGCCTTGTGAGAATTCGAGCTTTGTTCCTGAGGGCAATACAACAGGAATCGTATTTAATGCTCTTTTTCTTTGGAGTTTTTCTATCATAGGTTCAATTTCTACCAATTTGTCTTTGACATAATTTTCCCATTCTGGCATTTGATACCTTCTTACCAAAGAAGCATACAGAGGGTTCAATCCATAGCCTCTTGTTGAGTCATTGGTAGCAGAACTTGGACTAGATTGTAAAACCACACCAGCAACTACCAACAATTTTAAATCTTTTCTCCTTATATCATCATAAGAGCCACTGCTGATGTTTTCTTGAAAGTGTTGGTTAACATACTCTATAACTGCTCGTGTCTTTAAAGCATAACCATCTTTTTCTAAATCTTTTGCCTGTTCAAATTCTTCCAGTTTTTTCACATCACAAACCGCCAAAAATGCAATAGCCATTCTTTCTAGTCGTCTAGGCGTTCCATCTACAGGAATACCAAAACATTCTAAAATATAAAGGGTGTGTTGAATGAGCTGTTGTATACTTGGTCGTTTAGCGTTGAATGTTTTTGATTTATCCTTGCTGATGTAGTCTTTTAGGCTCATGGAATAGTGATAATTGGTTGTTTTCGTCTTTTAGTTGGTAATTGATTCCCGTCTCTTTAGAAATAAAATAATGCTTGATTTCTTGGGCTAATGCTAATGCAAAATAAGGAGCCACAGCATTACCTATCTGATTATAACAACTTGTTTCTTTACCAGAGAAGGTAAACCAATCAGGAAAACTTTGAAGCCGAGCAGCTTCTCGAACAGTTATCCTTCTGCGCCTTCCGTCAGGTAGTTTTATTCGGTGCATATCCCCTGTAGAACCAGCCAAATTACGACAGGTCAGTGTACGAGCAGGTCTATCCATGTATAAATCTCTTGGATTCACACATTTGGATGCTTTCTCATACTTGGCAATGTATTTATCCATACTAGGAGTAAGAAACTTGGCATTTTCAGGTATATCCAAAGCCATTTCACCTAGAGCTTCCCCCACAGTAACAATATGGTTGCATTTTGCAGGTAGATTTATTTTCTTTTTTGCTCCTACCACAATTACTCGTTCCCTGTTTTGAGGAACACCATAATATTTAGCGTTAAGCAATCTATAAGAAATATCATAGCCCAGTGATTCCAAGTGACTGATTACTTCTTTTAAATACCATTTATTCTTATATAATAATCCTCTAACGTTTTCAAAAAGAAACACTTCAGGTTGCACTTGTTCTACTGCTGCTATAAAAATAGGAAATCCATCTCTAGCATCTTTTAACCCTAGTTGTTTGCCGCCTACACTAAAGGGCTGACAAGGTGGTCCCCCTATTATCAGATCAGCTTTTGGAAATTCTGTATTAATATCTAGTTCTTGATTAAAACACTTTCCCAGCAAGTTATTTTGATAGGTTTCCGCAGCATCTTGCAGTTTTTCATAGCCTATTGTTTTAAAACCAACTGCTTCAAAACCAAGTGACAAACCTCCACAACCTGCAAATAAATCAATAGCTGTTTTATTCAATTCTTGATCTATTTTGGGTTGAAGCACTGTGTTTATTTTTTCTACATAATCCATTATACAAAGATAAGGGATTTTTTATTCTTATGCTAATGGCCACTAATGACTATACAAAAAATATACGCTATCCATAAGCAAACCTATAAGCCTTCAAATGCACCTTTTTGCCCTTTTCCGTGAGGGCATAATCCTGAAAAGCCAGCTCCACACCAGCATAATTTTCCAAGATGGGGCGTTTGTGTGGCGTGATAACCACCAGCAGCTTGCTGTGCTGAAACAATTGCACCACCAAAGCATACAGCAGCTCCTTGGGGCAAAGATGCAAGGCAAAACTGCAAATAATACAGCTGTATTGGCCCTCCAAGCCCTGCTTCACCACCTGCTCAAAAGACCAAGCATAACAAGGCCGTTTGGTGTTTTTTTGATACAACTCCTGCAAGTAAGGATCACTTCCCACGCTCTCCAAAAAGCCCAATTGCTGCAAAATCATACTCACCTCACCACCACCTGCACAAAAATCCAAAACTTGGCTGTAATCCAAGCGTGCTTGATTCTGGTGAATCAATTGGGTAATTTGTGCCAAATGAGGATTCTGATAGGCATAACCATACTGCTGGTAATAAGCGTCAACCCCCAATTGTGCATATAAATTTCGGATGGCTTTCATTGTTATTAAATTAGATAACTGGACTATAAACAAGAATACAAAAGATGCTAATTAAATTAGGCTTTTTTAGAAAAAGAAAATAACATCCTTCATTAATTCTTGAGTTCAAAACTTGAAATTCCTTATTATTTGCTGTAATTTGAACGCTTGAATTGATTTACGAATACAAGACTACGTTCATCCAATTTATAGCTAATCCTCACATTACCTCATTCGTATCAAAACCAATCAGAAAACAATATTTTAACTATTGCCCTAATTATGGAAGACATCAAGAAAAAACACCAGATTGAGCAATTGCAAGTTACTACTTTAGAGGGTGAAAATCTGATTATTGGAAAAGGTAGTACACAGCCTACTTTGTTGCTTTTTTTTACGACTGTTTGCTCCTCTTGTCAGAAAGCAGCACCAGCTATCAGCCAACAAATGGCACCACTCAAAGACCACATCCAATTGGTGGCTGTAGGGCGTGAACACTCTTCAGAAGAATTGTCAACTTGGGCCAAAGAAAACCATCTGGTCTATCATCTGGTAGCCGACCCCGAACGCCAATTATTTGCACGTTTTGCCAAAATGCACGTCCCTAGAATCTACCTCATTGATACAGAAGGCCGTGTCAAATACCAAGATGTCAATTGGCATCCGCTTATGCTTGGAGACATTCAAGAGGCCGTTTATCGTTTGTTAAAAGATAAGATCTAAACTCATTCTAACTTGAATAAAAAATTTACATTTATAGACCTATTTGCAGGAATAGGCGGTTTTCATATTGCTATGCACGAATTGGGGGGGGCTTGTGTCTTTGCCTCAGAAATGGACCAACACGCGAGGGTTACTTATGAGCATAACTTCCAAAAAATCAGCCCTAATTTGTTCAATAATGGAAATTTTAATGACGACATTAGAAAGATAAATCCAGAAGATATACCAGATTTTGATATTTTGTGTGCCGGTTTCCCTTGTCAACCATTTAGCCAAGCTGGACATAAGAGAGGATTTGACGACAATCACAATTCAGAGAGAGGTAATTTGTTTTTTAATATTGCAGAAATTATAGAAGCCAAAAGACCCAAAGCCTTTTTTTTGGAGAATGTGAGAGGGTTGGTAAAACATGATAATGGCAATACCTTCAAGGTTATTCAAACCATCTTAGAAAAAGAGTTAAAATATTCTTTTTATTATAAGGTTGTAAAAGCCTCCGATTATGGCCTTCCACAATTGCGTCCTCGGGTTTTTATCATTGGATTTAGAGATGAAGACTTTATGAAAGGCTTTCAGTTTCCGCCCAAAATCCCCCTCAAATATACGATGAGTGATGTTTGGGAAGGAGTTTGTTCTCGTGAAATCGGATTTACATTGCGAGTAGGAGGGAGAGGTTCTGCTATTACCGATAGACGAAACTGGGATGCTTATTATGTAGATGGTGAAGTAAAGCGTTTGGGGATAAAACAAGGAATACGAATGCAGGGATTTCCAGAGGATTATGAGTTTCCTGTTAGTGATACGCAAGGTATTAAGCAATTGGGTAATAGTGTGGCTGTAGATGCCGTTAAGGCTGTAGGCGAACAAATGTTGAGGTATTTAGCTCTACTCAATGAGAAAAAATCTTTTCAAATGGAAAAAAAGAACAAAGGGGAATGGACAGAGTTGCTAGTTTTTGTCAAGTTACTAGCAGAGCAACAACTCCAGCTATCAGATGCTGATTTAAACCCCAAGCAAGATAGTTTTCAGCTGCATAAAGTGACCACCAGAAATTTAGATTTAGACTTTCTCTTATTGGATAAGAATATGATTCAAGCAGTGCATAAAGAAACAGGAGAACGAAAAAATATTGATATTACAACACTGCTAGATGCCACTGTGCTCAAAAAACTAACCACATCCATCATCAATAGCAAAGGCACTTTTTCTATTCCTGAATTTAAAGTAATACAGGATGCACTAGGATTTGAGGTGGTCAAGGGTGGCACTAGCCACCAAAAAGCGGATATTGTTTTAGATATAGAAAACGAGGACATTCGCAAGGAAAACGAAGGCTTTGGTATCAAATCTTATTTGGGCGCTAAACCCACCTTGCTCAATGCCTCGGGCAACACCAATTTTATATTTAGAATTGATGGCTTGGAACGGCAATATTTGGACGAAATCAATGCCATTAAAACCAGAACAAAAATAAAAGATAGACTGCAACGAATAGAAGACTTGGGCGGAAAACTGATTTATGTAGGGGCAGAGCGAGCGGCAATGGAGTATAATTTGGCTTTATCGGATGGTAATATTCCTGAAATTATTGGGCAAGTACTGTTAGAATTTTATAAAAATAGAACCAGTCAAATAGCCGATATTGTAGAGGCCATTTACGACAAACCCACTTTGCAAGCAGAAACAGGCTACAAGGACAAAAATTTCCTAGCCGTTAAAATCAAACGTCTATTGGTCAATATTCTTTTGGGCTTTTTTGCTGGAAAAAAATGGGATGGCAATAACTTGGCAAATGGGACCATTGTAATGAAAAAAACGGGAGATTGTGTTGGTTTTCATATTATACAAATAGAAAACTTAAAAGAATACTTGTATCGAGAAATAAAACTAGACACCCCTTCTACCACAAGGCATAGATTTGGACAAGTTTATTTAGAAAAGGATAAAAAATTGTATTTAAAGTTAAACTTACAATTGAGATTTAGATAATCAACAGTGAATACTATGGAAAAACTAGTTTACCCCTTGTTGCATTACCCTTTGTCTGATGAGCAGATTCTAGGGGTCTTAGTTGGTACGGATTATCAATTGGTAGACAGTGACCTGAGGCGTTTGAAATCGCAATTGACGACCCACCTCAAGCGCAATTACAAGAAGTATGACGACTATCCTTATTTGCCATTGGAATCCTTTCAGCTCAAGACCTTTTATATCAAGGTACGCCCGGTGTACAAAGAGCAGAATCGTTCTTTCCCTTCCAAAACTACCATAGAAGTGCCGGTTGATGCCGTGTATGGGCCTACCGACCAAGGGCAGTACTGTTGCTATTTGCCGCTGTTTGAGGAAAATTTTTATTATTACGACCCCAAGTTGCTTCCTGCACTCGTCAAGAATTTTTCCTCCAATTTGTTTAGCCGAAGAACACCTGATGCGTTGTACAGAATGGTGTTGAGCCAACGCCCCACCTTGGACGAAATTTCTCTCAAGGTCAATTATGCACGGGATTATAGTTTTAACAATGGTTGGGAAGGGCAAGAAAAATTTGATGCTTTAGAGGCACTGGCCGAGCGTTACCCCATGACCAAGAAATTGCGCCAAAATATTGCCGCCTTTCCAGAGGCTGCTTGGGAATTGGAGCAACAAGTGGACGAAACCATTGACAAAATTGTAAGTACACGCTCCAATGTACTGCTGGTGGGCAAACACGGCACGGGCAAAAGTGCTGTATTGCGCCAAGCCATCAAAAAAATAGCCCACAAAAAATCCAAAATCAATTTGACCTTTTGGCAATTGGTGGCGCAGCGTATTACGGCTAGAGCCAAATACTTGGGCGAGTGGCAACAACAAGTAGAGCAATTGGTCTACGAGTTGGAGCGTGCCAATGGTATTTTGTGGGTATTGGATGTGGTGCAATTGCTGCAAACGGGTGGCGAAGGGCCAGAAGATAGCGTAGCGGCTTTTTTGACTTCCTTTTTGCAGGCGGGCAAGCTGCAATTACTGGGCGAGGTAACGCCTTCGCAATTGGAGAGTATGCGCCGTTTATTGCCGGGTTTTGTAGAGAATTTTCAGTTGATACAATTGGAGGAAATGCCTGAGTATCAGGTGCAAAAAATCCTAGACAAACTCGCCGATTATTGCCAACAAAATCTAA
>CAYULH010000048.1:0-36776 GCA_964445645.1 uncultured Aureispira sp. | reverse complement strand
GAGCTAACCCAGCTTGCTGGCTCACGAGCAACGCGAGCTAATCCACGAAGTATTAATTAATGTAAAGGTAACGTTATTATAACAGAAAAGAAAACGGGAATTGTGCTATTTATACGCTGGTAATTTAGGTGGCTATTAATCCCCTATTTCTATTTGAAGGGGAACTTCTTAAACCAGATGAAGGTTTCTTAGTTTGTCCTCTATTCAGACCAAAGATACTATTCGCCTATTCGTTTGAATAAGCGCGGCTTTTGCTTATCTTTGCCCTCTAAAAATAAAGCTCCTATTCCAATCAAACATCAAGGGGCTATACTAGAACGTACTAAATCGACAATGAAATCAAATAATTCTACGTTTACAGGTGTTTTATTGCTTGTCTTGTTATGGATTACCTACAATATGCTTACGGCGCCTACTGCCGAACAAATTAAGCAAGAACAAGAAGCGCAACAAGCACAAATTAAGCAACAGCAAGAACAAGACAGCCTCGCTAAGGTTAAGGAGCAACAAGCGCAACAACGCTTGATTGATTTACAAAGTGATACCCTGCTTACCGCCGAGCAGAAAGATAGTATCAAACAAGCTATTGCAATCGAACAATTAGGCGGCCAATTTGGAATTTTTACCCAAGCGGCTACAGGCACCAACCAAGAGGTTACACTTGAAAATGACCAACTTCAAATTACTTTTAATACCAAGGGCGGTACGATTAGTAAGGTATTGGTCAAAAATTTCTCCCAGTACAACCACGATACCGAAGATCCTTATGACAAAGAACAATTGCTATTGTTTGATGATCCCAACAATAAATTTGAATACATTATTCCACTCAACACCGACAGAGGCGATATTTCA
This sequence comes from uncultured Aureispira sp., assembly GCA_964445645.1. Classification (GTDB taxonomy): domain Bacteria; phylum Bacteroidota; class Bacteroidia; order Chitinophagales; family Saprospiraceae; genus Aureispira. The sequence continues at coordinate 35,921 of CAYULH010000048.1, read as the reverse complement.
ACAGCCGATTTATTCTTTAAGCCAACTCTAACCGGCAATACCTTGCGTTTGCGTGCTTATGGCAAAGATCAAAACCAGTACATTGAGCAAGCGTATACCTTGACGGATAAGTATCTATTGGATTATCAATTGACCTTAGAGAATATCAATGGCAACATGCCTAGAGACAAAAACATACAGCTCAATTGGCAGTCTTATGTTCATAAGGTAGAAAAAAATCCACACTATGAGGCTACTATGACTACCGTGTATTACAAGTCTCAGGAGGATGGTTTTGATTATTGTAATTGTCGTACAGCCGATCAAGAATTATTGGGCGATCCTGTGTCGTGGGTATCGCACTCGCAGCAGTTTTTCAACACGTCTTTATTTGCTAAGGAAGGCACCCAATTTGCGGCGGCCGAACTTGCTACGGTAATGATGGAGCCGGAAGCGCCTTATCTCAAACGTTTGGATAGTAAAATTAATATTGCGACCAAAGACCAGAAATCGGCCGCTTATGAGATGCAGTTGTACATTGGTCCCAATGACTATAACGAGCTAGTAGCAGTGGGCAATGATTTTGAGCGTATTATTCCGTTTGGATGGAGTATTTTTGGTTTTATAAGCCGCTCTATTATTCGTCCTTTGTTCAATTTCTTTGCGCTGTTTATTTCCAATTATGGGCTTATTATACTGTTGTTAACCTTCTTGATTCGCTTAGTTTTGTTTCCATTGCAATACAAAATGCTACAAAATGGGGTAAAAATGAGCGTAATGAAGCCCGAATTGGATGCCATGCGTGCCAAGTACAAGGATGATGCCGCAGGGATGCAAGCCGCTCAAATGAAAATGTACCAAGATTATGGACTCAATCCATTGGGCGGATGTTTGCCCATGTTGTTGACCATGCCAATTTGGATTGCCCTGTATCGCTTCTTTCCTTCTTCTATCTCTTTCCGTCAAGAGAGTTTTTTGTGGGCAGATGATTTGGTGAGCTATGATTCTATTTGGGATTTTGGTTATGTGCCGTTCATTTATGACATTTATGGCGACCACGTGAGTTTGTTTACACTCTTGTGGATGTTGTCTATGTTTGCCTTTTTGTGGTATAATAGCAAGCAAATGGATATGACGGCAGCCGCAGGCAATGGCGCGAATATGAAGATGATGAAATACATGCAGTATTCTTTTCCTGTATTGTTCTTCTTTGCGCTCAATAGTTGGGCAGCCGGCCTAACGGCTTATATGTTGTTTAGCAACTTGCTCAATATTGCCCAAACCTTCTTGGTCAAAAATGTATTAATTGATAAGGATAAATTGCGTGCCCAATTATTACAAAACAAAGAGGACAACAAGAATAAGCCTAAGAAAGAAGGCTTTATGGCCAAATACCAGGAATTGCTCAAGGAGCAACAAGAAATAGAACGTCGCAAAAAAGAGGGCAAATAAAAATTATAGCCTCCAAATAATAGAAGCCAGCTTGAACGTTTTCAGGCTGGCTTTTTTTGTTTTGCTTTCGCTAATTTCTTAGTTCCTATTACTTCAACATATCTTGCACAAATGGAGGCAAGGTATAGGCGGCATAATGTATTTGAGGGGTGTAGTATTTTAATTGCTGTTGTTCTGAGAAAATACTAGCGGCGGCTATGTCAAAACTCAAGGGCGAGAGTGCTTGCCCCTTGATGGCCGTGGTAAAGCTCCACATACCTGTAGGATAAGTAGAAATATAGGCCAAATAACAAGCTACAGAATCCTGACCAAAAATATCCTTCAAACAATGATTGAGTCCTATAAAGGCATCTTGGCTAAACAAAGGCCCTTCGCTCTGTAAATTTAACACGCCATTGGGTTTGAGCGCATGATAGGCATTCTTATAAAAATCAGGACTAAACAAACCCTCGGCAGGCCCTTTGGGGTCGCTCCCATCTATTACAATCATATCGTACTGCTCTGCTTCACATTCTTGCAAGAACACAATACCATCTTGAATACGCAAGTCCAATTTAGGATTGTTAAACTCACAAGACAAAGCGGGCAAATGCAAGGTAGAAGCTTCGACCACTTTCTCATCAATTTCTACCATAGTAATATGCTCCACCCCCTCATGCTTAAACAACTCCCGAATCGTGCCGCCATCTCCTCCCCCAATGACTAAGATGCGTTTGGGGTTGCCGTGTATAAAAGTGGGTACATGGGCAATCATTTCATGATAAACAAACTCATCCTTTTCGGTTGCCATCACCATGTTGTCAATAAGCAATGCCTTGCCATAGGCATAACTTTCCAATACACGCACACGCTGATAAGGAGAATCGGCACTGTACAATAAATTGCCCGTATGACGTAAGGAAAGGGCAATATTTTCGTCTTTGTCTGTAAACCAAACATCACGCTTGTATTTGGTCGCCAAATCCTCTTCTTTTTCCATTCTATCCTCTACCAAATGGTCTACATTTACCCGTTTGAGTAGTTGTTTTTGTCCTCTATTAATTTCCATAGAGGAGCCATGAGTGGCCTCAAATGCCTGCTTGAGATAATCGTAGGCAATCCAAGGATCCACCTCTTCCCCACAGGTAAAAATATCCACGGCCGCATACTGGTATTCGGGCCAAGCATGAATGGCCAAGTGGCTTTCTTGAATAACCACTACCCCAGAAACACCATAAGGCGAAAAGTGGTGAAAAGTAGAATTGATAACCGTGGCTTCTGCGGCTTTGGCGGCTTCTACCATTGATTTTTCTATTCTAATAACATCATTTAAAATATCTGCTGAACAGCCAAAAAACTCTACCAAGATGTGTCTTCCTAGTGCATTGCTCATAACAAAATTGTTTAAGGGATTACTTACCACTGCCTTTTACAATTACAAAAACAGTGTGAATGATGATTTTAATATCTAAAGCTAAGGTCAAATTCTCAATATAAATCAAATCCAATTGCAGGCGATCGACCATCTCCTCTACATTGGAGGCATAACCATATTGTACCTGCCCCCAAGAGGTAATACCCGGACGTACCCGATGCAGCAAATGCACCCTTGGGTCACGCTCGGCTATTTGGTCAATATAAAACTGACGTTCGGGCCGTGGCCCCACCAAGGACATATCGCCTTTGAGTACATTCCAAAACTGCGGAATTTCATCCAGCCTGTATTTACGCATGGTGCGCCCCCAAGGGGTACAGCGATCATCGGTATCTGACGAAAGCTGTGGCCCGCCTTTTTCGGCATCCAAGTACATGGAGCGAAATTTATAAATCAAAAAAGGACGACCATCCTTGCCTATGCGTTCTTGCTTATAAAAAATTGGGCCTTCAGAAGAGAGGCGTACCTTAATGGCTACAAAAATATACAGGGGACTCAAAAGAATTAAAACCAATACCGAAGCCAATACATCAATGGTGCGTTTGGTGATTTTGAGCCAAATTGGAATAAGATGGGTTTTTATTTCTAACAATCCTGCCCCTCTCACCCGTGGAATATTAACCTGCCCCAACAATAACGGGCGCATTTCTGGAATGGCTCGCAACAAGATTTGAGGGCTGTGTTGCTCCAAAATAGAGATCAACTGATGAAACGCACGTTCTTCGGTAGGCTCTAAAGCCAGAATAACCTCTTCGATATTATGCGCTACCAATACTTCTTGTAAATTGTCCAGATTACCCAAACAAGGAATCATATCCTGAAGGGGGGCGATAGCTTCATGGGGGGTATTGAGATGCCCCACAATGGCATAGCCTAGTTTTTCTTCTCTAGTAATAATGTCTTGGTATACCTCTTTGCTGTTGGGATGTTGTCCTATAACCAAGGTATTGAAGGTATAACGCCCCGAGCGGATGCGTCGATGGGCTATGGTCAGAATTATCATACGCACAGTAACCGCACACAACAAATGTATCCCCATTAGACTTGCCAAAGCCCGATAATAGCCTTGATAACCGCCCAAATAATTGACCAAATCATCCAGCAGAATGGTAAAAAACAACAATAAACTTCCCAAAAAGGTCGCCAGTAGCGTTCGAGCAAACTCTGTTAAACGCGATAGTCGATAAATATGATGATAGCTATCTAGTACCACATAAACCAACATCCACACAATCGGTACGGCTGCCAAACTATACTGAAAATTGGGGTCTTGAAACAAACGTTCATCAAAGGGTCTGCCCTCGATAGACATTCTACGCACCAATACAAACAATACCCATGATATTACAGCCGCTATATAGTCAGCCAAGGCGTATACAACAACACCTTTAGGCAATCGCCAAGAGTTCATGTTCTACAATAATTCTTCAAACTACAAAATACAGCTCCTAAGTGCAAGGCATCGCACACTAACACAAAACTAGTACATTACACACACCACAAATCAAATACCGTACACACCAATACTGCCCTCAGTACAATTTGTACCAACCTGAACAAAGTTAGCAAAATTAAGTAGCTGCGGAAACGTAATAGCATAATAAAAACAGAAGCTTTTATCCTTGGGTTATATCGCCGCTTGTACAAATACGTTTTTTATTTTTTATATGTAGTAGCTCTCCCCTATAATGCGCCGTTTTTGATTCAAAAAACTAAATTTAGTTTGAAAAACTGTTTTTATTTTTTAATTTCAAGGGTTGAAAATTAATTTTCTAAACGAAAAACGCAAGCATCTATGCCAGCACAAGCTTTTGATTTTGAGTCCTTCAAGGCACTTGAACTCCCCAAATACAAAACAGCCTACTGCAAAATAAATGATTTAAAAAAAGCCAAAGGAGCTATTTTTTTATTGAATTATACAATGGGCAAGGCTACTGTTAAGTGTACCATGATTCCTTTTAAGAAATACTCGGAGGCCACCAAAGCCTTCAAGCAGCTCAAAAAGGACAAAGAACACGATCTCAATTTGGTCGGTTTGGCCAGTATACTAGTAGAGTCTAAGGACAATACCAATGTCTTGAATGTGGAACTAAAAGATGGCAAGCTCACGGCAGCCAAACTCCTCAAAAAGAGCAAAGTATTTGAAGAAAAGACCCTCAAAATGCCTATCAACATCGTTACGGGCATTCCTGTAGAAGAGGACGATAACACCGAAGAAGAACAAACAACATCCAGTTCTGAAGAAACGGCTACCAGCGATACAACCAGCACTTCTAAAATGAGTCCAGAGGAACGCACACAGCACCACAAAAGACTGGAAAACCTCACTGCCTTTTTTAATAAGTTAGCCAATCAGTAACCTGCCTGATTTTTCAATATGACCATTATCTTCAAAATAATTATTATCTATGCCTAATCCGACCACTGTTAAAGAAAAAATTGCTGCGGCCAAAGCGCAATTAGATGCTACCATCAAAAAATTAGCCGCCGATGGCCTAACCCCCGAAGATGAAATAGCCATTGCCAAAGCTAGAGCAGCCTTTCAAACCTTCAAAAAATCGCTAGAAGATAAACGAGCTGCTAAAGCTGCCGCTACCGGTGGCACTGCTGACAGCGAACTCAAACTCCCTGCTTTCTTCCCCAAACTTACCGTGTCGCCCAACGGAAGTATTGCCTACAAACAAACGTTTGATGCGCCCTTGCACAAAAAAATCTCCAACCAAAAAACCTTCCCTATCTGCCCCGGCTTGCGCTTAGGGGGCGAGGTATCGCTAGAGAGCAAAGCATCGTTTGAGTTGGCCATCAAAGGTGCTTACAAAACCAACCCTGCCAACCTGCCCAAAAACGCTTGGAGTTCTTACGAAGTCGTTTCCTCTATGGCGGCCAAGATCACCTGTACAGGTGCTTTTGAACTGGTATTGACCGATTCGCTCCTGCTGCTGGCTGCCAAGTTTGGCGTAGCCGCCGAATTGACCTTCAACAACAAACAAGTGGACATTGTCAATATATTTTCAGGCGGTGCTATGACCATTGATGTCTTTACGCTCAATTGCTTTTTGCGTGGTTCTTTGGGGGCAGGCGAAACGCTCAATGAGATTTATGAATTGATTGAAGGCAAGAGCTGCCCTAACTTTTTGGAATGGACAGGCAAAAAATATACGCTATTGCGTGTTGGCGTAACCGTTAAAGCCACCGACAAAGGCTTTGATGCCAAGGATTATACCATAGGTATTCATGAGGGTGGCGTAAAAGCACTCACCGATGACCTCACCGCTGTGTATGACGATGCCAAGGCTATGCTCAATCGCCTACAACCTATGGTTATTAATGTAGCATTTGCCGCCTTCCCTATGGCAGGATTTGCCTACTGGACGTACAAATTATTAGGCCAATTGTATACCTATATTACAGCCGATGATTATGGTTTTGAGAAAAATAAAGACATCTATATAGATGCTTGTAAAGGGGTGGTGAAACACATGATGGAGCAAGAAAGTAAAGATCCTAAAAAGCTCAAAGAATTGGCTAAGATTGCTAGGAATAAGAACGCTCTAAAAGCTCGCTATGAGGAGCACATGAAAAAGGCCAAAAACATCCAAATCATCAAAGATATTTATGATAACTTGCACAAAAACACCCAACAAGGTGTACACAATGCCATAGTGGGCAGAGATCAAGTGCTGACCAAAGTAGATTTGATTTATGCAGGCATCTATAGAGTAGACGACACTGGAAGTAACTACCGTGTTTACTTCAAAGTGCGCGTAGTTACCGATGGCCCTGTCGTTATCCCACAGGTACTCGCAACCATTACGTGCAACAGTACGGTATTGGCCCGTGAGCACCAAGATGATGCCGACGAGTATGATGGCCCAACCAACCAAGTCTACGATGGCTATTATATAGATTTTCCAAAATCTAAGCTTACAGAAGCACTTGGTGGAAAGACATTAGCTGATTCTAAATGGATGTTGAGTTTACATGCAGATTATGCCGGTCACTTCAAGGATGTAGATCACGATTATGATATTAGTAGCGACATTAAGAAGCATATTTAGTAGTGCTACAATATAGTTCACTAATATATTTTTTAGAATAAAAAGACTTTCTGGCAGCTTGCTAGAAAGTCTTTATTTATGTATAGAGCGTGTATAATACCTTCTATCTTAATTTTTGGAAATTGAGGTAGTCTCATTGGCTTATAATAAACAAAAAGGAACCCTCTGTAAAACAGACAGTTCCTTTCATTTATTTATACGGTATCATCATCAATTACCTAACGATATTCTCTCAATGTTGTTACTTTACCTTGTCTCTTCTGCAATAATGGAAAAACATTGGTCATAGGTGTAGCTAAGGTATAGCCTCCAATGTTTCTAGGTGCTCCTGTAATCGGAACCACCAATCCATTGAGGTTTTCATCAGCAAACTTAATGTCAGCTCCTAACTTGGCTTTGATTTGCTTACGAATCTCCTTTCCATAAGCCTCTAACTCTGCCACTTGCTCCTCAGTCATATCAGATTTGCGTAAGAATTCCAAAGCAGTTTTGGGTTTGCCTGACAAGGCTTTTTTGCCTGATGTTCCAAACTCAATAGCAATAGCTACTTCCTGCAATTCTTTGGCCATACTCAATCTGTCTTCCTCAGCTCCACTCTTAGTTATGTGTTGAGGTTTTTGTGTACGTATGATATTTGTAGGAGCTCCTTGTGTCAAGAAGTACTCATTAAATTTCGTCAAGCAAACATCTTCTCCTTTTTTGACAGCTACTCCACTACCAGATTTTTTCAAGGTAGGCCAATCGTCTAGCTTTCTATTTTCCTTTCTCAATACATCTGCTCTTTTCAAGGTATCAAGCTCTCCATCAAAAGCCTTACTAGCTATTTCTAGGGGTAAAGAAACCACCTTTCTCTCCAATAATTTATCTACTTTATCATTAATGTTATCTAAAGCCAGATTATACTTAGCTGTTTTGATCAATGGAGTTCTCTTAAAATAAGTCAGCTTTTCCTTCAAATCTTTTTTTAAGACAGGTTTCTCCTCCTGTGTAATTCCTACTTTTTGATAACTCAATGCTTTTTTGAGTTTTACCGAAATTCCTCCACCTTCTGTTTCTGTTCCCCACTTATGTCCTCTCTGCTCTCCCATAGTAATGTCTGTCCAACCATCATAAGTAGATAAGTCCACCTCATCATTGGATCCCTTGAGGCGCAATAATTGCAATTTCTTTTTAGCCTCAACCGATGTTGCGTCTGTCAATGAAACCCAAGCTTCATTAATATCTGTCCAAGACTCGCTTCCAATAGCTTCCACCAAGGTTCTATCATTCCAAAGATCTTCGTGGAGCACACGACGCAGATTTACAAGCAACTCACTTTCTTGCTCTTCTTCAACTACTACTTGTTGCTGCTGTTCTTGTTCATTCTCTTGTTGTTGTGGGGGGGCATCTTCTACACCATCCAACTCATTAAATTGAGCAACACTGTCTACAGGTTTTGTTGCTTCTTCTAGTTCTGTTGTATCTAGTACTTCTCCTGTACCAGAGCCAAGATCATCCTTTTTTGCAAGTGTTTCTAGCCTTGGATCATCATTAAATTTTTGCCCCTCCACACTACCTGTAGGTTTTACATCCCCCTTGAGTTGCTGAATAATGTGTTTTACTTCTTCTTGAAGACAATGTTCAAAACCTTTTGCAATATAAATATCGGGATACTCTGCATAAGCATTAATTGTTCTCCCTAATTCCTTGCTCTTTTGTTCAATCTTATCTGTTGCATTATAATGAACACGAACATCATTCAAAGATACTTGGTAGGTATACTCCATGAGTGCTTTCATGGTGTCAGGAATCCCCGTCTTGTTAGCTTGCTGGGGAGCCATTGTAGTTGCAGTATCATTGATATTTTGTGAAGTGGTGTCTTGGTCTTGGTCTGATTTATAGCCCATAGTTATTTTGGTTTTCTTAGTTGGTTATATACCTTATAAAGATACAGTAAATACTTGATATTTGTCAATGGAAATTATAAAAACTAGTACAGTTATACCTATATTGATTTGTCCTATATTTAACTCTTTACTTTTTCCAAAATAATGTATCTTTAGTGTATGATTTACAAAGGCAGGGGGCGGCTCTTTCTGAATTTAGAAAACAGTATCGGCAAAATAATTAGAGGTGCGATTGATTGCACCTCCTATTATCCATTTTTTATCTCGTTTTAAACTCCGTAATTTTATTATAAGAAGCTACAATCCCTTGAATAAGCGAAGAGCTTAAGCCCTGTATTTCCATTTCATTCAATCCCTGTATAGTACAGCCCATTGGCGTAGTTACCCGATCTATTTCTTGTTCGGGGTGGTTGCCCGAAGCTATGAGCAATTCGGCAGCACCATTGCAAGTGTGCATCGCCAATTCTTGTGCCTCTTTGGCATCAAACCCCAATTGAATGGCTCCTTGGGTCGTTGCCCTAATTAGACGCATCCAGAAAGCGACCCCACTAGCACAAATTACGGTAGCTGCTTGCATTTGCGGTTCGGGAATTTCCATGCTGTGCCCCAATTGGTTAAAAATCACTTTGGCCACTTCTACCTTTTCTTTGCCCTTGGCATTGCTACACAAACAGGTCATAGAAGCCCCTACAGAAATAGCCGTATTGGGCATACTTCTGATGATAAATTGATCGGTTCCTACCAATTCCTCCATGCGTTGGATGCCAAATCCTGTAATGGTCGAAATGAGCACTTGCCCATTCAACAAGTCTTTTATTTCTGCTAATATTTCCTCAAAATGGCTAGGTTGAACAGCAAAAATCACCACCTCAGCAGCAGCCACAGCAGCTCTATTGTCAGAGCCTATCGTTACTTTTCCCTCTTCTGCCAAGTGGCTAATTTCATTTATATTTCTTTTGGTCAAATACAAGTGACTGGCCAATTCACTGTTAATAATTCCTTTGGCAATGGACAATCCTAGATTTCCTACCCCGATGATGGCTATTTTCATTAGTTGGTTTGTTAAAAAAATTGAGCGTTATAAAAATTGATTGTTTTTGGTGTCAATACGTCAAACGTATGCGCTAAATTACTAAAAATAAACCAACTTAATATTATCAATAAGTACTTCTGGATTAGATACTCCCGGAGTACGAACCGCACGCAATAATACCGAATATTCGGGCGCATTGCTACCAAATACCTCTCTGGTAAATTCAAAGTAAATCTTGCGCCAAGCACCCTTAGAATCATTGACTCCGCCCTTATAGATCGCATCGGTATTGGTGGGGCTGTAATGCGCTCTCAGACCAACTTGGATAGGCACATTGGTTTTGTAATCCATTTCTATATAAACAGGCACAGCCGTAGGGCCCGTCAAGTTGGAAAAACGCACCGAACTGGCTGCTGTACATTCCAAGTTGTTATCATCAATGGTAATCCGCCCCGAATAAGAACCCGTCAGCACATCATCCGATTGGCTTACAATAGTGGTATTGGGATTGTTGTCCAAATCTACGGTAAAAATCGGCTGATTGGGATTCTCAAAATCATCTACCACCTCTATCTCTACCCGCGAATCATACTGCACCGTTGGGCTTACTGTAAATACCTCCCCCGGTTCCAAGTCATCGGTAACCACATAAGACTCATAAAAAGGATAAATAGCTCTCGTATTGGTAATGCCATTGTTTTTAATACCAGCACTAATTCGAATACTATTGGTTGAAAAATTTTCGTCCAGAATTACAGGAAAAGTAGCTGGAAACGTGCCTGCCCCCAATTGCTGCCCATCTACACTAATCCAAGCATCGGTAATATTAGAAGTACCTGCCCCTTGGCTTCCATTGGCATCCACCGCCAATTGTATACCCTCTACCCGTATATAAGCCGGCTGCCCCGGAGCTTTATCCTTGAAACAGGCACTAAGGGCAATACTTAAGCCCAATATTCCCGTCCAAATACACTTTCTCATAGTTTATTGTTTGTTTTATTTCTCACAAAAGTATTCAAAGCATACTAAATTCTCCTTCACAAAGGCACAAAAACCTACCCAAGCTTGGGTAGGTTTTATAAAAATATACATAAAATTATCGTTCTCTAAAAACGCACCTCTACGCCAATCCTACCATTAAATCCTAATTGTGCATACTGGTACCAGCGTTGGTTGCGGTTGTGCAAGATATTGTTGAGATCCAGAAACACCCCAACATTGGAAGAAACTTGATAATGCACCCCCACATTCAAATCATACAAGCCCTGCAATAAGGCCACATTCTGATTCTCATCCAAATAAGGAACTCCTGAATTGATAAATACCTCTCCTCGCAAGGACAAGTAACTATCTTGATTCTTACCTTTTTTGCCCTTGCTTGTTTTAGGCTTCTTTGCTTTGCCTTTGAAATTAAAAACATACTCCACAAAGAAATTGCTCTCAAAAGTGGGCAAATGAAATGCCTTCTCAAAATTGGTGGTATTATAAGCCTGAAAACCAGCCGTTCCACCCACTACTAGATTATCCAACAAACGAAAATCTAGTGTTCCTCGCACAAAGATAATCCCTGCCGTATCATACACAGGGCGGAATCGAGAAAACTGCGTCAAAGCTCCTGTATCATTAACAAAATAAGGCAAGTTTTGGGTCAGTGCATAGCCGCCACGTACATCATAATTGATTTTCTTGATAGAACCCTTCAAGCCTCCAAACAACTCCAAATAGTTGGTGTGACGCAATTCGGGATTAGAAACTAAGAACGGATTGTACTGTGTCAAGGAACGGAAAGAGTTTTGGCGCACCTGCCCCACTGCTCCCAAATAAGGCGTAAACGCTCCTGATGCAATAGCATACGACAATTCTACATCGGGATGAATAAAGAAATTGCCCTCATTGGTGCCCAAATTAGCACCCAACCGTGCTTTGAAAGCACCTGCATTGGCCGTAAAAGTAGGGTTGATATAAAACAAGAACAAGGTCTTGGTAGCTGTGGTGGTTACATTATTGACCTCTACAGGAATGTCCTGAAAATTCAAGTAGCTGATGCCTGTTTCTGCCCGCAATACATGGCGTTGTTTGCCTTTGCCAAACCATTTTTCGACCGTTACCTTGGGCTGCAAGCCAAATTCTGTGCTTCTAAAAGCATCGCTGTAGCGATACAAATCCACATCTACTCGGTAATTGACCGCACTCTTGGTAATCTGCCCATTAAACAGATGTATATTGCCCCCAATATTCAGAAAACGCTGGCGCATACTATCTGCTGTAATGTTATAATTCTCAACAAGCGTATCAAAACCATAAAAACGATTGGTATTAAAATCAAAATCCAAGTTTCCGCCTATCGTCAAGCCATTTTCCATAAAATAATCGGCCTGTACATCTACCCCAGTTTGGGTAAAATTCTGATTGGGCAAATAACCATTCAGTACCGAATGGTGGCGCACCTGCGCGCCATACTTCAACTCCTTGATGTTATCATTAAAATAAGACAACTCTACCAAAGGCGACAAGGGATAACCAATGCCTGCCTTGGCATAAAAATTATACACCTCAAGCGCCTTGCTTCTAGGCATCGCCAAAGGGCGAATAACAGGCGCAGGATACGGCAAACCCAATAAGTGCGTGGGCACTACATAGTTTAGGTTTTTGTTAGAATTGGTGTCTAATTTTGGCAATAAGGGCTGTGCCTCAAACTTTTGGCTTTGCGCCAATTTAGCTCTAAAGGGCTTTAAAAATTCGGTTTGGGAATCGTCTAATTGTGCCTGTGTAGCCGTGGCCCACAACAAACACATTGTCCCCATAATTAATTTGATGCCTCTATACATGGCTTTTTATTTTTGAAGGCAAACAGTTGTTATAATGACCATTCGCCTGTATTTTAGCTATAAAATATTCGTGATAAACAATCCTGAGTCTAGTTCTCTTCAATCATCTCCAACTCACCATTGGGCGTATCTCGCTTCAATTTGCTGTTGTTTCTTTCCGCATCTTTCACTTTTTGCAATTTGCGCTTGGCCTCATCAATCAACGCTTGATCGCCATTATAATTATCTACAATAGATTGTAAAGTGGCTTTGGCTTGAAACAAATTGTCTTGCTCGGCATAAACATCCGCCAACAAAATAAAGCTCTTAACCAACCAGTAAGGATGACCCGACAAGGCTTTGTTGTTCTCAAAAGCCAAGGCTTCCGCCTTCTTCAAATCACGCTTTTGGTAGGCAATGTAAGCCCGCCAATAACGAGACTCTGCCGAAAAATCATCTTCGCCCGACAAGGCAATATTCTTATCAAACGCCTTTAATGCTTCATCGTATTGACGTTGGGCAATGTAGGCTTTGCCTTTGTAATAATATGCTTCTGCCCGATCGGGTGTCGTGGATCTAGCATTATTAATCAAACGATCTGCAATAAGGGGCAATGCCTGAAAATCATTGGCATAAAACGCACTTCTCATACCATATTGCTGTGCCTCAAACAAGTGCTCTTCGGTGGTAGCCGTCTGCTCCAAACGTCCAAAATACAACTGTGCCTGTGCAAAATCTTGTGTGCTGTAATAAGTAATATTGGCTGCACGATGATTGGCTGTTTCGGTATACCCCGAATTGCCCAAATCGGAGATATAGGAATAATCTTGCAAGGCTTCTGTATAACGTTTGAGATCAAACAATGCCTCCCCTCTATAAAAATGGGCATTGATGCTGTTGATACCTGTTGGGTAACGTTCCAAATAAGTGGTGTAAGCCCCTATTGCCCCTTCCCAATTGGCATTATCATACTGCAACTGTGCCGCCATATACAACAAAGAATCACGCTCAAAATCGCTTACATTATAGCCTTGTACCGTACTGACAAAGCTAAAATAGCCATCTGGATTGCCACTTTCTACATAAATTTCCTTGATAGCAGCTAGAGCATCCTTGGCCTCCTCACTCTGGGGATTGTTTCTAAATACCCCTTTGTAATAATTCAAAGCTTCCTCATTTCTGCCCACCGAATAAGCAATCAAGCCCAATTTTAGCAAAGAGCGATTGCTCAATTCACTATTGGGGTGCTTTTGCAACAAGGTTTCGTAAGAAGCCACCGCCAAATCCTTGCGATTCATAAAAAACAGGGTATTGCCCTTGGCGTAATAGGCATCATCTGCATAACGAGAATTGGGGTATTCCTGAATAAGTTTATCCAACAAACCCAACTGCGAGGCATAATCATCCTGCAAATTATAAATCAAACTCAACTGATACAAGGCATAATCTCTATTGGGATAATTCTTGGTGATAACGGTATTATAAGGCTTTTTGGCTTGTTCGTAATCTCGCAAATACAAACGGCAATCGCCCAAGCGCAATAAGGCATCTGGATACACAAAATTGGTCACATACTTATCATTGTAACGGGCCAAATTCCTTTCCAAAATGCGTACCGCATCACCAAATTGGCGATTGGCATTGTTGTAATCATTTCTCTTGATATAAGAATAACCCAAACCATAATACGCCACCCCTATAGAAGAGTTATCGGGCAATTGTTGAAGGGCAGCCGCAAGAGTCAAATACTGATTGTATTCATTGATACTCTGGTTGTAATCTTTCTTTTTGTAAAACGTTTCTGCTCTCCAAAAATGAGCCAACGCCTTTACCTCTACATTCTGCCCCACATCTATTGATTCTTGAAACAGCTTCAGGGCATTGTCATATTTGCGACTGTTGTACAATTGCACCCCTCTAAAGTAAGCCACCTTTTGATGCGTTTCTTGCAATTTTTGAGTTTTAGTGGGTGGCTTCATGGCACGCAAGGTTTTTAGCGCCTTGTCATAATCTCTAGTATTGAGAAATACAGTTGCCATTAAGTTTTGCGCCTCATTGCTGTAGTCGGTTCCGGGTTTAATTTTTTGCAAGGCCGTGATGGCATCGTTATCAAAACCCAATTCATACGATAATTTGGCGTAATTAATCAAGGCATCCTCCTGCAATACAGGATTAAAGGTCATCTGGCTCGCTTTCTGAAAGCCTTGACGAGCAGCAGATTTTTTGTTGGTTCGGAGTTGTGCATCGGCCATATAGTACAAGGCATTCTGCCCCATACTATCCTTCAAAGTATTGAGTTGCTTAAAATTTTCGATAGACTCCTTGTACTGGCCTACTTTGTATTGGGTATAACCCAATTGGTACAACACCTCCTTGCGTACCGTGCCTCTGCTGCTCACATATTCTTGGAGCAATGGCAGGGCATTGCGGTATTGTCCTAGCTCAAAATAAGACTGCCCCATCAATTCTGCTACTTGCTCACGCTCTCTGATTTTGGTATTGTTCACCAAGGGCTTTCCCTCTTTGATAACTGCTCTGTATTCTTTATTGGCAAACTGAATCTGAATAATATAAACAGGTACAATATCCTTGTAACGACTCGACTGCTTGGCATTGTTAAACGCCTCTAGTGCCTTGTCATAATTACCATCAAAAAACTCTGTGATGCCATAATAATAATTGGACGGATAATAATACTGTGTTTTGCTGTTTCGGATTTGTTGAAACAACATCTTGGCCTTTGGAAATTTTTTCTTAACAAAATAAGCATAACCCAACTTAAATTTCAGCCCAATAATTTCCTCGTTCTTCAATTCTAAGGTCGAAACTTGGCTCAAATACTTGATGGCTTGATTATAATCCCGTTCTGCATAGTAATAACTCCCCAAAGCCAACTGGGCACGAGTAGCAATGCTGCTCGGTGCTTGCGCCTCTATAAAATACAACAAGCGTTTTTCGGCATCAGGTTGTTTCAAATACAAGGCCGATAAGCCTGCATACAATTCCGAACGTTGTCTATAAAGTTGCTCTCGCTTATCATCAAACGAATGTGGTTGCGCCAATAATTGTTCAAACTCGGACAAAGCTTGGCCATACAAGGATTTGTTATAAAAACGCATTCCTCGTTTGTAATGCTCATGGGCATCTCTGTAGATGGCCGATTCTTGTGCTTGCAATAGCCCCTGACTACTCCACAGGAGCAACCATAGCACTAGGCTCAATTGTAGTCGATTCATGTTTATTATTGTAATACGTATGTTTATGGGTGGTTCTTTACAAACGCTTGGTCATACGCTTTTCTTGTGTCAAAGAAGCGCATCCACGGCATTTTCAAACAAAGATAAGAATATAGAATAAAAGGCAAGTGTTTGAACAAGGAAAAGACAGCACTAGCTCAAGCTGCATCTTAATTGTTGTCGTTCAGTATTCTAGTAATAAAGAAAAAGTAGGTGCGCTAACAACAAAACCGCTCCTTGCAGATTGCAAAGAGCGGCTTTTATATCAACAAACAGGAGTGGTTTACTCTGCTGTTTCAGTGTCTTGGTTGGTTGGCGCAACAGTAGGCGCATCAGCACCACGGTCGTCATCTACTTTAAACTTCAAAGGAGCTTGAACTTCTTTGTGCAAGTTTAGGGTAGCCGTGTATACACCCAACATTTTTACCTCCTCTGGCAATTTGATTTTCTTTTTGTCAATCTCTACACCAAATTGATCTTTGAGTGCATTGACCAATTGAACATTAGAAACAGAACCAAAGATTTTGCCACTAGTACCTGCCTTAACAGCAATGTCCAATGTTTTGGTAGCCAAATCGGCTGCCAATGCTTTGGCATCTTCCAAAATCTTAGCCGCACGCTCTTCTTGTTGCAAGATTTCTTGTCTCAAGCTATTTTTGTTGGCTTTGTTAGCCACGATAGCCAAACCTTGAGGAATCAAGTAATTGCGAGCATATCCAGCTTTTACAGTCACCAATGCTTTGGCCAAGCCTACGTACTCTACGTCTTTTAATAATATAATTTCCATGATAAATAGTCTGATTATAAAGGTTAATGTGAAGCCACAAGCCTATATAGCATAGGGGGCTTATTTCAAATTGTCTACTACATAAGGTAGCAAACTCAAGTGACGCGCACGCTTAACAGCAGTAGCCACTTTTCTTTGGTATTTCAATGAATTACCAGTGATACGACGAGGAAGAATTTTTCCTTGCTCATTGATAAAATTCATCAAAAAGTCAACATCTCTATAATCAATTGACTTGATTCCATAACGACGGAAACGACAGTATTTTTTGCGCTTCTGACCAATCTTAGGATTACTTAAAAATTTTATATCTTCTCTAGTTGCCATTTTATACAGCTTTTATAGGATGTCAAAGGCTATTAACCCCTGACGCTTGTTCTCAAATAAAATTATAGAATTATAAGAACTGCTTATTTAGCAGCTTCTTCTGCTTCCGCCTCTTCTTTTTTATCAAAACGACCAGCACGTTTGTCCACGTTGTATTGAGCGCGGTGCTTGTCTACCTTGATAGTCAAGTAACGCAATACATTGTCGTCACGACGGAAAGCCAATTCCATTTTATTGATAACCTCTCCACTTGGTGCATTGTACTCTACAAAGTAGTAGGCACCAGAAGAACGCTTTTGGATTGGATAAGCTAATTGTTTTACACCCATGTCCTCTACATGTATGATCTCTCCTCCTTCTTGCTTAAGGAAATCGACATACATCTGAGCTGTCTGCTTAATTTCATCACCTGACAGTGTGGGATTGATGATGAACGTAGTTTCGTATTGTCTCATTACGATTCAAAAATTTATTAACGATGGTTTTACAATTAAATGTGCCTAAGAGGCTTTGCTCTTAAGCGACTGCAAAAATACGTTATTTGGGGAATTATTACAATAATTGGGGAATTATTTTAGAATAGATGCATTTTTGGGGCATTCAGCCCAAAGATTCTCATTCCAAACCCCATTCTCGTATACCATTACTCACATAGATGTTTCCCTCTTCTACACGATAACTTTGTATGGGCTGCTCACTCCTAAGTTCTTGTTTTGGGTATAAGAAAGTAGCATATTTTGTTTTTTTGTACACAATAGGCCGACAATAAAGCAAACAATTATTATAAATCACATAAGTAGCCTCTGATTCTTCAATTATGAATGGCATGGATTCACTACCTAATGAAAAATTATAAACCAAGTATTGTAGCAAGCCTAATAGTATACCTATACTTAATGCCCACTTCTTGGTATTCGTAGCTATCAATCCTACCATTACAACTACCAAACTAATCCCAATTCCTATCCACCAACTAGGCATTACTTGTCGCTGCCCCAAAAGATTCAACACAAATAATAGCAATAGAACGGTTGTTGTTATTGTTCTAATTATCAACGTTTACCTTTTTTGATGAATAGATTACTCACCCATCCTGTAGTTCCTTCACTCGCTCCTTCCGTGATATGCACCTTTACCCATTTGTACTGCTCATCAGCTACAGCATTAAATGTTTCGCCATTCCCTTCGTCCAATACAACAGCCTTTACACCCAAAGGATAAACAGGAGCACTAGCTGTAATAGTATCTACAATGATGTCCTTGTTCAGTTTTCTCGCCATAGTATTTGCATCTGCCTCTTGCCAACGACTAGGATCGGACACTACAAAGACCCACCCACCATTACTAAGAATACGTGTATTATCTGGCTTTGTAGTTGTATTATTGGTTGTATCTTTTTGTTGTTCATCTAGCCAAGTACGAAACTGCTCAATGGCTTCTTTCGCCTCGCTATCAGCTCTTTGATCTAATAAAACTTCCATACTTTTAGGGGTTATTATATTTCCTCCCATATTCATTCCTAGAGTAAAAGACACCCTTGCATTATTCTTATAATTATATGTATTCAAAAAATTCATAACTTGCTCCTCAAACACACCCTCTTTTACCTGTGCTTCTGATTCAAATGTTGCAAACCTATTTTCATTCTCATTGGCATATACACCATTATAGTATACCTCCAAAAGTTCACTCAATTTCACTGTATTAGCTTTGTCCTTGCCTTGTTGAGCATTGCCTATATTAAAACCATCTATATCACCAACCATTTCTGCTTCAGTAGCTTCCGTTCCTTCCCCAATAAAACTATCTGGCTCTTGATTATTTAATACAGTAGCACTTTGTCCAAGATCTCCCGATATAGTAGAACCATATAAATTATCTATTTGTGTTGGCATTCCTATAGCCAGCATTTCTACATTAGATGTGTGATTCATTCCTGCTTCTGTTCCAGTCAAAACATGCCCCATTGCTAGATAATTACCTAGTGCATCTTTGGCGATGCCTGTTTCATTTCCTTCATCATCCTCACCATGTACAATCATTTGCCTTATTTGATTTAAATCCTCCTGAGTTAACTTCCCCTCTACAGGTTCTATTTTGGGTAGTTCCTCCCCTTTTTTATTCATCATCTCCTGCCAGCGTTCCGTGCTAGCAAACATATTACGAAGGCTTGCCAAAATATCGTCTGTAGTTCGATCTGGATAAGCAGCCTCCACACGTTTGATTAAGCTTATGAAATTAGCAACGGTGCGTGTGCCTTTCATTTCAACTACATACTTGCCATTTTGCTGCTGCATAATTCGATAATCCTCCCATTCATTGAGTGATTCCAAATAAGCACGCCTTTCTTCGGCTGCTGCTTCTGTATCATAGTAAATTACTTTTTGAAACTCATTCTTATCTTGTGACCATCCATCAGTCAGTTCTTTTTCTTCTTGCTCGTCTATATTATTCCCAACTTTCTCCTTTCCTGAAGATTGATACATACTTAGGGCGATTTGAGGATTTTGTCGTTTTACATCCATTTGTTCCGTATCATCAATAGATCTAAGTCCTTGTTCTTCCTGAATTGTTTGGTCGTTGTTTCTCATAGTATTGTTTATTTTTATTATTAGAACAACTTAAAACTAATAAATAAACACTAACACACAAAAAATCACTTGTTTATTTAAAACAATTCGCTAAGAAACTCCTTTCATTGCCTCCCCCACTACAACCTCCAATCAATCCCCCCTCTACCCTGCTTCTCCAAATAAGCATTAGCCTGCGAAAAATGCTTGCTGCCCAAAAAAGCATCTCTAGCCAAGGGCGATGGATGTGCCGCCTCCAAAATCAGGTGCTTACTGCCATCAATAAGCTTGGCTTTTTTCTTGGCAAAATTGCCCCAGAGCATAAATACCACGCCCTGCCGTTCGTCCGATATTTTTTGGATGACGGCATCGGTAAAATTGCCCCAGCCAATTTTTTGGTGCGAGCCTGCTTTTTTGTGTTCTACGGTCAGAAAAGCATTGAGTAGGAAAACGCCTTGGTCGGCCCATTTTTCTAGGTTGCCGTGATTGGGTTTTTCAAAACCCTCTATATCGGTTGCCAATTCCTTGTAAATGGTACGCAAGGAGGGCGGGGTTTTGGCCTCACGCGGCACCGAAAACGACAAACCATGCGCCTGCCCCGGACCGTGGTAAGGGTCTTGCCCCAAGATGACTACTTTGACATCGGGCAAAGGTACTCGATCAAAGGCATGAAAAATCAATTTGGCAGGCGGATAGATAATTTTGCCCTCGCTGTGTGCTGTTTTTAGAAAGGTTTTGATTTGGGCAAAGTATTCTTTTTGAAACTCTTGGGCCAGTGCTTGTTTCCAAGTTTCTTCGATTCTAACATCTTTTACAGAAGCCATAAATTAATAAGGTGTTTTTATAATAAATAACTGTTCTAATAGCCTAAAACAAGAAGTTGCCTTCAAGGTTTACTTCAAGGCAACTTCTGTAATGGTATATAATTTTGCAATTTTATTTTAAGGCAACTTAAAATCTTCTCCCATATAGGCCAACTGCCCTCCTGCTTGTAACTTACGCAATTCTTGCTGAATGACACTGGATAGATTGGAAGCCGTGGTCGCTTGAAGATACACCTCAATATCTGCATCTTCATCACCAAAACCCTTCATAGCAAACAAATTGCCCTTGGGCATAAAGGTAAAGACCCGTTTCATGGTGCCATTGAGTGGAATGCCTTCTACAGCCACTTGTTTTTTATCTTCCTGTTGGATAGAATAGACCAAACGGACACTATTTTGATCTGGATTTACCATCAATAAGCCTTCGGGAGTAAGCACAAAGCATATCTTAAGCAGTGTACTTTTGAACGGTTTTTCAAATTCGGTAGGCATATCTTTGAGCATGGGATTGTTGGTCAAGGTGCTGCGCCAATCCACTGTCCAATATTGCCCAAACAAGGTTTGTAAAATAGGCGACTCTTTGTTCTCTTGAAAATTCTCCTGCATATCTTCTAGCAGGGCTACCTCTTTTTGGCGCAAATCACGCTCTACAAATTCGGAGCAGTATAAATCAATCACTTGCTCTGCCTCTAAATGGAAAATAGCACTGGCCTTTTTCCAATAGTTGTAGGCTCTTTCCAAGTCTCCTTGGTTATGAGCCAAATTGCCCAAACTAAAATAAGCCTCCGCTTGTGCATCTTCATCATATCCCAACATCTGCTCAAATGCAGCCTGAGCAGCATCATGCTGGTTTGCTTTTACGAGTAACTGTCCTTTTTTGTTTAATAAAGCCCAAGGCTCATCCAATACAGCACTCAAACCAATATCCAGATAATTTAATGCTATTTCTAATTTGCCTTGCTGGTAACGAGCATCTGCAAGCCCTATATAGGCATCTTTTCTCTTGGGTTCCAATTCAATAACTCGATCAAAATCCTCGATAGCCCCTTCCAGTTCTTGCTGGTTTAGGCGCACCCATGCTCTCCCCAAAATAGAATCCAAGGCAGCATAATCGCCATATTGTTGATGTTCAATGGATTTGCTGTACGCCACTTCTGCGGCTTCAAATTTATTCCATTGAGCCAAATAAGCAGCATGTGCATGGTGGCGATTGCTCTCTGTTGGGGCCAGTGCAATCCAACCCTCAAATGCTTGTATTGCTTTGTCAACCGAGTCTATATTGTCTAATAATTTTATTTTTTGCAACCAAAGCTGGCTATCATTAGGGCTGTATTCTAGTGCTACATCCAAATCTTGCAAAGCTTCTGCATCATTGCCCAATGTATTGTGAATAATAGCCCGAACTCTGTAAGCATCTTCATAATCTGCTTGGGCAGCAACAGCACGGTCGAGATATTCCAAGGCTTCCTCGGCATGCCCTTCATTACTAGCATACACCCCCAAAGCCACCAAGGAGGCCGTGTGTTTGTCGTGTTGGCTTATAATGGCCTTATAAATTTGTTTTGCTTTTTCGTCTTCTCCTATTTTGGAGTGCATTAGGGCCAAACGAGCTTTATAATCGGGATTGTCTTCTGCACGTTCTACCGCCAAACCATAATAGTAAATTGCTTCATCTAATTCTGCTTGAAAAAACAGTGCTTCTGCCATATAATAATAACCAAAAGCTTCTTGGGGAAAAGCTTGTATGGCTTCGTCTGCTAAATCTTCTGTTTCTTCATAGTCTCCATCCTCTAGAGCATCTAAAATATCCTCTAGTAGTTCCTCTCTTTCTATTAACTCTTTTTCTGTCATAAATGGTTAGTCGTAATGCTTACTTGTTGTTTGAAACGATTCTTCAACAAGGTAAGTGGGTGAACAAAAGTGGCCGCAGTAATATCTCCTAAAAATGGGAACGTTTCATCTGAGAGTATTGGACTCGCTCAAATTTTGAGTAGAGTTCACTTTGCTCAATGGTTAAACTACTTAAAATTTAGTCCTTTAAGTAGCAAGTTAATGTGTTTGGTCGTTTATAAAATAGCAATTAAATAAGGTCTAATAAAAAACTCAAATACTTGTTTAAATTGCTTGTGTAAGTTATGCAATTTGTTTGAAAACCTAAAAATCTTACCCTATTATTCATAGTAAAATAACACCAAACAATTACCATTACATAAAATACCCATTTTTGTACAAAAAAAGAAGTTTTGGAGACCGCTTATTTGTCACCTCCCTGTACGGTCCCCCCCCTAACAATGCCTTGCTACCATTTTCACGCAAATAGAATCAATTGAAATCTAAAAGAAATCCTTAAGTTTGTAAAATAATGATGCTGTTATACTGAATTCCTTTGTGAGTTTTATATACTTTATCAATACAACATTCATTAATTTACAGGAAAAAATAGAGAAAACTGTGGTCGAACCAAGCAAAGAGTCAACATTGGAGTCGGTTAATTATCCTTTGCCTACTGTAGAGAAAATGACAGATTGGCCCATCCATAAGCTGAGTCAAGAGAAAGAGGAGTTTATGAAATATGCTTCTGAGTTTACAACACAGTTGCTCATCAACAAAAAACGCCCCGAGTCTATGAGTGAGGCCATTGCCAAAGTCTTGTACATGGAGCGTATGCGTGTCATTAATGAGCCTTGGAAAGTGGATCCACCAGATGAATTGGATTTTTGGAATGACATACGCAAAAAGCTGTTACGCAAATCATTAGACCAAACAGAGGATAGTGTAGAGGAGTACAATCATCGTCTTTTGCGTAGAATTACCGAACGCTACTTGCGAGAGATTATGAGTAATTTCAAAATTTCTACCTACAAATTAGCACAGAAATTCTTACCCAAGTTATTCAGCACTATTCTCAATGCCACCAGCATTTTTAGACCCAAAAAAAGCTTACAAAAACGCCTTCAAATTGTTGGAGAAGTGGACAAGATTCGAGCATTAGTTCCTCAAGGAACAGTGGTGCTAGTGCCTACCCACTTTAGCAATTTAGATTCTATTTTGGTGGGTTGGGCTGCCGACCAAATTGGTTTATCTGCCTTTACCTATGGGGCAGGAATTAATTTGTACAATAAAATCTTAGGCTATATTTTTCCCCGTTTGGGGGCTTATGGTGTGGATCGGCGCAAAAAGAATGATTTTTACTTAGAAACTCTCAAGGCTTATTCTCAATTGATGATTGAGCGACGCGTACACAGCATATTTTTTCCGGGGGGCACCCGTTCTCGTTCGGGCGCCTTAGAGGATCGCCTCAAAATGGGTTTGTTGGGTACAGCCGTGGATGCACAAGGCAATTTATTTCAGAGTCAAGAGGGACACAAAGTATTTATTGTTCCTGTAATTTTGAATTATCACTGTGTATTGGAAGCCAAAAATCTAATCAATTCTTATCTAGAACATACGGGCAAAGAACTATATCTTATTGAGAAAAAGGCATTTGGTGGATTTTTTAATTTTATGAAATTCTTTTGGAAGTTTTTCTCTTCTAAATCTGAAATTGTAGTCAATTTTGGAACACCACTAGATGTATTGGGGCATCCTGTCAATGCAGCAGGCGAGAGTCTGGACAAGCGCGGCAATCCCATTGATTTGGTCGGCTACTTTGTATCGGGTGGTGTCGTCCAAAACGACAAACAGCGCAATGCTCAGTATACCAAGATGCTCTCCAAAGAGCTGGTCAAACGTTATTATACTGAAAACGTGGTGCTTTCTAGTCATTTGATTGCCCACACGGCTTTCAAATTACTACAAAAACGCTATCCAAGTCTGGATTTATATGGAATTTTGAGGCTTCCTAAAGAAGACCGTACCCTTCCAAAAGACTTGTTCTTAGAAAATGTAGATAGATTGCGCCAACAATTATTACATTTGCAAGCTGCAGGACGTGTCAAACTGTCTAATAGTGTTTTGACAGCTGCTCTTGAAGATTTAATTGTACATGGTTTGAGTAATTTGGGTATATTTCATGTCCAAAAAGTGTTGTTTGCTACCAATAAAGGAGATTTTAGTAGTGAAAACCTCAATCTTTTATTTTATTATCACAATCGTTTAAATGGTTATCAACTAGGCCATCTTATCAGTGATAAATTAACATCGTAACTATTATGATTTTACGTATTGCAATCTACGCTTTGATTGTTTGTTTACTAATAGCTTGTTCTAGTGAAGAAGATATTGCTTGGGAAAAGGCATTAACTCAAAACTCTAGCTTGGCTATTGACTCATTTCTTTTGGCCTATCCTGATACCAAGTATGCAGAGGAGGCGGAGGATTTTAAACAAGATTATAGCTGGTATACAGCCAAAGATCGAAATACTATCTATTACTACAAAAAATACTTGGCTACCTACCCCAATGGCAAATATGCTGCAGAGGTGCCTGCTCGCATTGATTCGATTGAGGAAGACAATCTAGACTTGGCCCAATTGGTACAGAGTACTTTTGTTGGTAAAATTGATTATGGAAATCGAGAAACGCAAGTATTAAATTTCAAATTTATTGAAATCAAACGTGATAGTGCGGGTATTAGTTTTGTGGCACGCATCCAAACCTCTGATATTAGAAAAATTATTGATGGACGCATTGATCCTAATAATTATGGTATTATGTTTATGGAAAAAGACAATACCATTATGCTCAACATCACAGATGGCCGTGCCTACAAAAAAGGCAATAAATTGTTACTAGAATCAACTAATGTCAACCAATACTGGAATTTAAAAAAATATGAAGAAGGGTAATACACACCAACATACTACTCTTTTAACAATCTCTTATTATTCAAAACACACATTTATGAAACTATCTCATATAGGTCTTCTTCTTGGATTATTTATGGTACTGTTCAGTTCTTGTGAGAACTATGAAGAAAAATACAATGCTCTAGTAGAAAAAAATGCTGCTGATCTTAAGCGACTAAACGAGCTAGAGGAAGAGGATCGCTTGGTAAGAGGCGATTACTCCATGGCTATCGAAACCTTAAACTCTATTGAGGATACGCTGCGTAGTATAGCCACCAATGAAAAGGAAATTCAACGTCTTACACAAGAAAAAGAATTTAGTGGCAATTTATCGCAACGTCAAGCTATTATTGCCAAACTACAGGCACTGCGTGATGCCAATGAGGCGGCCAAAGAAGCAGCCCGAAAAATGCAAAGCCGTGTTAGATCTTATCAAATTGAGAATCAAGAACTCAAGAAAATGATTGCTCAATCTGAAAAGAGAATTGATGACAAAGAGGAAGATTTGCGGGAGGCTAGAGAAATTATTGATGATATGGAATTGGCTTTAGCCAAAATGGAAGGGCAATTGAGTGAAAAAAGTGGCCAATTGGCCGATGCTTACCGAGATTTGGAAAAACGCAATGAGGAATTGACAGAGACCAATATAAAATTGAAAAGTACGATTTCTGACCTAAAGGTTAAAACAGATTTTATTGAGGAGCAAGCCAAGGCTTATGTAGCCTGTGGTGATAAACGTGTTTTGCGTAAAGCAGGCATCCTCAGCAAGACAAGTATGAAAAAACTAGCCAAAAACTATTTGGGTTCTGTACAAGAAAATGGAGATGAAATTGATTATTTTAATAATGATCAAATTGATTGTGGGGGGGATGGTGTAATTACTTATGTGCTTCCTGAACGCGATGTCAATTCTTATGAAATTAATGGCAGTGTTTTGCTTATTAAGAACTCCAAGACATTTTGGGCTACCGACAAAACAGTGGTGCTTGTAAAAAAATAACTCTCGCAAATCAATTTACCAATGACACAACTAACATCATTTTTTTTGATACTCGTTACCTTGTTGAGCTTGAGTAGCTGCGAAGATTACAAAAGCAAATTTGAAGAAGAACGGCAGCAACAACGCTTGTATGCTGATAAAATTGAGGTTTTAGAAGAGGAAGAGCGATTAATCAAGGGAGAATATGCCGATGCTATGCAAACGCTCAATGCTATAGATGAAACACTGAGCGAAATGGCAACACGCAACAAGGAAATGAATGCACTAATTCGTCAAAAGCAACTCACTAATGATGAAGGGGAGCAACAAGCAATTTTAGCCAAACTTCAAGCTTTGAAAACAGCCAATCAACAGGCCAATGATAAAGTGACAAGCCTGCGAAGCAAGGCTAGAGCTTTCAAAGTTGAAAATGCACAACTCAAAAAAACAATTGAACAATTAGATGCACGCTTTATGGCTGTTACCGACAGTGTAAATAAAATGCAAACTACTATTGTAAATATGCAGGGCGCATTGGAGCAGTTGGAGCAAGAAGTAGCTACTACCGAAACAGATTTAACCTCTACTTATGCCAGTTTGAAAGTTAGAACTGGAAAATTGGAACGTGCCAATGCAGAATTGGAAACAACATTGGTAGAGTTGCAAAATAAAACCGATTTTATTGCCGAAGATGCCAAAGCCTATGTTGTCTGTGGAGATAGAGCGTATCTGCGAAAAAGCGATATTTTGCGCTTGCTCAGTGCCAAACGTCTCACAGCAGATTTTCGTAAAAAAGTCAATGAGCTAGGAACGGAGTTTGACTATTTCAATCAATTAGAAGTTGATTGTGATGATAAAAACATACAGTATATTCTTCCTAGTAGAGCTTCTGATTCTTATAAAATAACAGGGCCTCGCCTAAAAATAACCAACAAAGATGCCTTTTGGGCAACCTCTAAAACAGTTGTTTTAGTAACGGATTAGTTCTTGATAGAATTGTAATTATGGCTGACATTATTCCTACAAAAGATGGGTCCAAAACTCTCAAATCAAGTCATTTTGATGCCTTGTACCACTCTATTAATGGAGCGATACAAGAAAGCCAAATTGTGTTTATAGAAGCTGCCTTGTACCACAAAGCCGCACAACACACGGCCTTGTCTATTTTAGAAATTGGTTTTGGAACAGGACTGAATGCTTTTATGACTTATTTGGAAGCTCAAAAACAAGGTTGGAGCATACAGTATACAGGTATGGAAGCCTACCCGATCCATGTGGCTACAGCCAAACAATTGGATTACCCAACCTTATTAGAGGCTTCTGAAGAGGATAATGCTTTGTTTTTGGAATTGCATCAGGAAGAAAAGCCGATGGCAGCACTAACTCCATTCTTCTCTTTTACCAAAAAGGTACAGGCTTTTGAAGAATTGGAAGCTGTAGAGGAGTATGATATGGTCTACTATGATGCTTTTGCACCAAGTATTCAACCCCACCTTTGGCAGGAAGAACAATTAACACGCATTCATAGAGCCTTAAAATCTGGGGGGGTACTAACTACTTATTGTGCTCAAGGGGCTTTTAAACGTACACTCAAAGCTATTGGGTTTACCTTAGAGGCATTGCCAGGGCCTGCTGGAAAGCGTGAAATGACTCGTGCAACTAAAATTTAGTTTTCGTTTTCTGATTGTTGGCACAACAATCCAACTCATAAAAAAGCGTCCCAAATAATATTTTTGGGACGCTTTTTATCATTTATGCAGCTAGGAAAAGTACTGGTGTGTTTTTTTAGAACACTTTAGACCATGCTTCTGCTGTTTTGAGGCGGTTGTTTTCATCATTGGCCCAGCGTTTTAAGGCTTTTACTTTGTCTCTATAGTTATGTGGGTCGGCTCCAAAGAAACCAAAAAAGCTACGTCCTAATTTGGAGAAAAAGCCTGTTTTCCATTCTACCTTGGCTTCGGTGAGGATTCCAAATTTATCAAACTGGTTGATAAGACTGTTGCCAATGCGAATTTCTTTTTGAGGGAATCGTATCAACCAAACCGAGTATAAGTAGCGACTGGCGTAACGATATGCTTTTTTCTGATTGATGGGTGGATAGGCCAAATCCGTGTACTTGTGTTTGATGTCTTTTGCTAGACCTTTCCACTTTAGTTCTAAGATAATCACCTTTTTCTTGACCTCTGCTAACGCATCCTGGTCTATTTCTCTGGCTTGTTCTGCTGAACGTAGGTTCTTACCTAGATTGCTGGCATTGGCCTTCATGGTGTTGAGCAATTCTAATACTTCTTGGTAACGGGCTGCAATGCCATTGTTATACAGCTCATTTAATCCTTGAAGCAGCTCTTTTCCTTCAATAGCAATAAGCCCTTGTTCGCTGGCAAACTGTGGCAATAGAGCGGGAAGCATGTCTTTGGCTAAGTCTGAAATAAACTCAAAACCACTAGGCATCAATTTATCAATTTCTCTGTTGATGGCCGAAAACTCTCCTAGTAATGCAGAGCCTACCGCTTTGAGTACAGTTCCTGCGCCCGGTACAAAAGAATCAATGGTGAGTCCAGCTACGCTCAATAAACCATTAATGATTTTTTTACCAATAATATTGGTGGCTTGGAAATAGTCGTTGTGTTTTTTGACTGCTTGGTCGTATTCTTCTTTGGCATCTCTAAAAGCAGCAGAAGCCTGTGCGCCTCGTTGGGCAGAAGCTTTGAACTTCTCTCCTGCCGCACGAATAACCACATCTGCTTGATCTTTCATATCAGACAAAATACCCTCGTAGGAAGCATCGGGATCACGTATACCATAACGACTGAGTACTTCGTTTACCTGTGTTTGAGATACATCTTTGATGTCTGGAATACTAATACGATCCTCGTCTTGCTCATATTTGGAAGAGTGATCCACTACCCCACCTGTACTCAAGATTAGATTGTCAATAACGCCCAAAATTGAACGAATTTCGTCATGCTTGGAAGGATCGCCACCCGATAGAGTATTCATCAACCAAGTTTCTGCTTTTTTGCTGTACTCTTGTAGCTTTGCTTTGATTTTGTCATCTACATCTGTACCTTTAAAGAGGTCTTCATCAGAGTCAATAAATTTCTTGAATTCTTTGATGTCTTCATAGATTTCCAGCAGATCACCATCTTTGACATTTTCAACAAAACCTGTAATGGCTTCGGTAAACTTACTCAATTGTCCCAACCATTGTTGAGCATTTTGAATCAGTTCTGAAAATTCTTCTACCTTATCAGAGGCAGCGGCTATAAATTCATCAACAGACTTCTTTAGTCCGTTAATTTTCAGCAAAATGGCATCGTCTATTTTTGTACCGGGTATTAGATCACCCGAGCCAAAAATAGCATTGTATTTTTCTTCTAAACGGTTGTACCAATCGGGTAGATTATCTTTGTCCTTGTCTTCGATTACCATGCCTAGTAATTCTTCCAACTTAGACAATTTTTGTTGACCTTGCTCTAAGTAGCCTTGTAATTTGCTAACATCTGCAGCAATTTTGGCATCTGAGGTATCAGCAGTAGCGATAAAGTTTTTGGCAGCAGCAAAAATGCGTGTAGCTTCTTCAACAATGCCATCTTTTAGGTCTTCTACTTTGCTAGGGAGGCTAGTGATGACATTAACAATATCTGTTGCTAGTTTGGTATAACGGTCAACTTGGTTGCTCAGGTTACGTGCTACAGATAAGAATTGCTCTATCTTTTTAATAAACTCTTCTACCTGTTCTATTTCATCTGTAAATTGGCCTGCTAGGTAAGTCTCTACAAAGGCAATATAATTGCGGGCATCGTCCAAAAACTGCTCTGCAACGTCTAAATACTCTCTGAAGTTCTCGGTAATTTCATCAAATTTGATGTCGTCCCAAACCGCCTTTAGTTTCTCAAAGCGATAGACGCTTTCTTCTTTGTTTCCTGTCTTATCTCCACTCTGTGCTCTTCTTTCGACCTTTGCAGCAGCACGTTCAGCCCGTCTAATTGCACGTTCCTCCTTATTGGCCTCTTTACGAGCTTCTCTACGAGCTTTTCGTTCTTCTTTGGGGGTTTCTCCTGTTACCTCATCTGTAGGAGTTTCCGTCACTGTTCCAGTGGGCGTTTCTGTTACTTGTTCTTTTTGAGGATCTGAGACATTACTATTTTGTACTGCTGTCACCTCCGTCAAATCTAGTGCATCAATCTCAAAATAAGCCGTACGCATTAGATTTACTTTATCCTTGTATTGGGCATAAATAGCACTTGTTTTAGGCATTTTGGCAAATCCTTTCAAGAAACTACGTAGATTTTTTCTCAAACTTAGCAAAGCCTGTTGAGCGCCGGGAGACAATTTTTCTGGCATGATTTGGTCGTTTTTTAGGTCGTATATTTAGACAGTTATAGTAACATGAAGATACTAGAATGACTCGGTTGGTATCATCATATAGCAGACTTTAATGGTCGGAAAAGCCTACATTTCAGTTAGCAAAGTACAGCTATTTTTTTAAAAAAACAAACACTTTTTATAAAAAAGGGATAATGAGAAGATTTAAAGGCATTTTATTGGTGGTTTTTACAAAAAATATTAATTTAACATAGGTTTGTGCTTCAATTATGTATAGTATACCCTTTTAATTGTGCCTGTTTTTAAACTTTAGTATGATTTTTGCGTTTAAATAAGTTGTGTATTATTTATGGTATACCATATTATCATTGATGGTCTTTTGATGGTTTATTTTTGCCTTTTTTGGCATTAGATTAAAATTAGACTTGACAAAAAGCAAATAAAGTTATACCTTTAATAGTAACAAATAAATAAACAGAATCAGTGATTAGGGTTTATTTTGATAAAATCACAAAGAACACTGTCAATTATTCATTGCAGTACAAACTTAATTCACTGTATTTATTTAGAATTTTATAGAACCAGTTTAAATTTATCATGATGAGAAAGTACATGAATCTATTTTTTGCCGCAACAGCTACTCTTTTATTAGCAGCATCTTGCGACACTGCCCCACAAACACAAAAAACTGTTGATCCTGAAAGTGCAAAGTTGACTCGCACCGTTGCTTCTGAAGCAAAAGCTATTCAGGTAGAGTTTGAAGGAAAAACAATTACTCTTAATACAGAAGATATTGTTGGAACTGCACAAGCTATGAGTGCTGCTGATGCCGATGCACAAAAATTGATGGCTGTAAGCAGTAGCCTAGCAGCTGCTGAAAAAGAAGCTCAAGTTTTGGACGTAAATTTCGTTATGTCTGATGAGCCTGTTGAAAACGGTATGTTTATCTTCGGAATTGAGACTGAAGAAGCGAAGGAATTGACTATGGAAATGTTGGATGAAGAAGGTTTTACTACTGTTGCCAACAACCAGTTCCAAGTAACTCAAGGAAACAACTACAAAGCATTGAACGTACAGTCTTTGGATAATGGTAGCTACAACTTCCGTTTGACTGACAAGCAAGGACGTGAATTGAACCGTACAGTAACAGTTGCTGGCCAAGAGTAATAAAGATGTAAGTGTAAAATAATACACTGATAAAATAGAAGGGTTGCTTGTCGATGACAAGCAACCCTTTGTTTATTGATTTAACCTTACTTTTTTACTTCATAATAAACGAACGCTCTTGGTAGACCGTTTTTTTATGCCATACTCTATGATAATACTGCTCTCCCCTAATTAAATCAAGCTCTGAAAACTTAACAGAGTGAATATGCTTGCCTGCCTCCAATGCTTTGCACTTAAAAATAGTAGTTACCTTTTGTCCCCAACGATTATAAATCGACCAACTTACTTTTTGAGCTTTTGGCAATTTGAACGAAGTGTACAACACATTGGGATCGTTTAGGCTGCTATCGGCAATACTCGTAGTTTCTACAGAAGGCGACGATGAAGGTATGGCCGCAACATCAACCAATGCCGTTTTGACGCTCAATTCCATTTCGTCCAATCGAGTCCAAATAGGACGCACCAAATCGCCTCTAGCCACTATATTGTTGTAATCTCCAAAAAATATCCCCTCATTGGGCGAGAAGGGCTTATCATTAATTTTAAAATTCACAAAGGTTTCGCCCCCGTCTGTAGAGCGTGCCATGTACACATTGGTCAAATCGCCCCGCAACCCTCTTCTATCATAAAACACAAAATACAAGTACCCATTGGTAGGATCTAAGCTCATCCATGTAAAAAACTGATGATTGCCTGCTTTATCGTCATTTACTCGAATAGGTTTTGTCCAAGTATTGCCTTGATCGGTAGATTTGGCCAGCCATACATCTGTATCATCTGCCCCATTGCGCTGGTCGGTCCAGTTGATATAAATGGTTCCATGATGAGGCCCTCCTGTACGATCACAAGCAGAAATAGGCAGCCCATTGCTGCGATAAATACCAGGCACTTTGTATTCCCAGCCCGAAGGCATGGGGTCTATCTTAATATCTTCCTCCAACCATGTTTCGCCACCGTCCAATGAACGGTCAAACATCAAACCAAGCGGCCCAGCCCATACTACATACACTTCTCCATTAGGCCCAATACAAGGCACAGCCCCCTCTGTAGTATTGTCTCCGTCCAAACAATCACCATCCTGTTTATTAATCTTTTTGGCTGGAGTCCAAGTTTTAGCTCCATCCTTGGACATAGAAAATTGAATAGAACTTTTGTCTTTGGGATCACTACTATTATATTTGTCAAACTGTGTCCAAGTAACATAAAGATAATTGGTAGCAGGATCTACAGCAGCCCAGTGTTTATCTTGTGCTTTCTTGCCATTTAGGCCCATGTAGGAACCATTCGTCCATGTTTTGCCATTATCATCTGTCCTTTGGCACACAATACGATCAATCCAGTTGCCCCCCGGAGGATTGGACAAATGAAAAAAGTAAAAGCTCCCTGCTGTATCTGCAATGATGACAGGATCGCCCCATACGCCATAGGTAGAACGCAGTGTGCGAGTTTTCCAAGTTGCCCCTGCATCTTCAGAAATATACAGATTACTAATATTAGCCCCCGCCATCAGGATGTTATTATCCGTAGAATGCACTGCTATTGATGGCTCATTAGGTTGTTTGGATGTACTGATAACAACATTCTTGTGTGGGTTCTTCTTGTTTTTTGGGGCAGTGTTCTTAGGTTGCGCTTGCAATAAGGTACTGATTAGCAATAGGCCAAGCCATAAAAAGTGCATAAATAGAGTTTTTAGTTAAAATGAATTCCAGATGGTATAAAATTGATAAACGACTTTTTTGTAAGGCAGTATTACAATAAAGGTTGTACTTTTGCTTTAGCAATTCA
Source organism: uncultured Aureispira sp. (assembly GCA_964445645.1). Taxonomy (GTDB): domain Bacteria; phylum Bacteroidota; class Bacteroidia; order Chitinophagales; family Saprospiraceae; genus Aureispira. The sequence goes on along the minus strand of CAYULH010000048.1, from coordinate 2,501 downwards.
TCTTTACATAATATAAAGTTTAGTATAAATTATTATGCAAGTGTAAAAGAAATTCTACATCTAATGGCTTGTAAATCAACGACCCTTTACTAGATTTAATTCATCTTGGTCTGCTTATAAAGCATTTACAACAGTACAATATTCTATATTAATTGCCAAATTAATCAATAATTTTACGCTTTACAAGTTTCGACAAAACATCTATAACTTATGTATGATTATATTATTGTGGGTCAGGGTATATCGGGTACATTACTCGCTTACTTTTTATTACAACAACAAAAAAGACTGCTAATAATAGATGCCGCTCACCAACAGGCCGCCTCACGTGTAGCTGCTGGGCTTATCAACCCAATCACAGGCAGGCACTTTGTCAAGACATGGATGATAGATGAATTATTGCCCATAGCCACTACTACTTATCGAAATTTAGAGCAATTATTGGGCATTCCTATTCTGATAGAATACCCCCTCACCAGAGTTATTAGCGATACAAAATCGTACAATGACTGGCTTGTGCGTTCGAGCAATATAGACTTGGCTCCTTATGTTGCTTCTACCCCTGATGCAGCACATTATACGCCTTTCTTAAACGAGGTACAACAAGTAATTGCCTTTCGGCAAACCAGCCGTGTACGAATGGCCGCCTTGATTGAAGCCTACCAACCGCTGCTCCAACAACAAACTACTTATGAGCGTGCTGCTTTTGATTATGAAGCCCTTCAATTGGTGCAAGGAGGTGTTCGGTATAAGCATTGGCAAGCCAAACGGGTAATTTTTGCCGAGGGCTATCGGGCTATCAACAATCCTTATTTTAATTATATGCCATTTTGGCCTGCCAAGGGCGATGTTTTGCTCGTTAAAATTCCCAATTACCCAGCATCCAAGGAATTGCTCAAACATGGTGTTTTTATTATTCCGCTCTCCCAAACTGATCTTTATTGGGTAGGAAGTAGTTATCAGCGCAACTACACGAGTACTGTTCCCGAACCTGATGCCCGTCAAGAATTAGAAAATCGTCTAAGACGTGTTCTAAAATTACCCTTTGAAGTAATAGAACATCGAGTAGCTATACGCCCTACGGTTAGAGATAGACGGCCGTTTATAGGCCCACACCCAGAGCATCCCAATTTGTACCTATTTAATGGTATGGGTGCCAAGGGGGCTTCACTTGCTCCTTTTTGGGCCAATGCCTTGGTGCAGCATTTAGAAAACCAGCAACCATTGGACAAACGGGTGCAATTATCACGTTATTTGCGTTATTTCCATGACCCCACCCTCAAGAAATAGCTTACTTATACTTGGTCGCCAAATATAGTAATTGCTCATGCAGCTCCGAAACTAAAATATTGAGTTTTTCCCAAGCTCCATTCTCAATAACAAAATCAGCCCGTTTAATTTTTTCCTCTTGAGGCATTTGTTGTTTTATTCGGGCTCTAACTTGTTCCTCTGTTGTTTCTTCTCGTTGCAATACCCGTGCAATACGTACCTCTTCGGGAGCTGTGACCACCACAATTTTATCCAATGCAGCATAAGAACCTGTTTCAAATAACAAAGCAGCCTCTTTCACAGTATAGGATTTGCCTGCTTGCTCCTGCTCCTGCTGCCATTTTACGCCATCCAAATGTACTGCTGGATGAACAATACCATTGAGCTGCTCTAATTTTTCTTTGTTATTAAATACAACCCCTGCCAAATAAGGTCTGTCCAAATCACCTGCCTCTGTATAGACTTCTTTGCCAAAAGCAGCAATTAATTGCTGACGGACAGTTTCATCATAATTCATCAGCCATTTAGCACGGTCATCAGCATAATAAACAGGAACCCCAAAACGCTCCAATAATTTGCAAACCGTCGTCTTTCCACTTCCAATTCCTCCAGTTACTCCAACTTTCAACATTTTTTTATTTTTTTTATTTTTTACCGATATTTTACAAATCATTGATTATCAATAACAAAAACATCATTCTATAAATATTGTGAAAAAAACTTGCTTTTTTTTGAAAAAAAAATCCCTCTAGCGGTAACGTTTTGGAAAATTCGGTCATTAAGGAATAGAAGGATGTTGGTAACATACCAATAAAACACTAGCAAGATTAGTAATTCTTCTAAATTTGATAACGTTAAGACCTTAGAAAGTCTTTGTCTCTAAAACAAGAGTAAAAATTAATTACTTGAAACCTGTGGCATACTATGAAGCTGATGTAACCATGAAATTGCAGACCTTAGTAAACAGATGTCCTTAAAATCTAATGGAAACTTAAACGTTCAAACAATGAATTACTAAACCTTACACAATTTATGAAAAGATAACTAAACTTTTAAAAACTATGAACGACTAACTTCCTTTGCCCCATAAAACTAAAATGCTATAAACTCTTGAATACTGATTCTTAAAAACCATGAAACCAAACTAACTCTAATACCTAGTGAACAACTAAACACCTTGACCTATTAAAAACTAAACATATAAAACCAGTGAGCTACTAGTCCTTAAAAAA